>JAUSNA010000012.1 GCA_030645455.1 Candidatus Levyibacteriota bacterium | reverse complement strand
TTTCCTCTGAATCAATTGTAAAGCCCGAAACAGCGCAATTGACATAAACAATTTCAGCTGCGCGCTGGCGAATATCTTGTTGCTTTTGAGCAAGAATAAAAGTGATTGTGATAACAACAAAAAGCCCGAACATTGTTGCGTATGCCGAAATTGTTTTAAATCCAATTTCCCGGGCTGACTGAAGTGCTAGTTGAAATAAATTCTTATTTTTAATCTCATGAACCATAAATTAAGCTACAAAGTTAAGCGCTATAAATAGTAGAGCACCTATTGAGCGTCATTGTCAACAACTTGTTCGAGGGGCGTAATGATTAGCGAGCCCGGGCCATATTCGGTATTTCCGTGGCCATCATCTCTGGCATCTCCGGGAGAATAACTAAAACCATGCTTTCCTTCTATGTGGTTGTATATCCATTCAACTGAAAAATTGGGATTAAGTGTGTCAACACTTACGGCCGAATATGGAGAGGATTTTGAAACAGAATTAATTTCATTACCAATGTCATACGACTCAACATACGCTTTTATCTGATCTGAATTAGTAGTTGGATCTGCTGATTTTTCAATTTTTGTAATTAAGGTCGCGTTCATGCCATCTTTTTTGCCCAGAACTGAAAGAAAAACAGTCTCACCCGGTTGGATTTTCGGTGCCGGTCTATTAGCGTCAAAATTAACCTTTTTCCAATAACTATCAACTTCTTCTTGGGTTTTTAATATGACGTTTTCAGGATTTTCAATTTGGCTGTCTAGTCCCACCATAAAAGTTGAGAAGGGTACCTCCGAAACAACTTCTTCCGGTTTTTGGTCTTCATCTTTTGCAAGCTCGGGAATTACCAGTACGTGTTCCGAATTGGGAGTAGGGTTATCGGGGTTATTTTGTGAATTTGCCAATCCTTTTCCACTTAGAATTAAAGACCCTGCAATGATGCCGGCTTTTAGGAAATTTTTTATTTTTCTACTGCCTGATTGATTTTCTACGTTTTCCATTATCTTTGGTCTATCATATAATATTACGCAGTGTCAAATTTATTATATAGATTTACTTATGCAAATAAAATTTTTAACTTTTAATATTCTTCATGGTGGGGTTTTTTGGGACAACCTTATTTCATTCATCCACGAAATTGAGCCCGACATCATGTCATTACAAGAAGTTTTTGATTCAAAAAACCAACAATTAGAAAAGCGCTTCAGAACTATTGAAGAGTTTAAAAAAGAATTTCCTCAGTATCCATTTGTGGTATTTGAGCCAACAGTTATTGATAAAACCTCGCAAGCACCGTGGGGAAATGCAATTTTTTCTAAATTTCCCATATCTCAACACGCGAATTACCTTTTCAATGGAGAACTTGGGGAATACGATTTGGTAATGAATGACCCTGATCCTTCATCGGTGACTGAGGGAATACTGGAAGCGCAAATAGATATATCGGGTAAAAATGTATATGTTTATTCCTGGCATGGGGTTTGGGATAGGCATGGTAATGACACACCGGCAAGAGATGAGATGCTAAAAATTTTGACTAAAGCAATCAAAGGTAAAAGTCCGATAATTTTAGCTGGGGATACAAATTTGTCTCCAAATACCCAATTTGTCAAAACGCTTACCGAAGAGCTTGATATTCAAAGTGTTTTTGGGAATTCACTTGTCTCAACTTTTAATATGCTGCACAAAAAAGATCCGGGGTACGCAATTGCGGCTGTTGATATGGTATTTATATCAAAAGAATTTAAGATCATCAAAAAGGAATTGTTAACTCCCGATGCATCAGATCATTATCCATTGACAGTTACTTTGGAGGTTTTGGAACAATTTTAAGAGTTGTGAGGATAGCATCCATTTCATTTAGTGCTTCCTCGGATGGAGAGGTGATACTGTAAGTAATGACTCCAAATACAGTCGGGATTCCAAATGAAGTCGCCGAAGTAGTTGAATTTGAGCACAATGAGTAGGCTGTTTTACCTCCCGTCCCCGATGCGGATACAAGTCTTCTTAGTGTTATTTCTCCTGCTTTGAGTTCTACAAATTCAGATGTCCTGTAGTCGTTGGCCGGTCCGTCAGGTACTTCTCCTTCAAATATACATTGGTTGCCGCCCATTGGTCCCTGGTGGATCTCAATTTCGTTGCCATTTTTTGTAAGGGTAAGTGTGTTGGTTAATTCGTCTTTTTTCTCTTCTTTTACCCAATCTTGAGGGTAAGAAACAATATATTGCGCAAATGCAAGGTCTTGCATTTTGGGGGAGGTGAATACTATTTGATTGGGAGCTGCAATTACAGTTGTGGGTGTCGGAATTTCAGTAGGAATTGTTGTGGGTGAAGGTGCAAGTGTTGTTTGGGTATCTTTATTTTGCATGCCAAAAAATATCGCAGTAGCCGCAATAACAATCGCGAGAAAAACAATTGCTCCGACAAGAGGTGCATTATTCCTTTTGTGGATGACAATAGGTTGTGGTGCCGGCGGTTGTTGTGTTGGGTTTGGTGAAATAGGTTGAGGCACTACTTTGTCTTGATCCATACTAACATTGTTCCACTAAATATTTCTCAATGCAAGGTACTTACGTAAATGTATGGCCAACCACGATATTATTGTCCGCTGCGAATTGTGGAGCAGAAGTTAGTTTGCCTTTTTTCTCTTTGCCTTCTATTATTTCTCCGGTTCGAAGAGTCGTGATAGCAAGAAGGTCTTGTCCTGTTCCTATCAAAAGATATCCTTTGCCTTCTTCCAGTTCAACTATTTGCGAGAGCATGCCCGGTTTTTGGGGATCTCCCTCTACAACAGATGCTCCATATAACGAGATCATCTTGCCATTTTCGTCGTACAGCCAGGCACCGGGGTTATTTGATGCAGCATCGATAATTGCTTTCCCTCTGTGAGCAGGTTCAATCGGATCGACTTTTGCATGAGCCACCTTTTCCATAATTGGTTGGTAGCTTCCTGTACCGTCAATTTGTGGTTCTCCACGGAAAATAAGTCCCATGTCTTTTGCTATCGCCATTTTGTTTGTCACCTCCACAAGAAATTCAATTCCTGCAGGAAAAAGAACATTGGGAAATGTAGCTGAGGTTGTTGGGTATTCATGATTTCTGGGAACCACGCGACGAGCTAATATTGGTCCTTTATCTAAAGTATCTTTTTCATCATTTTCTACTGAACCTATCGGTAGAGGTTTGTTTCTCTTTACGGGCTGGTTTGGTACTTTTGATTCGTCGTCTCTGCCGAACGCATTGAGTGACATTCCGAATTCTTCCTCTTCGTTGAGAATTTGCCAGGCAACAGCTGTTGCTCCTCTATATTCAGGGAGTAACGAAGGGTGCCATCCATAGGCGCCCAACAATGCCAATTCTGCAACCTCATCGGGAAGAATTGCAGTAAGGCTAGCTCCAATAATAAGATCCGGTTTTGCATTTTTTAATTCCTCCACGACCTTCTCATCTGTTAACTTACTGAACATGTAATCGGGAACCCCCATTTCTTTAGCAGTTTTTCTGACCATATCAAAATCTTTATCGTTTTCTTGCTTTGCCGGTCCAAAAACACTTATCACATTGTGTCCTGCCTCCGTTACTGCTTTGAGGTACCCTTCGGCGAGTTGGCCTTTACCCACAACGACAATGTTCAAGGGTTGGAATTGAGTATTGGGATCTACGTCAAATTCGTCAATTCGGTAATCAAGATATTCGTAAGATGGTTGTTGTTGGGAAGACTCTAAGGGTTGTGGTAATGTCGTCGAAAAAGATTCGGTTCCTGCCATAATCAAAATTTACAGCAGATATTATAATGTGTCAATTGGCTGGCAACAAATTGGTCGGGGTGGAGGGAATTGAACCCTCTGCCACGCGAACCCGAATCGCGTATGCTACCGATGCACCACACCCCGAAAGATAATTCAAAATTCAAAATGCAAAAAATCAAAAGTTTAGAGGTTTGATTTGCAAATTGTGTGACCCCGAGTGGAGTCGAACCACCAGTCTTTCCCTTAGGACGGGACTGCTCAATCCATTAAGCTACGGGGTCTAGTTTAATATAGTATTTTACCACAGTACCTATTCGCTAACTCCTTGACTCGGATGCTTACTTGCAATATTATAGAAGACATGGCCGAGGGATTAACGAAAAAGCAAATAAAAGAACTCCGAAAGCTGGAAAAACTTCAATCAAGAAATTTAGAACAAAAGAACAACTCCGTTAAGTGGATAGCAATTGCTGTCGTTTCAGCTCTATTTCTTGTTCTTTTTGTGGGAATTGTTCTTGTTGCAAAAAATAAAAATACTCCAGCTGCAAATACTGGTTCAACTCAATTTGCCGACACGGGTCACGTACGGATGATCACAAGTAAAGGTGAGGAGGCAACAGCATCTGCCGATCCTTCAGCGCAAATTGTGAGCATCGTTGAGTATGCAGACCTTCAGTGCCCGGCGTGTAAAACTTACCATCCGATTGTTAAAGAATTATTGGCTGCTTACCCGGATAGGGTCAAGCTCACTTTCAAACATTATCCCCTTGTAAGTATTCATCCAAATGCGATGCCATCAGCTCTTGCCGCAGAAGCTGCGGGTAAGCAAAATAAATTTTTCGAATATATAGATATGTTATATGAGAAGCAGGAAGTATGGTCTGCGTTGCCAAATCCTCAAGCAAAATTTGAGGAATACGCAAAGGCATTGTCTCTTGATCTGGAGCGATTTAAAAAAGATCAAAAAGATCCATCAGCTGAAAAATCGATTAATGACCAGAGGGAAGAGGGTATAAGTAATGGTGTAACAGGAACCCCGACATTCTACCTGGAGGGTGAAAAAATTGAGAGTCCGGTGGGAATTGAAGAGTTCAAAAAATTAATAGATGCAAAATTGAAGACAGCAACGCCTCAAAATTCAGAGAGTACGAGTCCAACATCTGCCCCCGATCCCTTACAGTTACAACCGTAATATGTCACCTCTTGCAAATTCTATAGTTGAAATTTTTTCAACGCTTACGCTTTTTGGACAAGGGGTAGCAGTTTTTCTTTTAGCGATTCTAATAACAAAAAAGTTTTTTCCAAAGGAAAAAAATTGTCAAAAAATTGCAAAATTTATTTCTGAGAATTATACGACGGGAATATTTTTTATAAGTGCAGTCGCAACAGCTGGAAGTCTTTCTTTCTCGGAGGTAGCAAATTTTACTCCGTGCAAGCTTTGTTGGTTCCAAAGGATTGCGATGTATCCGATTGGACTCATATCTTTTGTTTCGATGATAAAAAGTGACGATGGGGTAAAAAAGTATGCGCTTCCTCTTTCACTGATAGGGCTTGTAATTGCAGGGTATCATATTTTGGTACAAACATTTCCTAAAGCACTTGAATGTAGTGATGAAGTTGCAAAATGTTCTGCAAAAGAATTTGCGCAGTATGGGTATATTACAATCCCTGTCATGGCGTTTACCGCATTTTTATTGATAGCATTGCTTGCGTTTTTTGCTCCGAAGACTTCAAAAAAGTAAAGTTAATCCTGTGGTTGAATTAGGGTGATGCTGTTGACAGTGCCTATGGTTGGCGCATTGGATGATGCATCTTTTGGCTTAACAGCGCTTTTGCCATCACCTAAGTCTTTAAAGTCAATAGGTATAATATCATTATCTTTCCTGTCAATTTCTGCGTTTGTTTCTTCGCTTACACTAAAATAGAGATCGAACCTCTCACCATGTTCATCTTCTGCCCTTATTTTCCCCCAGTTTCTATCTTCTGAAAAGCCACCGCCAGTTGCTTGAGCTTCAACCATGAGTAAATTACTAACCCTGAACCTTTCGGCAGCAGATAGATCTACCAGTTTTTCTTTCATTTTATTATCATTAGGATCAAACTCTTCAGTTACAAGTTTTAATTTTTTCCAATCAACTATGTCACCGCTTGTGTTTGGATCTTTTCTAGCTTTTAGTTCACCATCTATATGAACATCAATTGAACCTGTAAGAACATTTTTGGGAGTCTTGAAATCTTCTGAAGTGCCAGGAAGGACTGCTTCAATTGGGCGTGTTACTGCATCGGCAACATTATCTGCTGAGTTTAGTACATTATCTGCAGTACCCGTTGCGACGAGTGTTGCTGCTACGGCTCCTGCCGCAACTGTCTTCTTGTGTCCAAGGATGGTTGCAAGTCTATCTTTCCATGAGGGGGTGTCACTGTCCTGCAATTTGCGTGTTTGTTCTCCAACAGTTAGTTCTTCGGACATAGCCCCATTATGGATTTTTTTGAAAAATGTGTCAAGTGCATTACGCTTTATGTATAATTAAGGTATGGCGCATGAAATGGAACTTATCGTTAGAGCTTTTATTGTCAGGGACAGAAAGATACTGGTCTGCCAGACTGCAGGGCGGGACTACTATTTTCTGCCGGGAGGGCACGTAGAATTTTCCGAAACGCTCTATCAAGCCTTGAGACGCGAGTTATTTGAGGAAATGGGAGCAATTGTTACAGGTTCTCAATTTATTGGAGGAGTTGAAAATATTTTTATCCAGAGCGGGGAGAGAAAACATGAAATAAGTTTTGTATTCTTAACGGAAATTGACCTTCGGGAAATTCATTCTAAAGAAGAGCATGTGGAATTTTTTTGGTTCACGATGGAGGAATTTATCGAAAAAAATATTGTTCCTCCTGCATTGAAAGATGCGATTCTTGCATGGACGGCTGAGAAAGAAACATTTTTTATAGAAGAGGGACGAAATAAATAATGGCAATTCCTCCTAAAAATTTCAAAAAAGCATCCAGGCAAAAGCAAATCATTACTTTTTTAATCGTCAGAACAATTGGTAATTTTCTGGTGTTATTTACTCTTTTTGGAATCGGTGCGACATTTGGTCCAGCTGGATATTTTGAAGTCCGTTACAAGGTTGCCGAATTATTTGATGTGAAATATAGCGTCGTGCAAGAGGTGAATAATGGGCCGTCGGAATTGGGAAAATTGGTTCTTCAAGAGCGAAAAGAAAAAACACAACCCAGTCTTTTGGACACTGTATTGTCAGGTCAAAAGGAAGAGATTTTGTACCCCCAAGATCCTGCTTTTTCCGTAATTATTCCAAAAATAGGAGCAAATGAGCGGATCGCGGCAAATGTAAGTCCTGACGATGAAAAAGAATACTTAGAGGTATTAAGAACAAGCATTGCTCATGCAAAAGGAACTGCGTACCCCGGACTTAACGGCACTACGTATTTATTTGCACATAGTACTGATAATTTTTGGAACGTCGGGAGATATAACGCTGTATTTTATTTGTTGAATAAAATGTCACCGGGTGATGATGTGGTGCTTTATTTTAATAACAAGAGGCATAACTACACCGTTACTGAGACAAAAATTGTGGACGATTCGGACACTCATTATATTGATAGTGCACTGGGACAGGGGGAGAGGGTTATTCTACAAACTTGCTGGCCTCCCGGTACTGCGTGGAAAAGATTGTTGGTTTTTGCCACTCCAAAATAAAGATATAAATTCTTATTGACATTTGAACCTTATTTAGAGAAAATACACTTATGGCTACGCATTTATTTACCATCAAAGAAGCACTGTTTTTTGGATGGGAAACATTTAAGAAAAATTGGCAGTTTTTACTTCTCGCATTTATTATCGTTGTTCTTGCAGGTATGGTTCCGAATTGGCTGCATGACTGGGCTCAAGAAAATATGCCCTCAGTAAGTTTCATTTTTTCCATTCTCGGATGGCTGGTACAGATGATAACGAGCATCGGAATAATTGTGATCTCTCTTAAATTTGTTGACGGGAAAAAGCCGGTCGTTGAAGATGTTTATAAGCACTATAATTTGCTTTTAAATTACTTCTTAGGTTCTTTGCTTTATGGAGTAGTTGTTATTGCCGGGTTGATACTTCTTATTGTTCCCGGAATAATTTGGGGTATTAAATACCAATACACCACGTATCTTATCGTTGATAAAAAAATGAGTCCGCTTGATGCCTTTAAGAAAAGCGGACAAATAACTAAGAAAGTTAAATTAAAATTATTTTATTTGGGACTGATATTTATAGGAATTACCCTTTTAGGAATGCTTCTTTTTGGAATCGGACTTGTTGTTGCTTGGCCGATTGTATCTTTGGCGGGTGCGTACGTGTACCGAAAGCTTTCTCCTAAAAGTTAGGCCGCTTCCCTCCTGTGATTTGAGTCAGTCAAAACTTTCTGCAAAGTTTTTAAGACCACTTCTCTATACGGAATAACTGCATGCTTGCCTCCAACTTCAATAGCATTAGGGTCAAATGGTTTTG
The DNA here is from genome assembly GCA_030645455.1 of Candidatus Levyibacteriota bacterium. Lineage (GTDB taxonomy): Bacteria > Patescibacteriota > Microgenomatia > Levybacterales > GWA1-39-11 > JAUSNA01. The sequence goes on along the minus strand of JAUSNA010000012.1, from coordinate 2,712 downwards.
GGCAGACCCTATCATCCTTTGAATAAAATCTTATGACCGTGCTATCTGGGTGGAATTGCCGTTGCGTAGCTTCATAAATTTCCTCAGCCATTTTTTCTTGATCCGGATCCATAGTTGCGCTCATTTTTGCCAGCATATGAACCTGCCCCATCATTCCGGGTTGTTCTATAGATTTATCAAAAACTTGGAGCATCTCCTCACTTACCTCAGGACTACCATTTGTAATTAGATTGACAACTGCTCCTTCACCGGCCAGTTTTTTAGCTACCATTTCTCCCAAAAGACCGCCGCCGCTTAGTCCGTCAATCCATACATCATCGTGTAAATCCAGTGCATCAACCGTTGAATGATATGTATCTATAAAATTTTGATACCATATGTGATTCGGATCATCAAAAGCAAAATTTGTGGTATGACCATGCCTTTCGTACCATTTTCTTTTTGGTTCTAGAAATGCATTTGATTTGAGTTGCGGGATCATGGTTCTGTAAAATTCTAAAAAAGGCGCGACAAAAGCATTTTCCGTCATTATATTGTATGGGGTAAATCCATTTGTCATGATGATGTGACTTTGACCTCTTGTTTCCGGTGTACCGTAGTAGAGCGAAGGCTGAGAATATCTAAGCATCTCAAAGTTTTGCATTTCCTTACCCATCCCGAGCATTTCATCGGTCATTTCCAATGCGCGCAATTGCTGTTCTGCCAGTGGTTTTATCATGGATAGGGTACCTAAAAGCATCGTGGTGCCGGTTTCCTGCCATGCATGGAAGTACTCGTATGGATTGTAGAGATGAGGCCGCAATTGATCCCCGCTTTTTTGTGCGGAAATTTCAGGGGGAGCAGACGCGTAAGTCTCAAGACTTCTGCTCATAAAATAAGTGCTACCGTATATTGATCTTAGGCTTGGATTTTCTTTTGTGTCAACGGGCATTTTTGCTATAGTAATTTAAGAGTATCAAATCTGCCCTGTATGTCTGTCCAATTTTTTTGGTTTTTTATTGCCATCAATATATTTGTTTTTCCGATTGTAGCAATAAATTTTTTGATTCTAAAAACTCCCTACGTTGAGAACATTAAGCCTTTTGTGGTAACTACTGGTTCGATGGAGCCCGTTATACCAACGGGAAGTGTGATCTACGCAGTCAAAGAGAAGAGGTATTTACCCGGTGATATTATAACTTTTAATATTAATAAAGAAGCTATCACTCATAGGATAGTAAAAAAGCTGATAGTGGGTGGAGAAACATACTTTGCTACAAAGGGTGATGCGAATTCAAAGACAGACCTAGACCTCATTCATGCGACAGATATTTATGGAAAAACAGAAACAATTGTGCCTGTTGTTGGCAGGGCAGTACTTTTTTACAAAACACCTGCCGGATTATTTTTGGGAACTTTAGTTCCCGGATTGCTTTTAGTACTTTACATACGAAGGCAAAATAAATATTCTCTGGAATTTACCAAACTATAGGTGTAAAATAACAAAGTTCTGTCTGCAATATCCGGATTTATGCATTCCTAATTTTTGCAGACGCACATTTACAAGTGATTGTTGTGATTTTGCCTTTTGGCACTTTTGAAAGAAGAATTGCTGATAACGTATTAAGAATTTTTTGCTTAATACTTACTTCTTATTTCCGGAGTGCCGAAAGGCAATACTTGAAAAGCGAGGAAGCAATGTCTCATAGATTGGGCGAAGAGCCCGCAGTTGTGGGTTCAAAAGAGCTCACGCGCGCACAGGCTCGCGACCACGGAATGGTCGATCAGGAGTTTTCCGAATCGGTCCGAGCAAATCGTGGGAAGGATCGCGAAGCGGAGATTTTCGGCCCCAGCATCGAAGCGAGCGCAAAGTAATGCCCGCCGCTCCGGTCAAGGAGAGACCAACGACGTCCCCATATCCGGGGATAACGCTTCCGGGTATCAGCCCGGTACGAACAGCAAGGCCATGGCCGAGCAACACGCCCGGCGGTCCTTCGGGCCCGACACCACCAGCACCGCCGCACCAAAACTAAGCGCAACAATCACCCACCCTAAGCCCCGGGTATTCCCCGGGGCTTTTTTCCAAGCATAAAGCTTGCCACATGGGCTCATTTTTGGTACAGTGTTTACTGCCTGCAATGATTACTTCAAGTCCGAAATTTCAACGAAAAAAAATACTAATAACGCTTGTTATCGTATTTATTATTAGTGTTCTTACTTTTTTCTATAGAAATTCACCTCCGGTGCGCTACATGCAGGGAGCGGTTCAGACAATATTTTCTTATCCAAAAAGCTTACTATACTCAATTGGGAAAAATGAGGGAAAGGATGACTCTATTCTTTTGAAAAAAAATCAGGAACTTGAGAAAAAATTAGTGGCTTATGAAATACTCAGGCAGGACAACGTAGCTCTCAAAAGCCAGTTTGATGTAAGTGGCGAAACCTCCCGTAACTTAACGGCAGCAAAAATTATCGGATTTCAGGGAGACAATAAAACTCCTCACGAATTTATTATTAACGTAGGTGAGAAAGATAAGATTAAAAAAGGAATGACGGTTATTTTTCAAAACTATTTTATTGGAAAAGTAGATGCAGTCAGCCGAAATTTTTCAGTTGTTATCACTCCATTCAACTCCAAGTTCCGGGTTCTTGCGAGATTTCCCGAAACCAACGCCAGTGGAATTCTGGTTGGAAGAGATGACCTTATGCTTTTTGATGGAGTAGTGATCACTG
>JAUSNA010000005.1 GCA_030645455.1 Candidatus Levyibacteriota bacterium | reverse complement strand
ACTCGGATCCTTTCCTGAGAATGCACCTCCACCAACACGGGCGTATCCGCCATATGTGTCAACTACTATTTTTCGTCCCGTAAGTCCCGCGTCGGACTCCGGACCCGGGATATGCCAAAGACCGGTACCATTGATAGTAATGTCTTTTTCATCCGGCAACTCAAGATCGTAGAGGGAAAGAACCGGCTTGAATATGAACTTTACTACATCATCCCGTACTTTCTGGGCATTTGTTTTCTCATCATGTGCCACAGCCGCAACCAGCTTTTCAATTCCCACGGGCTTTCCCTCCTCGTACCTGACAGTTACCTGTGTTTTTCCGTCAGGACGAAGCCATTTAAGAATTTTTTCTTCCCTCACCTCATCAATTCTTTTTGCTATCGCATGTGCAAGCATTATCGGGAGAGGCATAAGCTCTTTTGTTTCTGTACACGCGAACCCGAACATCATTCCCTGATCTCCTGCCCCGTCGGCATCAACCCCCATTGCAATTTCGGCAGATTGTGCATGAATATCATTGGCAAAAGCAGACTCGTGACTAAATCCCCACGAAGGCTCAGTATATCCGAGCTTCTCAACAGTTTGTCGTACAACCTTTTCATAATCTATTTTTGCATTTGTCCTCACCTCACCGAAAAGACATATTTTATTTGCTCCGGCAACGGTCTCGATGCCAGTTCGTGAATTCGGATCTTCTTGTAAAGCCGCGTCCAATATAGCATCGGAAATCCGGTCGCAAATCTTGTCGGGATGGCCGGAAGCTACTGACTCTGAGGTGAACAATGTGTATTTTGCCATAAAAAAACCTCCCAAACGGGAGGCTGTAAATTTTTCCTTCAGCAAATGCTTTAGGACACATCTCCTCCCGGATATAGCACCGTAAATTGACGGTTGCTGTCCCGCTTTGCGCGGGAACTCTTGATGCAAGGATAATTAAAGCAAATTATGAAAAAGAAAACAATACGCTTTTTTTAAAATTAATTTTATTCACATCATTTACCTAAAATGATTTTGAGAATAGCCGGGAAAAGGGGTATATAATCGCATAATGAGGATTAATATCATCGTCCATCCGAATTCCAAAAAACCCAGAGTCGAAAGAGACATTTTGGGACAGATTAATGCCTACGTATCTGCACCTCCAATCGAGGGTAAAGCGAATAAGGAAGCTATAGAAGCACTGGCTGATTATTTTAAAATAAAAAAGGGCGGTGTAAAACTTATTGCGGGCCAAAAATCCCGTCTCAAATTATTTGAAATTGACGAGACTAATTTGCCCTGAACTATCCAATTCCAACTATTGAGTCGATTGCTTGCGTAACATACGCTATTGCCTCACTTTGCGCATCTAACCGCGGGTCAACGTTAGCCAGAAAATCTTCTTTTGCTTTTTGATCAAAAACGCGGATCTTATATCTCGGACTCCCTACCTCAATTGCCCCGCTTTTTCCCATAATATTAAGGAAGGCATGAACCTGATCGCTCCAAAGATAGCCTTCGCGGAACTCCTCAAAATGGAGATCTGCAAGAAATTCAGGATCCACTCCTACTGCTTCTTTCTGACCTTCCTGTATAGCTTTTGCCCAAGAAAAAGTGTCGGCGTGAAATTTTGTGTTTGAAGTACGGGCCGTTGCTAAGGCCAAAACGTCAATATACGTTGGCCCCCACATCTCGTCTTCTGATTCATGGTAAGCAGACCTCTCTGTCATAGGTGAGATTGTATCACGAATAACTTTTTTTTGAGACTGGTCCCTCACCCCCACTACTCCTTTGTGTGCTACACTTACTCAGTGAAACAACTCCTCTTTTCAGTCTACATTGCCGAATGCGCCGACCATACGTATTATGTCGGACAGACGGATAACGTAAAACTTTGCGAGAAAGAACACAATGGACTCGGCAAAATTCCCGGACCTAAATACACCGAGGCAAGACGCCCTGTAAAAATGGTCCACATTGAGGAATACCAAACACGGGAATTTGCCACCCAGCGGGAAAAAGAATTAAAAAAACTGACTCAAAAACAAATGCTTGACCTTATTAATTGCCTAGCTATTTATTAGGATTCTTTGATTTGCGAAATGCTACAACGGAACTTATAAGCGACAATAGATACAATACGGAACCATAAAAGCACGCTGTCAAAAATGGTGAAGAAGTAGACGCCCCGGAGCAGCTAGTCGGATTTTTGAAAATATAAAAGTTACATAGTTCTATCGCAAAATTCCCCCATCCAAAAAGTGTTCCGCCAACAAGCAATATCACTAGTATTTTCTGGTGCTTTCGCCTTTGAGATTGATCCGCAAAATATATATAAAGGGAATATAAATAGAACACAAAAAACCCGATAGCTCCGTAAAAACACGGGGTCGTTATGGGATTTACTCCCTGCCCATCTACAAACTTCAGATAATCATTTGCAACCGTATACCAGGAGAAAATGGTTCCGGAAAGAAGAAGACTGCTTTGAATAAGATATAACTTTTTCACATCAAGATCGTATCACTCTCAAAATTACACACAATGATCTGGGTCATATAAATGAGATTTGATATCTAGAAGACTAACTATTCTTTTTTCCGTGGGGTATAAATTTTTGCCGGGGTAGGATCAACTGCCTTTTTGACAATTTTAACAGCTTTTTTCACTTCTTTTTTTGCAGGTTTTGCCTCTGTATTTGTAAATTCTTCTACTTTTTTCTTGACACTCTTTCCGATTTTAACCGCTTCATCGGACAGATCATCAACCGTTTTTTTGATTTTATCCTGATTTTTTTTATCGGATAAAAGTACGGCTGCAGCACCAAGTGCCGCGCCTGCCAAAGCAGAACCGACTGCTATTGCTTCTCCGAAGGATTTATTTTTCTTATTCATAATCCTATTATACACTATCGGTCAAACTATATTCCACCCCACACTCTTTCCGTGAAAATAGTAGCCATTGCGCATCCCGATAGCAATAACCGCGTATAGAAAGAAACTTATTAATACAAAAGGCTTGTTGAAATTAATTACTCCAGGAAATTAGTGGACTATTCTTCTGTCTGGTACTGTTCCATCATTTTCTTTATGTCTTCTTCGGATACTCCACTTCCAC
>JAUSNA010000078.1 GCA_030645455.1 Candidatus Levyibacteriota bacterium | reverse complement strand
AAAAGGTATAAAGGAAGCAATGGAACGCGGAGTAATGTTTGGATATCCGGTCGTTGACGTTAAGGTAACACTTTATGACGGAACATATCATGACGTTGACTCATCAGAAATTGCATTTAAAATTGCAGGTTCTCAGGCTTTTCAAAAGGGAGCACGTCAAGCAGATGTAACTCTTCTTGAGCCTATCATGAAGGTTGAAGTGACCACTCCAGATGAATTCATGGGAGATGTAATCGGAGATCTTTCAGCAAAAAGAGCGCAAATTTCGGGATCTGAGGAAAGAGGTAATTCAAGAATTATTTTAGCTCAAGTTCCTCTTGCAGAACTTTCAGGATATATAACAACATTAAGATCTTTGACTCAAGGACGCGCCAATGCATATATGGAGCCATCTCACTACGAAGAGGTTCCTGTTCAGATCCAAGAGCAAATTAAAGCAAAATCCAACTTCGTACCCAAAGAAGAGTAGAAGGCCCATAATCATGTGTTAACATGAATGTATGGTCGATAATGACATTTCAAGCGCAGGAAATCAAATGAGTCCTTCCTCATCGATAGGTTTTAGTTATACTCCTCAAGACCCAATACCTAAAAATGATAATGAATTTATTGAGACGCTTCTCTCAGGATCTAAGCTTATTCTATTGTTAATCCTCATTTGCTTTATGTTGGGGTTGCCAGTACTAGGTGGATTATTTATATTTGTTATTCCTGCGGCATTGATGCTCTTAATTATTGATACTTATTTTCTTATTCTATTCTATTCATTTATAGTAGGAATGCAGAACAAATCCTTGAATAGGAACAAATTAGTTATTTTTGTAATTACGAATCTGATAATTACTTTTCTTGATGGTTACTTTTTTCATATTGGTCTATTTAGTATTCAATTATTAATTATTGCTGTTTTTATTGGTGGCCTGTTTTATGTTCGCCTTAAAGACAAACAAGCATTAGTAAGTAGAATCTCGATAACTTTGCTTTGGATGATTCCGTTAATTATAATTATTAATACTGTAGTTTTTGCTGGATTAGGGTATTTAGGTTTTTTTGGATTTATGTTCGAAAAGAAGAAGAATTAAATCTCGTAGAGTTCTATCGGGAGGTCGTCGGGGTCCTTGAAGAACGTATATTTTTTCCCAGTCCTCTCATCTGTTCTTAAATGTTCAAATTCAATCCCTTTTTCTTCAAGGTCGCGTATCACTGATTTGATACTATCTACACCAAATGCTACGTGTCTGAGTCCTTGCGCTTCGGGATAGGATAAACGTTTTGGGGACTTGGGAAATGTAAATAATTCGATCTGAACATCCCCTTGTTTTAAATCAAGTTTATAAGACTCTCTTTCTTCTCGGTATGTTTCTCTAACAATTTGAAAGCCAAGTTTGTTGATGTAAAAATCTTTCGAAACTTCATAATTAGAGCAGATAATTGCAATATGGTGTACGGTTTTGAACATATGAGTTCCTATTATATAATACGAGAGTGCAAAATAATTTCCCCGAAGATAGGGCAAAATTTAAGCTTCTAATTGCCGATTACGATGGAACGTTGGCAGGTGTAGATCATGTTGTAACTCCGGTTGTTGAGGCAGCGGTTAAGAAATGGATTGATTCCGGAAGATATTTTTCGATAGCTACAGGTAGGCAGTTTGGCATGATAAATGAAGATTGTAAAAAGCTGAGTTTGAAAACTCCGGTTATTACGAGAGGTGGAGCAGAGATAGTTGATCCGACGACCGGAAAAATAATTTCGGCAGAATTAATTGATAAAAAAAGTATTGGTGAGCTGATGACAATTTTTTTTGAAAATAATTTAAGTTTTTTAGTTGAGCATGGAAATGTTCTTTATACTAATTTTAAGTATGTTCTTGATTTTCCAAATGTAATGAAAAAAGAGTTGGAGGATTTTGAAACACAAGATGCTCCAAAAATGGTTGTAAAGGCATACGATCATGATTATGAAAAAGTCCATAAGTTGATGGATGAAATTGAAAATAGCCGTCCGTATTTGAGTATATTAAGAACACATAATAAATTTGGTTACGGTTGGGATATTACATCAGTTAAGGCAACAAAACTGCATGGAGTAGTACACGTAATGGAGTATGTCAACGTCAAAAGAGAAGAAGTTGTAGGAGTTGGGGATAGTTATAATGATTTTCCACTATTAGAGGCTTCGGGGTTTAAGGTTGCCATGGCAAATGGGCATCAGGAAGTAAAAGAAATCGCTGACGTTATTGTTCCTTCTCACGATGAAGACGGAGTAGCTTACCTTATCGATCAACTTCTGAATGAGAATTAAGAAGAAAGAATTAAGTATTAAGGTTTACTTTTTTTGTTTTTAGTATAATTGACCCATGGCTAGAAAGAAAATTTCAGAATTTGCAGCAAAAAGGGTGCTTTTTGGGTTTTTACAAACCCCATATAGCGGCATTTCAATTAACACAAATAATGAATACTCCGCAGATTTATTGGAGAAAATGGAGGATGGGAAAAAATATGTTTTGAAAGTTGACCAAGGGATAAAGCAGCGTAAAAAGAGGGGGTTGGTGTCATTCGGTGTCACAAAGAAAAATATAAATGAGGAAATCGAAAAATTACAGGAGAAAGGTTTTAATCATTTTATCCTGGAAGAATTTATTGAGCACGAAGGATTTGGAGAATATTATTTGGCAATTGAAAGGGTTAGAGAAGGAAAAAAAATACACTATTCGACGCAAGGAGGAATTGAAATTGAAAGTAACAAAGGCTCAATTACAACAGCAATTTTATCCGACTACCACCAGTATGAGGATATTGCAAAAGTACTTAGTCTTCCAGTTGAGACTTTGGAGAGCATTATCACAGCATTTGATAATTATTATTTTTCTTTTTTGGAAATAAATCCTCTTGTTGTAAAAGACGGGAAATTTTACTTCTTAGATACAGCAGTTGAAGTTGATAGCACGGCAGACTTTTTCGTGCAAGGAGCATGGAGTAAATCGGACTTTAGGGAAGGCGGAAGAGCTGACAAAACAGAAGAAGAACGTTCTATAGAGGAATTAAAAGAAACAACTCCTGCTGCTTTGAGTTTTCAAGTTCTTAATCCCAACGGTTCTCTTTTTGTTTTACTATCCGGCGGTGGGGCATCACTCGTTACAGCCGATGAAATATATCAGGAGGGGAAAGGAGAGTCGCTTGCAAATTATGGAGAGTATAGCGGGAGTCCAACGGAGGAGGA
>JAUSNA010000077.1 GCA_030645455.1 Candidatus Levyibacteriota bacterium | reverse complement strand
TAACAGTGTCACCTTCATTAACATTAATTGCATTAGGTGTAAATTTAAAATTTGAACCGTCAATCGTGAATTGTTTTACCGTGCTTTCCTGAGTTGCACTTGTCGTTGGAGCTACAGATTCCTGAATTACAGCCTCACTGGGTTGGGGAGTAGGGGCCGCCGAATCAGGCAAATTTGAACTTTTCTGATTCATAAAATAAGCTGTAAGCAAGATAATCAGTAGTAGAATTACTGCCGCAATTATTATTTTCGGAGACATCCATTGTTTGCTTTCCTGGGATTGTTGAATAGCATCATTTTCCATATCCCTAATATGCCACTAGATAAGCTGTATGTCAAGAAGTGTACTCTTAGAATACTTTGTTGTTGGTAATTTTTAACTAAAAGTTTAAGTTTAAGATTAAATTGTGTGGACCGGAAGAGATTCGAACTCTCAACCCCCTCCATGCCATGGAGGTACTCTACCATTGAGCCACCGGCCCTTCTTCTTGTCATTCCGGGCTTGATCCGGAATCTAATCATATATAAGATTCTGAAACTAGTTCAGAATGACGCTTGACATATTCTACAAAAATTTCAACTTGTTTTGAAGTGGTACAATTGACCCATGCATACTCCTTTGGCAGAGAGACTTAGGCCACAGACTTTAGACGACATAGTTGGGCAAGACCATTTGATAGGAAAAGGAAAACCCATCAGGAGGATGGTTGAGACGGGAAATATTACTTCAATGATGTTTTGGGGTCCTCCTGGGTGCGGCAAAACGACCTTGGCAACGGTAATATCAAATTCAATTGATGCTGAATTTGTTTTCTTTTCGGCGGTCACTAGCGGCGTTGCGGATGTCCGTGAGGTTATCAAAAAGGCGACAAAATTGCGGGAAGAAAACGGGAAAAAAACAATACTTTTCGTCGATGAGATCCATCGCTTCAATAAAGCACAGCAAGACGGTTTTTTACCTCATGTTGAGAATGGAACGATAATTTTGATTGGCGCCACAACGGAAAACCCGGGATTTAGGATTAATGCGCCATTGCTTTCCCGTTCTCAGCTTTTCGTTCTAAAATCTTTGACGGATACCGATATCGAGAAGGTGGTATTGAGGGCACTTTCATTTTTTCCAAAAATTAAAGCGGAAAAGGAGGCAATAACTCATATTGTGAAGCACTCAAATGGAGACGCGCGCTTTGCAATAAATGCGGTTGAGGTTGCCGTATCCATATCCAAAAAACTGGATCTGAAAACGGCTGAGGAGGCAATGCAAAGAAGAGCAATTTATTATGACAAAAAAGGCGACTATCATTACGATACAATTTCAGCCTTCATAAAATCAATGAGAGGTGGTGATCCCGATGCAACGCTGCATTATCTAGCAAGAATGCTCAAAGCCGGTGAAGATCCGATGTTTGTAGCAAGACGAATGGCGATATTTGCATCAGAAGATATTGGAAATGCTCAACCAACGGCCCTCGTTGTAGCAACAAGCGCTATGCAGGCCGTTCACATGATTGGACTTCCTGAAGCGCAGCTGATTCTTGCTCAGACAGCCACATATTTGGCAACAGCTAGAAAGTCTATTGCTTCAACGTCAGGCATATTTGAAGCGATGGCGGACATTGAAATGGAAAACCTTCCCGAAATTCCATTGCATCTCAGAAACGCTGCCAATAGTGTCATGAAGGATCTTGATTATGGAAAGGGGCACATAAGATACGCATGGAAAGAGGAAAAGGAAGGGAATAGTGTACAACAGGATTATTTACCAAAAGAACTTAAGGAAAAAAAATATTATCGCAAAGATTGGTAAGCGCGTTCTAGTTAGTGAACAAAATATTGAGAATACTACTGATTCTATTCCAAGTATTTGCTACACTTAATTTATGAAAATAATTGTCATTATAGTTCTTGGTGTTTTTATCCTAATTACTATTTATCTTGGAGTATCGACATACATAGCTTCTGTTTTGACAGTATCCGGGGAAAGTCCTGTTACATATGACGAAAACCAGATAAGCGAGCGTGTTGTCGATGTTGCTTTCAAAGCGAGTGACGGATTGCCCCTGGCAGGATGGTATTTCCCCGGTACAAATGATAAAGCAATTATGTTTGTACATGGAGCCGGAAATCAAAATAGGGTAAATGAAGTATATGGAACTGTTGAGATTGCAAAATTCTTTATTGCGCAAGGATACACTGTTCTGTTATTTGACCTTCGAGGGACAGGCGAGTCAACAAAGACCAGGTTAAGCTTTGGTCAATATGAGCAAAATGATGTTAGAGGAGCCTTTGAGTATTTGAAAACTCAAGAATTCAAGCCTGAAAGCATTGGAATAATAAGTGATTCTTTAGGTGCTATTGCCACACTAATGGCCTCAGAAGCAATTCGGGAGGCAGGTGGAATCGTTTTGGATAGTCCGGCAACTGCTGTACGAGAGATTGTCTCAAATATTATGGAAGACGAGCATAGTGTTCCCCGTTTTATGCATCCGGGCATCTATTTGATGGCAAAAGTTTTTTACAAAATAGATGTTGAGACAGTGCGCCCGATTGATCGCATAGTTGCATTAAAAAAAACTCCGTTATTATTTCTCCACGGAGACAACGATACATTGATACCTCCCAGTCACTCGGAATTGCTTCTTGAGAGAGTGGAAAAGGGTAAAAGGGTTCTCTTTCCGGATACCAAGCACGTCGAGACTTTTATAACCCATCCGGATTTGTATAAAAAGGTTGTTGGGGAATTTTTTGAGCAAAATTTGAAATGACAGGAAGAACGCACGACCTTACAGCATTCACTGCGCTATCTCTTCTGGTCGCGACTCAACCAATTGCGACAATGACTTTAGCAACAGCTTTTGTTGCATTTTCGGCAAATATGATAGGAGGTCTTGCACCCGACATTGACCAGTCAACTGGTGCCTTGTGGAAGCGTGTTAGGCTGGGAAGTTTTTTAGGAAGGCTTCTTTCGCCCATTTTTGGAGGTCACCGTCATATTTCCCATTCTATTTTAGGAATTATTTTTTTTGCGGTGATCTCAAAGCTTTTTCTGATTCTAATTTCGAATGTTCTTATAGTAGACATTGAGGTGGTATGGTGGGCTTTTATGATAGGTGTTATTTCACATTTAATCGCAGATTCTTTCACTTATAGCGGAGTGCCGTGGTTATTTCCGATACCTATAAAATTTGGAGTACCTCCAATCAAAGCGTTTAGGTTTCACACAGGAAGTTTTATCGAAAAAGGAATAGTCTTCCCCGGACTAATTTTGGTAAATATGTACATTTTCTACGTATATCACCGGGAAATAATTGATTTTTTAAAAACCAATATTAAGTAGAATTTCATAATGTATAATAGCAGCTATGAAAGAAGCAGTTGAGAAGCATGTAGATCCGTCAATTCGGGGAACTGAAGCCTTTATTCCTCCAAGTGAAATAACAATTACGAAAATTCGCCCAAGTAAATTGAACACAGCCATTAAAGGTACTGCTACAAGAGGTGCTGGTTTTGTAATGCTAGGTATGGCAGTTTATGGTGGAGTAGAAATGATTAATGATTTTGTAGTTCCGCCGATTGCGGATTACCTTAATATGCAACTTAATTATGATGATCCAAGAAATTTTGAATATGATCGCGAAACGGGGCTAGATGGACTTCTTCAGGGGTACAAAGAGTTATATGGTGAAAGATTAACCGTTGGGCAGATCCAGATTTTGTTAAATAACGACTATGAGATTGCTCGGGATTCCTTGAGCAAATTCATAGGGTATGAGGTGAGAACGCAGTATGATGCTCAGACCAAGGATTTTGTAGCAAGACAAAGACAGTTCTTGGTCTTGGATGGTGTAAAAATGCTACAAACATACTTTGGAATGAGTGAGATAGCCCTTGATGAGGATAAAGGATTAGTAAGGCTTCCATCCACGAACAGAAACTTATCAGTAAAAGATCCATATGACCTGATTTTGATAGATCAGTACACAACCCGCGTAATGAGCTTGTCAACCGGCCCAACTGAAGAAGAACGGTCGAAATCAAAACAAAGCGTAGAGGACATAGTTTGGCTGATGAACAACGAGAATTTGGACGTGACACTAGAAGGAGATAGCGCTTTTGTGTTCCAAGACAATTCTCTAGAGTTAATTTCAAGACTTGGACAGATTATGGAGCAAAACTCTATTACTGAATTTCCACCAATTAGAATAGTTCCGTATCTGGGAACAGAGGCGGCTGGGTATTATGTGCGTTCAGTTATCGGAAAAAACGATGAAGAGATTATTTCTGTAAATAAAGATGCTGGGCATATTATTGCTCATGAATTTGGTCATTATATTTCTCTTTCGACTTCGGATCATACATTGGCTAAGTTTAATTCAGTGGTTAATGCAAAAAAAGAAGAACTTCACAAAAAGGGTTTTGACAATAGTGGAAAAACAGCATTTGTGAGTGACTATGCCCACACTAATAGTAGGGAGGACTATGCTGAAACCTTCTCTCGTTACTATATTGATGGCACATCCTTTAGAAACACATTAAAATATCTGGCGGCAGAAAGTCCTACGGATTATCAAGTATTACTTGCGAAGTATGATTACATGAAAAGATTTTTTGGAGGAAAAGAATATCTTAGTAATGGAGTCGAATTTAAGCCTCAGGTGGGGGAAAGTTATTTAATTAGCGATGCTGCCGTTGACAATGATAGTATTGCCTTGAGAAGTGTCCCCGAAACAGCAAAAAACGCCAATGGTCAGCTAAGGTCGGGAAGTAGAGTGAGAATAGTTGGTGAGCCTGTTGAGTCGGACTATCCGTTATTTTTTGAAAAAAAGCGTTTTTACCCGGTTCAGGTAAATGAGGGAGACAAATTGATTACCGGATGGGTTGCCGATATTTGGTTTGGAGCAAAAATCGAATCCATGGTAGACAATAAATAAACGTAATTCTACCAAAGGAAAGAGTTTATCTTTTTCTTAAGTATCCTGGCAATTAACACACAATGTGCCTGAGAAGGGACTCGAACCCTTATTGCCGAGGCAACACGCTCTTAAGGCGTGCGTGTATACCATTCCACCACTCAGGCTTATATTCGTTATGCTATTTTAACCAAGATAGGGGGTAAAAACAATCGAGGGTTTAATTGTATTGTGGTGGTTCATCTCCCAAAGTCTTAAGGCTAAAATCCAAAAGTTCTTTCATCTCTTGCCTCCTGTTCTGACTATTGAGAAGTACAGCTATAATTTTACGGTCATTATACTCAAGATATGTAACGAGGCACATTCCTGCTTCATCCGTATAGCCTGTTTTTACTCCTTTTACTCCGGGGTACGTTGTAAGTAAATTTGTTTCGTTGTAGAGGGTAAAAGCTTTATGTTGGGATGATGCAGGAATGTCCCGCTGGTAAGTTGCTGCAACTTTTGCAAATTCTTTATTTTGCAAAGCGTAACGCGTAATTACGAGTAAATCTTTTGCCGTACTATACTGCTGTCCGTCACCTTGAAGACCGGAAACATTTGTAAAACGCGTGTTTGAAAGTCCTAGATCCTCGGCTTTTTTGTTCATGAGATGAACAAAATTTTCCGTTCCAAAATTGCTTCCTGAGGCTATTGTTTCTGCTGCATCATTGCCTGAGTGTAGGATTAGTCCGTACATAAGTTCTGTCAGTGGCAATTTTTCCCCTTCGGAAAGCCCCATCGAGCTTTCGCCTATTTCCGCTGCCTTCTTGGTAACTAATAGCTCCGAGTTCAAATCCATTCTTTCCAGTGCGATAATTGCAGTCATAATTTTTGTTAGAGAAGCCATTGGCAATCTTTTCTCTATTTCTTTACCGTAAATTAGGGTATTTGTTGATATATCGTAAGAAATAGCACTAGTTGCTGTCAGTTCAAAAGCAGAGTTATTTAACGAGCTTCGTGTCGCTGGTTGCCAAAATTCAGAAGCTGAAGCGTCTTTGGGAAAAACGGAATTAAAAAGATTCGGCAGTGGTGAGGTGACAGATTTGAGGGAAGCCAGTCTCTCGTCACTAGAATAGGTAATGCCCATTAACACGGCATTTACACTTAAAAGTATGACGAAAAACCACACGAAAAAATTACCAATAAGCTTCATGCAATTTTAGTATACATAAATTTTCTAATTCTTTCTAATTCCAATATCCCTTCAAAATTCGCTTTTATATTTCCCTACGTAGCTCATTGCACGGTTTCTTTATTGATCGTATAATTGACGCTATGGCCGAAACGACAAACTACCTAAAACATCAGAACACAAACCCCATACAAAAAGCTCTTATTGGCAATTTTTACAAGCAACTTTTCAAAATCCTAAAGCCTTTAAAGCCAATCTCCATCTTGGATGTGGGTTGTGGTGAGGGTTTTACTCTGAAAAAGCTTAACGAAAGAAAAATCGGGAAGAAAAATGCCGGAATTGATTATTCTAAAGATGCAATTGAATTGGGAAAGAAAATATATCCCCAGCTCTCTTTAGCCCAGGGGGATGTTTATGCTTTAAATTATCCTGATAATTCTTTTGATGTCGCAATTTGCACTGAGGTGCTTGAGCACTTAGACGATCCAAAAAAGGCTGTTGCGGAAATAAAGAGAGTAAGTGCCAAATATATCGTTTTCTCCGTTCCAAATGAACCATTTTTTATAATGGCAAATTTTTTACGAGGGAAATATCTAAAGAATTTTGGTAACCATCCTGAACATATCAACCACTGGACTGCTGGAGGTTTTGAAAAGTTTTTAAAAAAACAGGGACTTACTGTTGTTAAGAGCAAACATCCCTTCGCTTGGAGTATAGTTTTGGTGAGGAAGTGATAATAAGATGGGCAAAAAACAACCCCGCAAAGCGAGGTTGTTAATTAAGGCAGCCCAAAACTAATTTCATCATAGTAGGTCTACCCCCAACTGTCAACATTAAGAAAACTATATACGCAAAAACTTCACAGTTCATGAAAAATTTCACGCTTCACGGCGAATTTTGAGGCTAAAAATTGAGTACAAAATGTTTGGCAAAATTATTATCGGTAACTTTTGCAATATGTGATATAATAACAAAGCTAAGAAGGATACAAACCGCATTTAGCTTCAAGATAACTATCGACACATATACTATATTTAATCCCAAAAGAAAGGTGGTGAACATTTAATGACAAAACTATATATTGGTAATTTACCTTATTCAACAACTGAGGATGATCTTAAAACATTATTCGCAGATTACGGAACAGTTCTTTCAGCAACCCTTATCACAGATCGTGATTCAGGTCGTAGCAAAGGATTTGGATTCGTAGAACTAGAAGATGATGCAAAAGCTTTAGAATCTATAACAGCTCTTGATAAGTCTGCTATGGGAGATAGAACTATCTTTGTTTCAGTTGCACGTCCACGAGAAGAACGCCCACAAGGCGGAGGATTCGGAGGTGGCAGCAGAGGCGGAGGAGGAGGCTTTGACCGACGCGGAGGCGGAGGGGGAAGCAGAGGCGGAGGAAGAGACGATAGACGCGGAGGAGGAGATGGAGGTTGGAATAGAAATTAATTTCTATTCGATCTTTTAATAAATACCGTAGAGTAATTGGATGTTGTGCTGAAGCAATTCAGCGAAACGGTTCTGAAAGATTTCAGAATGATATTCAAACTACCTGCGGTATTTTTTTGGGCGAAGATATGATAGAAGAAAGACTTTATGCTGCTTTTTTCCGGAGTTTTGCAACGTATACTATTTCCTGGATACTTCCATCTTCCGCCTCGAAATAATTTTGACCTGAAGCGGTAGCATATTCTTGGATGTAATTTGATAACTCTTCGCGAGTATCCGACAAATTATCCTTAAGTTCTGTTAATTTCTCGACAACGTGCTTCACATCAGGCCGCTTAAATATCTCCTTTTTGGTGTTTGATTTGACGCGTGCCGCTTCCTTGGCTTTTTCGGCATGTTCTTTGTAAGTCGCATCGTTATCCAAAACACTATCGATCATTTCCTTTTGACTGGAAAGGTCTCTTTCTATATTAGTAATTTCGGCGAGGTTTGCGTTGATAAGGTTGGTGAGACTCACGATGAGTTCTGCTTGGGACTGAGGCGCTGTTATAGCTTCCGTAGAAACACTTGCCTCTTCCAGCTGACCGTCAACTATAGCTACATCTTTCATATCCGTGTCGTCCATGTGTACCAATATATAATAGCTAATAGTAAATAGTCAAGAGTCGATTGGTACATCTACATATCATTGAGCGATATCAACAAGTTTAAACTGCCTTCGGTGATATAATACCTCTATGCGGGAAATCCTCGTTTGGACAGTATTATTTTATTTGAGGTTTTGGGCAAGAGTGGCTCTCAAAATTCATAAGCCATATGTTATAGGTATTGCAGGATCTGTTGGAAAATCCTCAACAAGAAATGCCCTAAATGCAGCTCTAAAAGACCATTTTGTAACAATGGTAGTAAGCGGAAATTCCGAGACAGGTGTTCCTCTTGGGATACTGGGTCTTCCCATTGAAGGTTTTACTAAAAAAAACTGGTTCAAGATTCTTTTTAAAGCACCTTTCGGAATAACTTTTCTTAAAAAAGTGCAATACCTAATTGTTGAAATGGGAATTGATGATCCCGAGCCCCCCAAGAACATGA
Organism: Candidatus Levyibacteriota bacterium; assembly: GCA_030645455.1. Lineage (GTDB taxonomy): Bacteria > Patescibacteriota > Microgenomatia > Levybacterales > GWA1-39-11 > JAUSNA01. The sequence continues at coordinate 5,886 of JAUSNA010000077.1, read as the reverse complement.
CCTACCTTTTAACAATAGTAAAACCAGATATGGCGATTGATCTTAATGCGACTGCGACTCATACACTTCAATTTGAAAAATTACTCAAAAAAAGAACTCAGGATACACTGGAGTTCATTTTAGGTAAGATAGCAGATGAGGACAGCAAAATAATTACTAATGGATATACAAAAGTCGGCATATATAATAATGACGACTTGAGATTGAGTTCAAGGATTCAAAAAAATGCAAAAAAAGAGATAGTAACGCTTCTTACTTTTGGAAATGATGAAACAAATACAATTTCTTATGCGGGATACGAAATTTCAACTAAAAAAACTAAGTTTTTGTACAAAGTACCATCTACTCGAGGGGAAAGAGTAATTGAGCTTGTTTTTTCAGGAATGCTTCTGCCCCAAGCTTCACAAGAGTGTTTTGCCTCGGTTTTATTGGCAGGACACGCGTTGGGTTTGTCATATACGCAACTGAAGGAGTCTCTTGAGAAGAATTTTAAGCTTCCCAAAGGCCGTTCGACCTTACTCACAGGTATAAAAAACTCACTAATTATTGATTCATCTTATAATTCTTCAAAATCCACAGTGCTTTCATTTATCGATATGCTCAAAATTCTAAAAGCAAAAACTGGACGTCCGGTTCTTTTTGTTATGGGAGATATGAGAGAGTTGGGAAATGAAGCAAAGGGTGAACACGAAGAGGTAGCAAGGTCCATTCTTTCTGTGGTTGATGAGCTATACTGCGTTGGGCCTCATACTTTAGAGTATGTGGTGCCAATAGTTAAATCCTCTATGGGTCGCAGGAATAGGCCCAAAAGGGTAGAGTGGTATAAGAATGCTGTTCAATTAGGCCTTCATTTAAAGGAAGAGTTACCGGAAAATGCGATAATTTTGGTTAAGGGTTCTCAGAACACAATATATCTTGAGGAGGCCGTGAAATTTGTGCTAGCAAATTCCTTAGACACCAAATACCTTACGCGCCAGGAAGATTATTGGATTAAAAGTAAGCAGGATTTTTTTAATTTCTAGTTTTTGAGGTTTTGAAGAGCTTTTGCCTTTCTTGCTGCTGTTGCTATATCAAGTTTTTTTTGTTTTTCCTGCTTTAATTCGTCAGATTTTTGCTTGAGAGCTTCAAGCTTCTCCTCTACAATCTTTTGGCATTCTTTATCGGGACATACTGTGTCTGTATGAATTATTGTTGACGTTCCAAAAAAAGTGGCCACCTCTTCTTTCCATTTTTTACCTTCAATTCTTTCTTTACCGCAACGAGTACAGGGATTGATTACTTTTGATGACATAGCAGTTAATTTAAAATGTAGCTAAATGATAGGATAAATCTAGGACTATAATAACACATTTAGTGCTTGAAATCAAGTTTGGTACTACAAATATTGTGCAAATCCGGATGTCATAACCTCTTTTCCATCGCGTTCAAATATAAGCGCTTCAACATTGTCAGTTTTTTCAAGAAAATCCAATGCCTTAACGCCCATAGCGTACGCAGTTGTAGAAAAGCGGTCTGCTTCGTAAGCATTTACTGCAATAACAGTCACGGATTTATAGATACTAGCCACCTTTCGGGTAATAGGGTTATAGATTGGAAGTCCCGTGTGAGCAAGACCGGAGGTTGCCATGCCTTTGTCGGTTAGTCTGACAATTATTACACTGTCTTTATTAACGGGATTTTGAAGTCCTACCTTCCAAAGTTGCCCGTTTTTATGCCCATGAATTTCAATGTCACCACCAATTTCTATATAAAAGTTCTTGTACTCTTTCTTCTCAAGTTGCACTGCCGCTTCGTGAATAGCAAATCCTTTTAAAAGTCCTGAAGGGTCAATGTGGTTTTCTATTTTTGAATCGAAATATCCGTGGGTTAAAAGTCTTGTCTGTTCACAAAGCTTGAGTACCTTGCGGACAACCGGTGTAGCATCTTCCAACCGCAAATACCCCTTGTTAAGGCGGGTAAGCTGACTGTTTTTATTGTAAGTGCTAAATACCGCATCGATTGTATGAAAATATTCCAGAATCGCATCTACATCTTGAGGTTTTGCATCATCAAGAATTTCGATTGCTGTCTCCATGCCCATTATTTTTTCCGTAACTTTCATGTGTTGTATATAATGTCTCTATGGCTTGTTATGTTTATATGTTGAAATGTGCTGATGGCACTTATTATATAGGAAAAACGCAAGATCTTGAAAAAAGGTTAAAAGCACACAACGGAGAAATTAGCGGTGGAGCAAAATATACGCGTGGAAGAAGACCAGTGAGGCTTGTTTATTCCGAAGAATTAAATAGCACATCGGAGGCCCTAAAGCGTGAATTTGAGCTTAAAAAACTTACAAAACCTCAGAAGCTGAAATTATTTTTTCCCTAACAATTTCGAGGCTTTCGGGTTCATAAATTGAGGCCGTTATAATTTGAGGATTTATTTTTTTAAGTATTTCAATTTTCTGAAGCAATTCTTTTTCGGTTGTTAAGTCCTTCTTGGTAAGCACAATAACTTCATTTTTCTCCAGCAATATTTTATCAAAACCGGCAAACTCTTCTCTGACTGTTCTATATGTTGTTGCGACGTCTTTCTCGTCAGAAGCTATGCAATGAAGTAAAATTTTCGTTTTCTTAATGTGTTTTAGAAATTGTATTCCTAGTCCTTTTCCGCCCGATGCTCCCTCGATAAGACCAGGGATGTCTGCAATAATTATTTTCCCCATTGCACCTAAATTTGGCTCAAGTGTTGTAAAAGGATAAGCTCCAACTTTAGGAACGGCATTTGTCAAAGCTTTTAGAAGCGAACTTTTTCCTGCATTTGGTAGTCCCACAAGACCAACATCAGCGATCATATTAAGAACCAAATGTAATTTCCTCTCATCTCCAATTCCTCCTTCAAAATGACGCGGAGTAAGTCTATCTAGATCCGGCTTATAATCGTGGTTTCCCATGCCTCCATGTCCGCCAGTAGCAACACAGAAGGGCTGGTCTGTTAGGATTTCTACAAAGTCCCCTGTCGCTTCATCTGTAACTGTTGTGCCAAAGGGAACCAGAACGTAAGTGTGCTCACCATTTGCTCCGTCCAGATCTTTATTAAGACCATTTACGCCATTGGCTGCTACAATTTTCTTTTTGAATTGAAATTGTGATAAATCAGAAATATTTGCATCTCCCTTGAAATAAATGTTCCCACCATTACCACCATTTCCACCATCGGGTGCTGTTTTTTTGCTACCGAACAACTGCTTCTTTGCAGTTCCTCCGTTCCCTCCGTTTCCGGCCTTAACTGTTATGCGTACGTCATCTACTAATGCCATTCTCTATTTTACCATGATAAACTCATAATATGCTTGTCATTTCGGCTTTTCACTTAAAATCAATGGAGGAAAAAACCGCCGGTCTTTTGGGGACAACAAAGCCTAAAACGGTATTTTTTACTACACGATTTGGAATCCATACTTTTTTTATGAAGTATCCGATAGATATTGTAATTTTAGATGCAAAAAGTAGAGTAGTTGGTCTCAGGGAAAATTTGCGGCCAAATCGAATATTTGCATGGAACCCTTTGCATAAAAATGTGCTGGAGATGCCACATGGCAGCATTAGAAATTTAAAGATTAAAATTGGACAAGAAATAGAATTAAGACTTAGCTGATTTTGTCTTTTGAAAAGAGGCGATAAGAGCGGTTATTGCAGTTGTAATAGGTACCGCCAAAATAAGTCCAATACTTGCAACCAAAGTTCTGACAATTTCCTCTGCAATCATTTCGGTATTAATAACTGAGGAAAAAGGAAGAGGATTGTTGATAAAAAGAAGTAACAAGGGCAAGGACGCACCAGCATATACTAAAATAAGAGTGTTTGCCATGGAAGCTATATGATCGCGTCCAATATCCATTGCCCTTTTAAAAAGCTCTAAGTGAGTGAGTTTGTTATTGGCTGATTTTAATTGATAAACAATAGCTGCCTGAGAGACAGTAATGTCTTCCAGTATGCCTAAAAGAGCAATTACGATTCCTGCAAAAAGTAATCCCCGTATGTCTATTGTTCCTTCTTTCATTACGTCCAAAAATCCAGCTTCTTCTGAGGCAAAACCAGTCAGATGTGACTGTTCAATAAAGATATAGGCAAGAACACCGGTAATGATGAGTGCTATAAAAGTACCGATAATGGCGCTAATTGTTTTTCTGCTGTAACCATGAGACAGAAAAAAAGTAACGGGAATGATAATAAGAGAGGCAATTGATGTTACTAAAAATGGGTTTGCACCAGAGGACAGTTGAGGTAATACATATAGAAAAAGGAGGCCAAAAGTAAGTGCCATTCCAAGAATTGAACTCGCACCTCTTTTCCCTCCAATTATAATGGTTAAGAGGACAAATATAGCGGCAAGAAGATAGAGGGGGGTTCGGCGGACAAAATCGGTAATTTGTATTATATCTTTACCCGAATGGTCCTTGGAAATAGAAAGTATTACTCTCTCACCTTTATTGTATTCTGTTATGCCGACTTGGTTAAGTTTGCCATTTTCAATTATAAAAGTTTTGTTTTTCAATTTCCCCGAAGTGCCTGTCATTTGAAGACGTTGATACGGATGCCTGTTACCGTCTTCTTCAATTATTTCGCTATTTTCAAGCACTTTAGTGATTACAGCTTCAAAATGCTCCTGTCTCTGAAAATCTGTTTCCTGAGCTACTACGGATTGTATGTTGACAACAATAAAAACCGCAGTAAAAAAAATGACTAACAAAATTTTTTTCATATTGTAATTATAACAGTCCTAAAAATGTCAGTTGCAAGGCCATAAGAGTTTTGCTTTACCTAGACTTTGTTATTCTCTAGAATAAAAGTATGAATAGTCTAAATCTTGAAGAAGAGGATATAATTCTACACAAAGGAACAGAGCACCCTTTTACCGGGGAGTATGACAATTTTTATAAAGACGGAACTTTTATTTGTCGCAGGTGCAATGCGCCGCTTTTCAGCTCAAAGAGCAAGTTTGATGCGGGGTGCGGATGGCCGTCATTTGATGAGAACTTTCCCAATGCAGTTAAAAGATTAGTTGATGAAGACGGGAGACGAACGGAAATTAGATGTATGAATTGCGATGGTCACTTAGGGCACGTTTTTGAAGGCGAGGATTTGACAGACAAAAATACCAGACATTGTGTAAATTCTCTATCAATAAAGTTTGTGCCGGTTGAAAAAGAGCTGCCTTCCGTCTATCGCCAATAAGACACGACTTTATCCTTGGGCAAGTGTTGAAATTTCAGCTTTAAATTCTTTAAAAAGAGTAAGAGCTATTGAAGACAAAGGTAATTTTTCAATTTCATTCAGCGCATAAAACTCCAACCGCTGTCCTTCACGACGCACTATCGAGTTGACATTTTTGTCCGTAAGTCTCACGTAAAAAATAGATTCATTAAAAGGTGAAGGCATAATTGAGCCTTCAATTACTTCGTTACCAAGCTTTGTAATATGCTTCAATTCCTTTTTTACATTTTCATCGGGGGATTTTGACCCAGTCTTTTGTTCTCCTATAAAACTCCATACTTCTTCATCATAAGGCCTGTCACTACAGGTAAGTAGTATTTTATTTTTATAAATGACCAATAATGGATTGATGTCTTGCATACTATAAACTAAATCCGTAACAACTCTTCCATGTTAGTGAGTACTTCGTATTTGATCATAGTATAACTAATCAATAAATGTCAGTGCTGTTCCTTTTTTCCCGGCGCGTCCGGTTCTTCCGATTCTATGAATATAATCTTCATAAGAGGTTGGTGCATCGTAATTTATAACATGGGTTACATCCTCAATATCAAGTCCGCGGGATGCAATATCGGTTGCAATTAAGACCTGCAGGTTATCGTTTTTGAATTCATCGATGGCTCTTTGA
>JAUSNA010000069.1 GCA_030645455.1 Candidatus Levyibacteriota bacterium | reverse complement strand
ACAAAGTTTGATTGATCGGTTTTTGCGATGACAATTGAGTCAGTGCCAGTGGATCCGTCTGGTAGTAAGACTCTACCAAATAGAGGGTTTTGACTTGGAGGGGCACTTGTTATGGTTTTTGCGGTTCTTGCCGTATAATTTGATCCTTGATATTCTTTGCCACCCACAATTAGCTTAAAAATGTACGTGGTTTCAACAGACAGATTCGGAACAGTAATATGATGTGAATAGTATTTATTTTGTGCACCTGTTTTTTTATCTCTATCATCTAGGGTTATGGAATTACCGGTGCTGGCGGAATTAATGCTAAGTACTGCATCTACAAGCCCTGTTGTTGTAAAAGTCGCTGTAAAAGAAGTATCCGTTATATTTGTGATGGCGAAATTTTGAGGTTGTGTGTCAGGTGCCGCTTTTCCCACATAGAATACTCCACTTTGAATAAGCAATGTTGATATCCCAACTATGACAGTTAGTATTACCAGTGCAATTACAGTTGGTATGCGTCTATTAAATAGTCCTTTTTTCATATATTAGGGAAAGAAAGGAGAACTCTGGGATATGCTTCCGCTTGATGATGCAGCTGGTTGGGTAATGGTTGGGGAAGGGGAATTTAACCCCCTGCTTGTTGGTTTTGAGTCTTCGGAAATTACAGAGCTTTTCCCCGTAAGCGATACGGTAATTGGATCTCTTTTTTTGAGCTGATCAAGCGTTGATTTATCAAACTTTGGGTCAATCGGTAGGATATTTCTCTTGGTAGTATCTTGTAAAGATGAAATATTATTTTTGTGATAAATATCAAGTCCGACAAGAATAATCACAACAAAAGTGCTAAATGCGGAAAGTAGTAATAAATTTTTTAACATAAGTTAACTTTTTATTGTTTGTAAAAAAATGCACGTCCTGTTATGGACGCCGTAAATAAATTGTTTTGTTGTTTTCCGGTTGAAAGCTTGTCGATCCCCACAATCCTTCCCATGTTAATGACATCGCTAAGAAAATTATTAATATCAAGCTCTGTTCCGTTAACCCCAATCGTAAAAGTATAGGAAAAGAGTGGGGTATTAGTATTTTTGGCTGGAAATAATTCCATAAGTCCGGTGTCTAGCTTTTCTATAGCTAGGTTATTTATGACGGATAAATATTCGAGTTGGCGCGTAAGTTCCGCAATTTTCGGACTTTGAGGAATTGCGTTATCGATGAGTATCAAGTCGGCTTGGATGTCAATAAATTGAGAACTAAGGGATTTAAGAGCAGCATTCTTATCCTGTAATTTTTCAAGCGCTACAGTATCCTCCTCATATTGCTTATTGAGATCGGATATAGTTGTGATAGTTGGTCCTATCGCAAAAAGCCCAAAAAAGGAAAGAGCAATAAGAGAAAAAATTACATATAAATAGGCGGTCGCCTGCTGTCTATTATTGCCCGTATTGAGAAAACCATTAGATTTATCAATCAGTGATTTTAATTCTTCTTTTATTAAATCCTTATTTTTTTTCATATCATTTTAAATCTTTTGAAGACATATCTTTTACATCAACTCTTGATTTGAATCGTATCCCTTCATCTGTTGCGGTAATCTCATCTATAGAAATAGAAACGACTGATGGAAATTCTTTAAGGCTATTTAAAAAATCAGTTAGTGTAAATATTGAAAATGTACTCCCGTCGATGAGGACACTTCTATCATTTATAGATAGATTTGCTGAAAAAAATGTTCCTGCAGAAATTGCCTTTAAAATCTCATTCATAATTTGAACTTTTGCAGCTGTTTCTTCATTGGTGGATTTAATGTTTTTCAGTCTGTCTTGTATGCTTCTGTATGCTTTTTCATCAGTTTCTTGCAATGTAATAAATAATTCTTCTTTTTTTATCTGGTCGTGAAGGTCAACTATTTTCCTGTCAATAATAAACCGGTATCCTAGAGCAATAAGGGCGATTAATTCTATGATTACAATAATTGCCCTCCCTGCATCTATAGTCCAGCCATAAACGACTTTTCCGACGGTCTGCTTGCCTTTTGAGCTTAGGTTGATATTAAGCTTGGGAGAATTTCTTTTCGCCATACATAACCCAGTTTAAGGTTTTTATATATGATTGTCAAAGCTGGATGGGGAAAGAATGAGGCTAAAATTTATTTAGCTTTTGTAGGTTTGGTAACTTTTTTCTTTGGCGCAACTTTTTTGGGAACACTGGATACTTTTTGAGACGATTTGCCACTCTGGGGTTTGGCAAGTCTTGATAGAGAGGCCTTGATTCTGGAGGCTTTATTTTGATGGATAATTTTATTTTTGGCAGCCTTATCAACTATAGATACAGCTTTAGAAACAGATTTTCCTGTTTTGGTTTTTTTTGCTGCGCGCACGGTTGATTTCAGGATCTCTCGAAGATCGTCATTTTGTTTTTCGCGTTTTTTGTCTTGTCGCAATTTCTTAATTGCTGATTTTATAACTGGCATAATTTATTGTGTTTACAATATATTATTCAAACATATTGTAAAAGGAACCTGGTTATTCTAACATGGATAATAACTAAATACAAGAAATGAAGCCTCAAAAAGTTGAAGATTCATTAATGTATTTTTTGGTTGTATTTAAATGGTAAAAGATATTTTTAAAAAAGGACTTCAGGCGTTGACTCTAAAACAGTCAAATATATTTACGGCAGCATTTTTTATTGTCGCAACTACTATTTTCGGACAAATTCTAGGAATTCTTAAATATCGGTTGTTGGTTGCAATTTTTGGTGCATCAAGTGATTTGGGTGTATTTCTTGCTTCTTTTAGGGTTCCGGATTTTCTTTTTCAAATATTTATTACCGGCGCTCTTTCTACATCATTTATTCCGCTTTTTTCGGAATTCGTTTCACAAAACAAGAGAGCAGAGGCGAATAAGTTTTCTTCGGCTATTTTGACTTATGGTGTTGGAATATTTTTTCTAATGTCAGTAGTTGTTATTATATTTTCTCATCCGATTGCGCGAATGATTGCCCCTAAATTTTCAGATGCGGAAATAACCCTAATGGCTAATCTGATGATTATTATTCAGCTTTCGCAGGTGTTTTTTGTTGTCGGGACTGTTTTTTCAGGAATACTGCAGTCATTTCAGCATTTTCTAGTACCCGGTATTGCATCAGCCCTTTACAATTTAGGAATAATAATTGGCATAGTTGTTTTGTCGGGTGTTTTTGGAATGGGTATTTATGGCGCAACTTTGGGTGTAGTTATTGGTGCCTTTTTCTTCTTTGCGGCCCAGCTCCCCTTCTTGAGGGGTACAGGATTTCATTTTAATATTAATTTTCACAGAGACGATGCAGTCAGGAAGATTGCAAAGCTTATGATTCCAAGGTCTCTAACGCTTCTGGTCTCACAAATTGCCATAACAGCCAACGTCTTTTTTGCACTTTTTATATCAGCGAGAAATCTTGTTATTTTTGATCTTGCACAAACTTTAATGCTGGCGCCCGTAATACTTTTTGGTCAATCAATAGCGCAAGCGTCATTTCCATCGTTGTCATTAAAAGCAAAGGAGCCTCAAGAATTTGTTTCCATCTTTGTTAGTTCGTTAAATCAAATAATGTATCTAACGCTGCCTGTTAGTGCTCTACTTATTGTTTTGAGGATTCCAATAGTGCGTCTTTTCTTTGGAGCTTCACGGTTTGACTGGGATGCAACCGTTTCAACAGGACTAACTCTTGCTTTCTTAGGGATATCAATTGCTGCGCAAAGTGCTATTTATCTTTTTGCTCGAGCCTTCTTTGCTCTGAAAGACTCGCAGACTCCTTTTTTCATAACTCTATTTTCGGTGATAATAAATATTGCGTTGTCATATTATTTAATTATGTATCTGATGCTCCCCGTATATTATTTGGGAGTATCATTCACGATTGGGAGTCTAATTAGTTTTATTTTGCTACTTATAACTCTTAATGCAAAAATTATGCTACCTAAATTGGAAATTGTTATTGCAACGATGAAAATTTTGATAGCTACTTTTGTTATGGGGGTTGCTCTTTATATTCCCATCAAGCTTTTAGACCAACTAGTATTTGATACTACAAGAACTGTAAATCTTTTGATGCTTACCGGTATCGCTTCTGTGACTGGAATTTTAGCGTATATTTTCTTTACCTGGCTTTTGGATATAAAAGAGGCATATTATATAATTGCTGTTGCTAAGAGATTTAAACACAGAGACAAGATAATCAAGCAAATAGGAGAGTTACTCGATGGCTCCAAACTCAATCCCTAAAATTTATTCTTTCTTGGTATAATTCACACACTAGAATATTTACTTCTATTTTGCTGTCACTCGTATAGAACACGAATTATTATGAATAATATTAGAAACTTTGCCATAATTGCTCACGTTGATCATGGCAAGTCGACTCTTGCAGACAGACTCATGGCGTTGACAGGGACCCTTACCGGTAAAGATTTGGATCAGGAACAATTTCTCGATAGCAATCCAATTTCACGTGAGCGCGGAATTACTATCAAGCTTGCCCCGGTTCATATGAATTACACCCTAAACGCTACACCCTATGTCCTGAATCTCATTGATACTCCGGGACACGTTGATTTTTCATACGAGGTGGTGCGCACTCTTTATGCGTGTGAAGGTGCAATATTAGTTGTTGATGCAACAAAAGGAATTCAAGCGCAGACTGTTAGCCATTTTAATGTAGCAAAAAGTCTTGGTCTTACTATTATTCCTGCCATTAATAAGGTTGATCTTGACAGTGCCGAGGTTGAAAAAGTAGAGAATGAAATAGTGGAAAGCTTTGGTTTTGACAAAAGCGAAATTTTAAGAATTAGCGCAAAAAACGGAATTGGGGTCGAGCATTTACTGGAAGTTTTGATACGAAAAGTTCCTCCCCCAACGATCATTAATGGCGACAAAACCCAAGCGCTTATCTTTGATTCGAAGTACGACGAGCATCGCGGGATCGTGATTTTTGTAAGGGTAAGAAATGGAGAAATTAGAAAGGGTGACGAAATAATGTTTGCTTCCGACAAAAGCCGAGCTCTTGTTATGGACGTGGGGTTCATGTCCCCAACTTTTACGTCTACTGAAAAATTAGCAAACGGCGATGTCGGATATGTCATTACAAATATTAAAGATATTACTCAAGCAAAAGTTGGTGATACAATGACGCTTTCAAAAAATCCGGCGCCATCACTACCGGGATATAAAGAACAAAAGCCTTTTGTTTTTCTTTCTATTTATCCAACTTCTTCATCTGATTTTCAAAATTTAAGAAAGGCGCTCTACTCCTTAAAACTTACAGATGCAGCGCTTGTTGTTGCTCCTGACTACTCGACGATATTTGGGTCGGGATTTAGGTGTGGATTTTTAGGACTTTTGCATTCCCAGATAGTTCTAGAAAGACTGGAGCGTGAATACAATCTTGACGTTTTTTCAGCACCCCCGTCAATTGCGTATCTTGTGGATGGCGTTGAAATTTCAAGTCCCAAAGAATTTGATATTTCCAAGAACGATATAAAGGAGCCATTTATAATGGGGGAGGTATATACACCTGCTCAGTATCTTGGTGGAATTTTGGATCTTGTATATAAAGGAAGAGGGACTGAGGGTGATATAACGTATTTTGGGTCACAAGTTAAAGTTACTTTTGAGATGCCATTGTCAAATATAGTTTATGACTTTTATGACAATCTAAAATCAGCATCGGCAGGATACGCATCATTCGACTATGACTTTTTAGAATATAGAAATTCAAATCTTGAAAGAGTGGATATTTCAGTAAATGAAGTTATTGTGCCGGAACTATCATTTATTGTGCATAAATCCAACACCGAAGCATTTTCCAGAAGAATTGTTGAGGTTCTTTCAAAAAGTATCCCAAAGCACTCTTTTCAGATTGCGGTTAGAGCCCACGTTGGGGGAAAGATAATTGCATCTGAGAAAATTGGCGCATACATGAAAGACGTAACGAGTAAATTATACGGAGGGGATAGGACAAGAAAAGATAAATTACTAGATAAGCAAAAAGAGGGAAAGAAGAAAATGAAATCGATTGGAAGAGTTAATGTCCCCAAAGAGGCTTTTATGAGTATTTTGAAAGTTTAATTCTACTAGTCTTTATAGAGCTAGCAAGAAGATTCCGGCAACAACTACAAGTAATATACCTCCAATTATTCCAACCGTCATCCCAATACTTCCGCTGGGTGCAATAGTAGGCGTTGCAGTTGGAATGCTTGTTGCAATCGGTGCTGTTGTTGGAGTAGCAGTTGGTGCAATAGTTGCAAATGCACCGCTTGCGACGATTTGTTTTGAGCATACCGCACTTACAGCGCCCCTATTATCGGTAAAGACGGATGTCGCGTTAAAGGTTCCTCCCGATGTGTAAGTATAAGAAATTTGTGCGGATCCTGAAGCAACCCCAAGACCGGTCACAACATCTTGTTGTGCTCCATTTCCAAAGTTAAATGTCGCTTTGCTAAGAGTGCCATCGGAATCGCGACCCGTTGTTGTAAAAGTAACGGCAAATGGTGCTGATCCCGAAGACGTTGACGTGGCTAAATTAATGCAAAGTGGGGATTGATTGCTCGCGCCAACCGTTGGGGTTGCTTGGGGTGCGGTTGGAGCAGATGTTATGGCGGGAACTGTTGGGGAGGGAGCTGTGGTACCTGTTGTTGGTGAAGGAGCAGTATCTGTACAGGCTTTTGCGACAATTGAGATTTGTAGGGAGGAGGAACTTGCTGCATTATAAACATTTGTTGCTTCTTCTTGTTCTGAAAGGGCGTACACCTTCGTTCCGATTGGGTCAATTTCAAGTTTGATGACTGTACCACCAGTTGGCGCGATTGGTTTTATAGTTACGGTTCCAACGTCTGTTGTCGTACTGATCGCGTTAGTAATTTCGGACCCGGTATTAAGAGTTATAGTCATGCCATTTGTCGTTTGTTCAGGACCTTTTAGCGTTTGGGGAAATGCCGTTTTGTTTGGTGCAAAATCTATATCAAATTTTGACTTGTCCCATTTAAGAGATAGTTGAACTGTGGCTACAATGTTTTGTCCCGGATTAAGCACCAGCCTGGATTTTTGGGTAGAGTCGCATTGATCAGGTGTTAGACTCGGATCGATAAATGAGAGAGTTGTCGTTGGTGCTGCGCTTCCGCGGGTGGAAGTTTGGTTTTTAACAAAATAAAGCACTACCGGAATTGCTATAAGAAGAAATGCCAAATTTCCCAGAAGAAAAAATTTATTTTTAAAAATATTCATGCAGGCTCTTGCTCACAGGCTAAAACTACCTGCAATGCAAGATGATATTAGCGTAGAAGATTTTGGAACTTTTTGCAAGCGAGATAGCCCATAGATTAGCAGACCTCTTGACAAATTGATAATGGTTTTGTATAAATATGAGCTGTCCAAATAAATTTAAAAAATTTGTTTGGATTAATTTTATGAAAAAACCTACAGAAACTCAAACAACAGTAAGTATCGCGCCTCTTTTTTCAAATGTATTAATAAGACCAGTTGAGGCTGAGTCAAAAACTGCTTCGGGTATTATTCTTCCAGACAGCGCAAAAGAAAAACCAACAGTTGGAATTGTTATGGCAATCGGTCCAGGAGAAGTTGATGACGGAGAGATTGTGAAGAACTCAATGCATGTAAAAGTTGGAGACAAAGTGATGTACAAAAAATGGGGAGGAAATGAAGTAAAAGTTGAGAATGAAGAATGGACGATTGTTGAACAAAAGGACATTTTAGCTATATTAAGTTAAAAGTCCAAAGTGAAAAGTGCAAAGTTAATTTTGAATTTTTAACTTTTAATTATTAACTAAAAATTATGGCAAAACAAATTAAATACGGAGAAGACGCACGAAAGGCTTTGAAAGCCGGTGTTGATAAATTGGCTGATGCAGTTGTTACAACACTTGGACCAAAAGGCCGCAATGTTGCTATTGATAAGAAATGGGGAGCACCAAATGTTATTCATGATGGAGTGTCAGTTGCAAAAGAAATAGAGCTTGAAGATCCATTTGAGAATATGGGCGCTCAACTGGTCAAGGAAGCTGCATCAAAGACAAATGATGTTGCTGGAGACGGAACTACAACCGCTACCCTCCTTGCCAGATCAATAATTGATAACGGTTTTAAGGCCGTATCGGCGGGTGCAAATCCGATGATATTAAAAGTTGGAACAGAAAAGGCAGTTGAGGCAGTTATTGCAGAGGTGAAAAAAATGTCAAAGATTGTTGCCGGAGACGATGTATTAAAGGTAGCAACAATTTCTGCACAAGATGAAAAAATCGGCGCGCATATTGCAGATGCGCTAAATAAGGTAGGAAAGGATGGAATCGTAACCGTCGAAGAAGGACGCGGAATCGAATTCTCGATCGATTATAAAGAGGGAATGGAATTTGATAAAGGGTATGCTTCGCCTTATTTTGTTACTAATAGTGATGCTATGGAGGCAGAAATCGAAGAGCCTTATATACTTATTACCGATAAAAAAATAAGTTCTCTTCAGGAACTTCTACCCTTTTTAGAAAATTTTGTAAAAGTCAGCAAAAATTTAGTACTTATTGCAGATGATATCGAAGGAGAAGCGCTAACTACACTTGTTGTTAACAAACTTCGTGGAGTATTTAATGTATTAGCTGTAAAGGCTCCAGGGTTTGGTGATAGAAGAAAAGCCATGCTTGAGGATGTCGCGATGTTAACCGGTGGTACCGTTATTTCTGATGAAATGGGACGCAAGCTTGAATCCGTAACGATCGAAGACTGCGGTCGCGCCGACAAAGTGAAGTCAACTAACGAAACTACGCAAATTATCGGAGGTAAAGGAAATAAAAAAGATGTAGCTTCGAGAGTTGAGATTTTGAGAAAAGAAATTGCAAAATCAACATCGGATTTTGATCGTGAAAAGATGGAAGAGAGACTTGCAAAGCTTTCAGGTGGAGTCGCAGTTATAAATGTTGGAGCTGCAACCGAAGTTGAGATGAAAGAAAAGAAGGAAAGAGTAATTGACGCAGTTGCTGCGACAAAAGCCGCGATTGAGGAGGGTGTCGTTCCTGGGGGAGGAGTAACACTTCTTAGATCTCGCAAAGTATTACTTAAATTGAAGGAATCACTGGCTGATAATGACCAAAAACTGGGCGTTGAAATACTTTATCAGGCATTGGGAGAGCCTATGAGATGGATTGTTAAGAATGCAGGTGAGGATCCTGGACTTATTCTTTCAAAAGTTGAAGAAGGCAAAACTCCTGATTTTGGGTTCAATGTTATGACAATGCAATATGGATCAATGCTTGAGGCGGGAATTATTGATCCAGCAAAGGTGACAAGAAGTGTTGTCCAGAATGCTGCATCAATTGGCATGATGGTTCTAACAACTGAGGCATTAGTAACCGATATTAAAGAACCAACCCCACCTTCACCAGCCGGTGGAATGCCCGGCATGGGCGGAATGGATTACTAAGACTTCCTCTAATCGTACTTACTATTTCAATTTATACTCCTGTATAATTTTCATATGGATGATAGAGTCGAAGCGGCAGAAATTGGAGTAGGGGAAGTGTCTTCCGAATCCCCTGTTGTTTTTTCACCAACCCCACATGAGAATACCAATGAGGAGAATGCCCCCAAGTTATTCACGGACAATGAATTGATAGAGTTTGAGGCAAAGGGATATGAAGTATTTGAATTGAAAGGTGAGGTTTTGCCCGAGGAAGATATCGACAAATATATAACCCCGTACTTCAAGAGTGACGTAATAGATCTAATAAAAAAACAGCAAACTATAAAAGGACATGTAGCAATTCCTCCAAATGTATTTTTACCTAATTGCGAAGATACTACTTTTGATGAGGCAAGCAAACTATTGGGCGAGCAAAATCAAGAAATTGAAGCTAAATTTCCGACTGCAACCTTAAGGATGGGTGAAATTGTTGATATTATAATGATCGAAGAATTGTACAAAACAAAACATGGAAGATCTTTATTTGAGGATAATTATGTCCGGAGCCGAACATTTATTGACAGGAATAGGAATAAATTTGCCAAAGAAGATCGGAGATCTCTTGAGGATAAAAAAGATGATCAGAGAAATTTAGTTTTTATTCCGTCCGCAGGTCTTGTTGATGCATGGCATGGGGATGCAACCGTGCCGATGTTAAAATCGGTAGGACTTATTGTTCCAAAGTAAAATATGATAGATGTACATTGCCATATGCAGTTTCATAAGTTTGAGAATGACTATGACGCTGTTATAAAAGACGCTATTTCAAATGGGGTTACAACAATTGTTAATACCGGGACTTCAATTGAATCCTCTCGCCAAGCCGTCGAGCTTTCACAAAAATACGAAAATCTTTATGCAATTGTAGGAATACATCCCCATCATGCTGACAAAACTGACGCAAAATATGAAGGAGAGCCGCCCCAAGACTGGTTGGTACAGCTTGAGTCTATTGCTAAAAGTTCAAAAAAAGTAATTGGTATAGGTGAGGTAGGAATGGACTTTTGGAATTACCGGACTAACGGTATAGTTCCGGTTGATCTGCAGGAAGATGCTTTTCGCAAACAAATCGAGCTTTCGATTAAATTAAGTTTGCCATTGCAAATTCACACACGCCTTGCGTGGGATGAAACCCTTTCGATATTATCTGATTATAAAAAAGATTTTCAAGCACCTTCTGGTATGTTTCATTGTTTTTCGGGTAGTGTAGATTTTGCAAAAAAAGTATTGGATATGGGATTTTTTGTTGGATTTGACGGAAACATTACATATGGTGGAATCCCACCAGGCGAGACAACGGCTTTGGTTGATCTCGTAAAATACGTACCAGTTGAACGAACATTAACCGAAACAGATAGTCCATTTTTATCCCCCATCCCTTTGCGTGGTCAAAGAAATACTCCGTCTAGCATCCCTATTATTCTGGATTTCATTGCGAAGACCAAGGGAATTTCATATAATACACTTGAAGCTCAAATTGAGCGTAACTTCAGTGAGGTTTTTAAAGTCTAATCCATGCACAGCAAACTTGATCGACTATTTACCCGCTACCCAATAAAATCAAGAAGAGCACTTGAGATAATGCCCCCTATTATTGCTCTTTTTCTGATAACAATGCCTCTGTGGGGTGCTTATTTTTTCCCGGTCGCACTTTCTTATTTTATTATTTTCTTTGACGTCTACTGGTTTTACAAATCGGTAAATCTGGTCATAATGTCATTTATCGCAGCGCGCAAAATTAAGGCTGCCGAAAAAACCGATTGGATTGCTAAAGCAAAGGTGCTGCCTAATTTTTCAAAAGTAGCGCATCTTATTGTTATTCCCAGCTACAAAGAGACGTATGAAAAAATAAAAGAAACTCTGGAAAGTATTAATGATCAGACCTTCCCTAAAAAACAAATGTACATCTACCTTGCCCTTGAAGAGCGTGAGGAAAATGTTACTGAGAAAGCAGAGAGATTAAAAAAAGATTATGAAAAAATATTTGGAGGCTTTTATTACACATTACATCCTGATCTCCCAAACGAGGTAAAAGGGAAATCCTCCAATCAAGCGTATGCAGCGGTTGATGCGTATAAAAAACTGGTTGAGAGTGGAAAACTTGATATTAATTTTATGACGGTGACGTCGGCCGATGCCGATGTGTTATTTGATAAAGCATTTTATTCTTATCTTGCCTACTCATTCCTTACAGTGCCTGATCCTCTGTACACTTTTTGGCAGTCGGCAAACGTGACGTATAATAACTTCTGGCAAGTACCCTCATTTACAAGAGTGATTTCGTTTTTTGGAAGTCTATGGCGGACCTCGGTTCTCGTACAGCACGCCAGGCTTGTTCCAAATTCTGTTTATTCACTCTCATATAAATTGCTCATGGATATTGGTAATTGGGATGTGGATGTAATCCCTGAAGATTATCGAGTATTTTTTAAAGCATTTTTTAAAACGAAAGGAAGGGTGGTTGTTGAGCCAATATTTTTAAAAACATCAATGGATGCTGCGCAATCATATTCATATAAGAGAAGTTTGCTTAATAAATATCATCAGGAGAGGCGATGGTCATGGGGGGTAGCAGATGACGCAACATATGTGAAATGGTATCTGACTGTTAAGGGAATTCCATTCTGGAGAAAAACGATGTTGGTTATGAACGTGATAGTTGACCACATCCTTTGGCCGGTTAACTGGTTCATTATTACGGTATCTGCAAATTTAGTGGCATTAGTAAATCCTGTATTTACTCGGACAAATCTTGGGTATACACTTCCACAGATTTCTGCATTTATTTTGACACTTTGTTTGCTTTCCATTCTTGCGATGATTTATGTGGACTATATGCTTGGTCCCAAAAAGAGCGTCGGCAAACACTCACGATTAAGAAAAATACTGTTCCCTTTAGAATTTCTTTTTATGCCAATTGCGGGATTTTTCTTATCGGCACTCCCGGCTCTTATATCACACATACAACTAATAATTGGGAAAAGACTTGAATATAAGGTAACCGAAAAAGTGTAGTAAGAGAGTAAAGATAAAAATGCATGAAAAGATTGTTTTTAAAAATTTATAATTCAAAACATTTTAATGGATATCAACATTATTGGTTTTTGTTGGGAATTTGTGCCGTTTTTGCGTTCCTGAGACTTCCTTCCTTAGTCGAGCCACATTGGTATGGAGATGAAGGGATTTATCAAGTGGTCGGACGTGCATTAAATGATGGACGGGTATTATACCGAGACATTTGGGACAATAAGCCACCTCTACTCTATATTATCTACGCATTTCTTCAAGGTAATCTATTTGCGGTAAAGCTTTTCTCGTTGATTTCCGGACTTTTATCGATAATTGTTTTTTTCCTACTTTCGTTGAGAATTTTTAAGAAAAACCACTCAGTATATGTAGCAACGACAGTATTTGCATTACTTTTAGGATTACCGATTATTGAAGGGAATATCGCAAACGCGGAAAATTTTATGTTGCTTCCCATAGTAACGGGTGGTTATTTTATATATTTATATACAAAGAATAAATACACATTGCAATTGGTTACTGCAGGAATACTTCTTTCAATTGCTTTCATTATTAAAACAGTTGCTATCTTTGATTTTGTTGCTTTTTTCGTTTTTCTTTTTCTTATATTTTTTACGGAGAATAAGTTAAGATTGAAAATTAGTTTTGTCATGCTTGCGTCTTTTCTGTCTCTATTTCTAATTTGCTGTCTTTATTTTTTTGCTCTTGGCGCTTTTCAAGACTTTATGGATGGTGTATTTACGCAAAATATTGGATATGTAAGCGAACAATATGGAGCAGCAAATCCTAGAATAATTCTGTTAATTAAAACCATTATACTTGCAGCAATTGTTGGTGCAATATTTTTCTTACGCAAAAAAATTACCAAGTCGGCATTATTTATTTATATATGGGTGGCATTTGGAAGTTATAGCGTTCTTTTCTCCGATAGACCCTACACTCACTATCTGATTGTTTTGCTTCCTGCGTTTTCGTTGTTGCTTGGGCATTCTTTAGAGAGGTCAAGGGTACGTTTTTTTGAATTGGTTTTGATTATAGTTATTGCATTGTCTGCTTATTTCCATTTCCAGTTATACAGAAAGAATATTGCATACTACCGGAATTACATAGAGTTCATAACAAATCGTAAAGAGATACGAGATTATCAGTCATTTTTTGATCGCAACACACCAAGAGATTATAAGATCGCCAATTTTATTAGAACAAATGTCGGTAAAAATGAGGAAGTTTTCTTAATCTCGGACAGTGTGCAAATCTATGCTTTATCGGACAAACTTCCGATTGGTAAATATTTGGCTGCGTATCATATTTCATATTACAAAGATGGACTGAAAATTACTAAAGAACAAATCGAAAAGGTCCGTCCGAGGTATATTATCCAGACGACAGCAGGTTCTGTTTTTGATGAGCTTTTATCTTCCTACGACTTACGGTATATTATGGAAGGAACAAAAATATATGAAAGACAAATTTAAAGTTATTATTACCGATCAATTCGTGCGTATTTCACTTCTTCTTTCTCTTATTTTTATTACTCCTTTAATCATAATTATTATCGCATCATATAATAATTTACCCCCACTCATCCCTTTTTATAATAGTATGCCTTGGGGAGAAGAACGTCTCGCTTATTCCAATGTCACAATACTTTTACCAATCATTCTTCTTGCAATCTTTATAGGTAATATTTTACAGGCAACGATTGCTTATGCGAAATATGTGCTCGTAGCAAGAATAGTATTATTCAATTGCTTCCTTTTTCTTTTACTTGGATTATTAGCATATTTACAAATTTTGTTCTTAACATTTTAAATGCAACAGTTATTATTTGCTCCCCTAATTGCTTTTTTCGCAACAGTAATTACTGTTCCTCTTGTAATACGTTTTGCTAAAAGGGCAAAACTTATGGATGATCCAAAGACCCATATACATCCTGCAGTTATTCATAAAAAACCAATTCCTCGAGCGGGAGGACTCGCGATTTTTTTGGGGATTCTGATCTCAGCACTAGTATTTGTTCCTTTTGATAACTTTACTAAAACAATTTTCTTAGGAGGTTTGGTTGTGGTTGTAACCGGAGTACTTGATGACAAGTATGACCTCTCACCCTATATACGATTTGGAGTAAATATTTTGACTGCAATGATTGCCGTATATGCCGGGGTTACTATTCCATTCATCACAAATCCTTTGGGTGGAATCCTTCATTTCAATGACTTTCAGGTTATTATATTTTCTCAAGCATATAATATCGGTGATGCGTTGGCTGTCGTGTGGATAGTATGGGTAATGAATATGTTGAATTGGAGCAAGGGTGTTGATGGACAAATGCCGGGGATTGCCGCTATTTCGGCTTTTGTAATTGGGATTGCCGCATTCCGTTTTATGTCGGTTGAAGAAACAAGTTATTCAACATCTTTGATCTCCTTTATTGTGGGTGGTGCGTCGTTAGGATTTCTAGTTTATAATTTTTATCCTGCAAAAATTTTCCCCGGATACAGCGCTACGATATTAGGATATTTTATTGGAATATTGTCAATAACTTCGGGCGTCAAACTTGCTACTGCAGTTTTAGTCATGGGAGTTCCAAGCGTTGATGCTGCGATTACAATTTTCAGAAGAATTCTCTCCAAAAAATCCCCATTCTGGCATGATAGAGGACACCTGCACCATTTATTATTGAATTATGGGTTAGGACACAGAAGCATTGCGGTATTTTATTGGTTAATGTCTTTGATATTAGGATTTGTTGCATTAATGGCATCGAGTAGAGGAAAACTATTTGTTATAATGTTGGTGGTAGTTGTTGTGTTGGGTTTTGTTTTTATGTTGCGGGTCGCTGGAAAACATCAGGATTACGATTAAGTTCTATTTGTGATAAATGGATTTGATCAAGTCATAATCGAGCCGCGTTTTACTATTGGTATCTAATTACGACATGATTAGGCACGGATTTTATATACTCAAGTTGCTTCGCCCACGTCAGTGGATTAAGAATTTTGCCCTTTTTGCAGGTATCACTTTTGCCGGAGAACTTTTCAATCTTTCACTTCTATCGCAAGTTGTAAGCGGATTTATCGCATTTTGTTTGTTTGCGTCATCCACCTATATTTTTAATGACATTCTAGATGTTAAGAAAGACAAGCTTCACCCTTTCAAAAGACTAAGACCAATTGCAAGCGGTGAGATTTCCGTTCCTGAGGCGCTAGTAATTCTTGCTGCAATTTTATTTGGGGCTTTTGCAATAGCACTTAATACGAGCATTCTTTTTACCGTTATCGGTGTTTCGTACATAATTTTACAAATACTTTATTCAACCATTTTTAAGTCAATTACTATTTTTGATATCCTTTTTATAGCAACAGGATATATTTTACGAATACTTGCAGGAGAGGCAATTTCCAATTTTCATACGTCAATTTGGCTTTTATTAACCGCTGTTTCTCTTTCGCTTTTTTTGGCTGTTGGGAAAAGAAGATCTGAATTAACACTTTTACAAAACGTCAAGGGAGCAAAAATAGATGAAGTGCGAAAGACCCTGTCACATTATTCGGAAGCCCTTCTTGATTCTTTCTCAACTATTTTTGCAACGAGCACATTCGTGTTTTATAGTTTGTTCACTTTTCTTGCTACGCCTCGGGGTTTGAATATAGGCCTTGATTTACTTCTTCCTGAATTCTTACCTTCGTATTTTCATAGAAAATGGTTAATGGTAACAATTCTTCCTGTTATTTATGGAGTAATGCGCTACCTGCAGGACATTTATGAGAAAAAAGAAGGAGAAAGTCCTGATAAAGTGCTTCTTTCCGACAGATCGCTTCTAGCCTCTGTTATTATTTGGGGATTTTTGGTCATTTTTATTATTTACTTCATCGGAGGTTAAATCTTTTAGCGTCTTAACTCATTCTTTTCTTGTAAATTGACTGCTGACCCACCCAATTGTATTAGGATCAACTTGAATTTGATACCACCCAGGTTGTTCATCGGTAATCGTGTAGGATTCACCAGGTTTTACTCGAGCTACTTCGCCAAATGATGTTCCGGGACCGCTTCTGACCCTGAGAAATCCATTTGGAGTTGAAAGTATTGTCGCATTTGCATTTTCCGCCTGAGTTGGTGTGGGACTTGTTGATGGGTTGATAATTGTTGGACTAGGTAAAGTATCTGGGACAGTTCCGTTATCTCCTGTTCCAAGCTGTGCACTGAGAACAAGCACATGATTTTCAATAGTCCTTACCCTAATTGTTTTTTTTGCAAAGCCCTCTTTTTGTAATTCCACTTCATGCTCTGATGATGAGAGTGAATCCGATTTGTAGGGTGTTGTTCCAACCGCAACACTATCTATTGTGATAAGAGACCCGTCAGGGATCGATGTTATCTCAATTTGAGGTTTTGGATTTGAGGATTTTTCAAGAGTCAAAACGTACGAACTTCCTAGAGACCCGGGAAGGAATGTTTTGTCAACTGCGGTAAGCACCCCGCTATTTATCCGAAGTCTAACCGTATATGCGGGAAATGCCGTATCTCTCGGTTCAATTCGCAGTTCATAATTACCTATCGGAATGGTATCTTGCTGATTTATTTTTCTGACAGGAACGTCACCAATATGTTTTCCGTCAAGAAGAACTTTACCCTGAACATTTGCGGTTACCTGTAGTCCTCCTCGTCCTACATCTTTAAAGGTGTAGATAACACGCACCAAGAGAAAGAGTCCTGAGGCTACAAGTAGAATCGCAATCAATAAGAGAATTTTACGTTTCATAGAGGAGCAAGTATTCCCTATGATACCAAAGATGACCATGCTTGACAAATTAGCACTCTTGGATGTATACTGATAAAAATTAGAGGAAATGAGTTCATAAATTCTTATATCCTCCCCCATTAGTACTTCGGACGGATATAAGATCTCAAAACAATTTTGCTCCCTATTTTGGGAAAAAGGAGGTGAAATATATGGCAATAATACGTTGGAACCCTTGGAATCTTGATAGAGTTTTTGAGGATGATTTTGAATTCCCCACAATTCCGGGGATCTCTAAATTCATGTCCCAAGGCCTTAACCTTTACGAAACAGAAGATGCACTCGTGGCAGAGGCTTCTGTTCCCGGCATTCCGGAAGACAAGATAGATGTTACTTTTGAGGATGGCATTGTAAGGGTAACGGGTTCTTCCCAGCAAAACGAAGAAGATAAGACTAAGAAAAGATATTTTATGTCTTCAATGGCTACTTCTTTCAATTATTCTTTTAGAATCCCAGAAGGAATAGTTAGAGATAACGAGCCAGAGGCAGAACTTGAAAATGGAGTTTTGAAACTCACCTTTAAAAAGGCTGAGAAAAAAGAGCCCCGCAAAATTAAAGTTTCAAAAAAAGTCCAATCATAACTTTTAACTGTTAAGCTTTATGCTTTGAAAAACCTCTCGATTATTCGGGAGGTTTTTTATAGCTAGGAAATGCGGGGAAAAAGTGAAGAGTTGGATGTTATTTCTCCCGAAAACTGTATGAGAATTTTTTCTGAAGTTTCAGGCAAGAACGGTTGAAGAGTTTTTGCGATTGAAAGTAACTTAATCGCCGCTTCGGATAAGAACTCTTCAAGGTCGTGACTCTCCAATTTCCATGGTTCTGTATCATTGATCTTTTTGTTGAGCGCTGAAATATCTGCCCAAATCAAAGT
Organism: Candidatus Levyibacteriota bacterium; assembly: GCA_030645455.1. Lineage (GTDB taxonomy): Bacteria > Patescibacteriota > Microgenomatia > Levybacterales > GWA1-39-11 > JAUSNA01. Next base: position 35,756 of record JAUSNA010000069.1, on the reverse strand, counting down.
TAAACATTCATTAAATTTATATCCATTTAAGGCGTCAATAACCAGCGGGTCAATAATTGCCGTATCTTTTGGTGCATGAAACTGTATCTTTTCTGCCAACTTAGATACTCTTGCCACTAAATTGCCAATTCCATTTGCTAGATCTGCGTTATAGACAATTTTTAATTTTTCCTCAGAAAAATCACCATCATTCGTAGGTGGAATTTGTGTAAGGAAATAATATCTCAATGCGTCCGCACCATATTTATTAATCAATTCGATAGGATCAATCACGTTTCCCAGAGTTTTTGACATTTTTTGTCCATTTACCGTAAAGTAACCATGAACAAACAGTGATTTTGGTAAAGGGATTTTTGCGGACAACAGAAATGCCGGCCAATAAATTGCATGAAATCTTGTGATCCCTTTGCCTATCACATGTACATCAGCCGGCCAAAATTCTTCGTATTTTTCACCAAGGCCGCTTCTATAGATATTTAACGCATCAAACCAAACATACATCCGTTGTGTGTCATCACCCGGAACAGGTACGCCCCAATTTTTTGCTCGTGCGTTGGATCTTGAGATGCTAATATCCTCAAGCCCCTTTTCTATAAAGGCAAGCATTTCATTTTTTCTTGAATTAGGTGTTATTTTTAGTGTATCCGTTTGTATAAGATTTTTTATTTCATCTTGGAATTTGCTTAGTTTGAAAAAATAATTAGATTCGCTTACTTCTTGAAGCGGTTTTCCAGGATGTTCGAAGCACTCACCGTTTTCATTTAATTCATCTTTTTCGTAAAATAATTCACATCCCACGCAATAAAATCCCGCATAGTCTTTTCTATATATATCACCGTTCTCATTACATTTTTGCCATAATTCTTGTGAGGATTTGTAATGGTCTGGGCTGCTTCCTTTTTGGAAAACATCAAAATTAACGTTAAGCTTTTCGGCAAGATCTCGGAAAAGCATGCTGTTCTCATCAACAAATTCCTGTATTTTTTTGCCTTCAATCTCAGCAGCTTGTACATTTTTTATCGCATTTTCATCTCCGCCACAAAGAAGCAGTGTGTTGTCTCCCAAAAGTTTATGATAGCGGGCAATAACATCTGATTGGACGAATTCCAACGCATGACCTACGTGAGGCTTGGCATTTACATACGGTATTGCGTTTGTTATGTAAAACTTCCGTTTTGCATTTTCTTCGAAATTGTAATTTTTATTCATCTAGCTATTCTATCAATTTTTGAGGCTATTAACAAATATTACCTTTTTTTCCAAAATAGAATTTCAACTAAAATTAGAATAGTAGCCAAAATTGCAGTATAGAAAATGTTATTGTAGTTAAGATATTGTAAGAGCAAAAAAATACTGGCAAATATGCCGATAAATACTCCTCTTCTCTTACTTTTTAAAATAAACGCAAACAAACAGCTAACCGCCAAAAATAGTAGAAAGAAAAATGGGATGGTTGGGTGAATTTTGGCAATAAATATATCTATTGGATCCGTTGGAGAAAAAGTATTAATAAATAAAATAAAACCGGCGAGTGAAAGAATTGATATAAATAGGTAGATAAGAAATTTTTTCCGCGATTTCATTAATTTTAGGGTATCAGAAATAGAAAGTTACAACAAGAATAAAGGGGTTGACATCATTTAGCACTCATGGTATATTATTGCTAATCTCGTATATTCCAAAACGGCGGGTATATGGGATTGAATTCATTTTTTAAAAAAATTTATGTACGATTTAACGCAAAGGCAAATCGAGATTTTAAAACAGATTGTTAAGGAGTATATCGATACAGCAAATCCCGTTGGTTCTGAGACTTTGGAAAAAAAGTACGATGTGGGGGTAAGTCCTGCAACAATTCGGAATGAAATGGCGGCTATGATAAAAAAAGGGTATTTGGCAAAGCCCCACACGTCCGCAGGAAGGGTTCCTACATCAAAAGCGATGAAGCTTTATGTAAATGAGCTGATGAAGGAAAAAGACTTGTCGGTTGCGGAAGAGGTAGAAGCAAAAGAGAAAATTTGGGACGTACGCGAGAAAGAAAATGAATTTATGAGAGCGGCAACTCAAAGATTGGCTGAAAAAACCGGAACATTGGCGATTGCTCGCAATGACGACGGCAACTTTTTCTGCTCAGGATATTCGCAAATTTTGGACATGCCTGAATTTTATGATATCGATGTAACAAAGAATTTATTGAATTTACTCGACAACCAAGCGCATTTTGACACCTTATTTGGGCTGATACATGAGAAATTTGCAGTTATTTTGGGAGATGATATGGAGCTTGAATTATTCAAACCATACAGTTTTGTTTTTTCAAAGTTCCATACAAAAAGTAATCACGATGGGACAATTGGAGTAATTGGTCCTGCAAGACTTAGATATGAAAATATTGTGCCACTTGTGAGGTACTATGGCTCTTTAATAGAAGACGTTGCAACTTGGTAAAGACAATGGATGACAAGAAAATAAAAAAAGACAAAGAAGAAGTAATTGCTGATAAGGTACAAGAGGCAGAACCGGAAAAAGATGAAAAGGATGCAAAGATAATTGAACTTTCTGACCAACTAACAAGGGCGGTCGCAGACTATAGAAATTTGGAAAGGAGAAGTTTTGAAGAACGAAGCGAGGCAATACGGTTTGCAAACAAACAGCTGATAGAAGCATTGCTTCCTGCTTTTGACACACTTTTTTTAGCAGGAAAATATACTACGGATGAAAGTGTAAAATTGACAATCGGAAGAATAGTAGACGTATTAAAAGAAAACGGTATTGAAAAAGTAGATACCCATAATGCACAATATAATGCGGATACGATGGAGGTAGTTGAAGTAGTTGATGGACCAAAGGAAAAAATAATAGAAGAAGTAAGACCCGGTTTTACAGTAAACGGCAAATTAATCCGACCTGCGCAAGTAAAAGTCGGGCAGGGGGAAAGAAATTAGGGATTTATTATTGTGAATATAATATAATACTCATGATAACAAGAATCTAATTACAGTATAAATATAAAAAGTATGGGAAAAATTATAGGTATTGATCTAGGAACAACAAATTCATGTATGGCCGTTATGGAGGGTGGATCTCCAAAGGTTATATTCTCTTCCGAGGGAAGAAATACTACCCCATCAGTTGTTGATCCTATCGAAAGAGTTGTTGGAGATGTTGCAAAGCGTCAAATGGTTTTGAAGCCTAAGAAAATTATATTTTCCGTAAAAAGACTAATGGGAAGAAAGCTGAAGGACGATTCCGTACAGCGCGATTTGAAGCTATTGCCCTATGACGTAAAAAATGGCCGAGAAGGTATGGCTGTTGTTGAAGTTGATGGTAAAGCATATACTCCTCAAGAAATTTCAGCACAAATTTTACAGAAACTTAAAAAAGATGCTGAAAACTATCTTGGAGACAAAGTTACCCAGGCTGTTATTACGGTTCCTGCATATTTTGACGACGCGCAGCGCCAAGCAACAAAGCAGGCTGGAGAAATTGCCGGCCTTGAGGTACTTCGCATTGTTAACGAGCCGACAGCAGCAGCTCTTGCGTACGGACTCGATAAAAAACACGCCCATACCGTTGCTGTTTATGATTTGGGCGGTGGAACATTTGATATTTCAGTTTTGGAATTAGGTGAAGGAGTTTACGAGGTAAAAGCAACGAATGGAGATACGCATCTGGGAGGAGACGATTTTGATCAGGTGCTTATCGACTATTTGGCAGATGAATTTAAAAAGGAAAATAGCATTGATTTGAGGCAAGACCCTCAGGCATTGCAAAGACTTAAGGAGTCGGCGGAAAAAGCAAAAATTGAATTATCAACTTCAATGGAAGCAGAAATTAACCAGCCATTTATCACGCAGGGACCATCTGGGCCACTTCATTTAACCGTAAAAATCACACGCTCAAAACTTGAATCATTAGTATCTCCTCTTATCGAAAAATCTTTTGGCCCTGTAAGGCAAGCGTTGAAAGACGCAAAGGTTGAGACTAGTGGCATTGATGAAATCATTTTAGTAGGAGGTATGACAAGAATGCCAAAAATAATTTCCGAAGTAACAAAATTCTTCGGAAAAGAGCCCAACAAATCAGTAAATCCGGATGAAGTAGTTGCAGTCGGTGCAGCAGTTCAGGCGGGAGTTTTGGGTGGAGAGGTAAAAGACGTTTTGCTTTTGGATGTAACACCTCTTACTTTAGGAATTGAGACAATGGGTGGAGTTGCAACACCTTTAATTGAGAAGAATACAACAATTCCAAGTAAAAAATCTCAGGTATTCTCAACCGCTGCCGATAACCAAACTCAAGTTGAAATTAACGTAGTTCAGGGAGAGCGTCCAATGGCTCAAGACAATAAATCACTGGGGAGATTTATATTAGATGGTATTCCCCCAGCACCGCGTGGGGTGCCCCAGGTTGAGGTAACTTTTGATATTGATGCATCCGGTATTCTTTCTGTAACAGCAAAAGACAAAGCAACGGGTAAGGAACAAAGTATTAAAATAACCGGATCGACCGGTCTGACGGACGATGAAATAAAGAAGATGACTCAGGATGCGGAAGCGCACGCTGAGGAGGACGCAAAGAAAAAGGAATTGATCGAAGTGAAAAATAGTGCAGACAACCTTATTTTTACTGCTGAAAAATCTATTAAAGATTTGGAGGGAAAGATAGAGGAAGCAGATAAAAAAGAGGTAGAGGAAGCAATTGAGAGCCTTCGTAAAGTAAAAGACACAGACGATAAAGAAGAGATTGAGTCAAAGACAAAAGATCTATCTGAGAAGATTTCTAAAGTGGGAGAAAAAATGTACGCAAATCAAAAGCCTGAAGATAATGAGCAAAAAACTGAAGGTGAAAGTTCTGCCGACGCAGATTCGGAAGAGAATCCTGACAGCACTTCCTCAGACTCGAAGAAAGAAGATGCCGAAGAAGGCGAAGTTGTCAGCTAACCTCCTTTTATTACCCTTTGATAATTGATATCCTTAGTAGGTGAGTAGGAAGCGAATTTTATATCCAAGCCGTAAAAAAATTATCGGAGTGTTTTTTGGTGGCCTTATTTTTTTTGTCGTTGGAATACTGTGGGCTAGAAGTTTTATTTTTAGACAATGTGTTGAACACGTCGACCATAGTCCAACTCATAGTCACACGCAGTTAAAAATTATTCAGGAAGGAAGAGAAATTGAAATTCCACCCAGCATAGGATTAACCCAAGATTGTATGCATCCACTGCATACACATGACGCAACGGGTCTTATTCATATGGAATATCCGTATCCAGTACCTTTTTTCTTAGGTGATTTTTTTGACGTGATGGGGACAACGTTTAATAATTCTCAAATTGGAGCGATCAGAACATTTGATGGATATAAGATTATTTTGAAGAAAAATGGAAAACAAGTTACTAGTCCCTACCGCTGGATTTTACTGAAGGATTTGGATAAGATTGAGATACAGGTTTTAAAAGAGTAACAATAACTGCCTATGGTCTCAATTGGAAAGCGCTTCAGCTCAGACAACTCACCCTTTCTTCTGCTTGGTGCACTTATTGTTTTGGGATTGGGTTTTATTGGTGCCATGAGTCAACGGGGTGGGGGGAACGCTCCTATTAGGCAGGAAATTCCTAAAGAGAATCAAAAAGACCTGAAAAATGATACCTCATCAATTAACACCCTTATTTATGGCTCAAAAGGAGAAGACATATCCTTAATATCTGCAATAAACGATTCGGGAATAAATAATTCATCGGTAACAACAATTAAAGATACGGTGAAATTCGTAACACCACTTGTTACGGGTAAGCACCTTTTGTATATTGCAGACACTGATTATGGGGATATGGGTGGATCATTTGCTTTAAAGCAAATAACCCCAGCAGGTAGTGATATTGATGGACCGGTTAGAACCATTTATACACCTACGGACGAATATAAAATAGACCGGTATGTAATTTCGAAAGATCACAAGTGGATTGCTTGGTACGAAGTAAAGGCTGCAGATGACGGTGGCTACACTCACGAGAACGATTTTTACAGGGTTTTTAAAGCAAATCTTGATGAAGTGATCAATGGAAAAGAAACGCTTTCCCCATCTACTCTTCTTGAGCAAAAAGCCGGACCGGGCGTTGCGATCTCATTGCCTTCGGTTATTACAAATGTAGGATCGGTATATTTTGATACCCTCATACCAAGCAGTTATGCGCTTTATTACGGATATAAAAACGAGGCGTTAAGCGTGATACTTCCTCTAAATTCATATAATAGTAATCCGTATTTCTTTAACGAACGTTACCTTCTCTATACGGCTTTTGATCCGAATAATTCAAGACTTCCGTCAACTGGTGATACCGATAGTACGCGGGATCAAATAGTAAATACCAATATTGTTAAGACCTACGACTTAGATTCAAAGCAAATTGTAACTGTTGCTCCGGGTAATGAAGGTGAGCATTACAAGCATCCGGTGTTTGTATCAGGTGTGCCGGAAAGTGATATGAGTATAGTTTCTGAAATATACCGGGTAGAGTCAGTTGGGGGAAAGTCAATGCTTGTTTTTTCGGAAATACAGCTAATCAAAAAAGACAAGGAAGGTAATTTTACAAAAGAAACAATCGTTGGCAAGTCGGACAACACAATAAGAATACTTGACGTAGGTGAATTACCTTCGGGTGATAAAACTGTGCTTATCGGTGAGGAGATAGCGTTTAGAGGAAACCTGGGTACCGGGAATGGTATTGGGCCATCGGGATACAAGAATAAGTTGAAATCAATAAAAGTATATAACCTAACCACAAAAGAACTTATTACTACAATTCTTCCCGATAAGTCGAATGACTTTGAATTTGTCTCAGTCATGCCGAAATTACCACAAGAAAAATTAGGAATAGAGCGTAATAAGAAGTTGGTTGACGAGTTGTCAGTAACCGATAGGCAGTTAAAGCTGGGGACTTTTGTCCCTGTTGAGCCGAAGCGCGAACGGAAAAATCCGCGTTCCGAATGCGAAACCGAATGGGAGAAAAAAGGATACCCAAATTATGAAGCTTGTGAGGCATGCCCGATTTATGCATATAGCAGTGATAACAAAAAAATTACAATTTCACCACGGACCCCCATAAGCAAAGGATCCGCAGTACCTCAGCTTGTCAATGGGGTGTGGAGTTTTGAAACCAATAGGGATGGTGCGTTGCGTTTTTCTGAAGGTAATTATAAGAAAATTGATTACGATTTTCCCCGCGGAAGTGTTGCTTTGCCTTCAGGTGGCGTAATTTTAAAGAGTTCCGAACTCCAGAGAGGGATTGCTGATTATGCCTATTCTTTAGGATTTAATACACGCGAGGTTATGGACATTGTTACTTTTTTCAGCCGAGAGTTGGAGGGTTCTTCTTATGTCTATTTTAGCAATTTGCCCGAAAAGGAGGTAGAAAATTTATTGGCGATTGATGTTTTGCCAAAACCCCAAGCTTTTATGTCCCACATTTTTTATGCTAAAAAACTTTCAAATGCAACCGATGTGTTAGTCTCAAGACCGGAATTTAAGCCTCTTGTGCGTAAAGACTTCACCGTTGTTGTTTGGGGTAGTGTAATTGAATAGTTTGAGCAAAAACGTGTTGTTTTCTCCACTGCTTTAGTGCTACTATTAAAGTTGTATGGCTTCAATTGTACCCGCCGACGCGTGCGATCCACTAAAAGAGATTGTTACTGACTTTGGATGCATTCCTAACGACCCCGTAGGTTTTGTTGCCAGATTTTACGGTATCGGATTAGGACTTATTGGTCTTGTTGGCCTTCTGTTTCTGATAATTGGCGGATACCATATACTTGTTTCGCAAGGAAATCCAGAAAGACTGCATGCCGGAAAATCCTATATCACATACGCAATTATCGGGATGTTGCTTGCAATTTTTGGGTTTGTATTTATTCAAATTGTTACTGCTGATATATTAAAAATTCCGGGATTTTCCTAATATGCTTAACAAACTGCCCCTTATAGTCAGATTATTCATAATTTCTCTTCTTACCATTGGTGCATTTCTATTTGTGAAGCCCTCTTTTGCTCAGACTCCGACTCCAGACATTACGACCGGTTGGGTAAGAGATCAGGAAGTGACATTTGTTGGAAAGACCGCGACCCGCGCCAATGGCTTTTTAGAGTGGACATTATCTGTCGAAAATTATCGGTGGATAACTCTTCCGGAAGGAGCCAATAACAATCCGATACAAAGCTTCTGGGCGATTGTTAGAAATATTGTGTTTGTTATGCTTTCTCTTTTTGTTTTGGGAGCCGCTTTTGTCATGATAATTACCCGCGGACAAAATCTGACGGTAATGAAATTTATTCCCAGATTTATCATGATTGTAATCCTTGTCGTTCTTTCTTTTGCAATTATACGGTTTTTGTATCAGGCAACAGATGTTATACAGGGATTTTTTCTCAATGTAAAAGATCCGGTTACAGGGCAAAACCGCAATATTGGGCCGCAAGATTTGTTGTTTATAGCCTTTGATTACGAATCATTTAGGGGGTATAGGAAGCTTGGAATTGACTTTGATGAATCCGCTTTTATTTCTCTTTTGTTAGTAAAGCTTACCGCAATTACCTATTATGTAATGACAGGACTACTTTTAATTAGAAAAATAATATTGTGGTTTTTTATTATTGTTAGCCCAATTTTTCCTCTGCTTTTCTTTTTCAGGCCAGTGAGAAATACGGCAAAAATATGGATCGGTGAATTTTTCCGATGGCTGTTATATGCACCGTTATTTGCGCTTTTTCTCCACGGTTTGGTAAATGTGTGGAGAAGTGGAATTCCGATGAGTTTTGATTTTTCAAAGGTTGGATCGGCTGTATATCCAACTGCAATTAATATTCTTTTGGGAGGTCCGGGTCAGCAGATAGGACTTAATAACTCAGTTAATTTGAAAGATACCTTTGCTCTTTATGTTGTGGCGCTATTAATGCTGTGGGTAGTAATATTACTACCTTTTTTGCTTTTACAGATATTTCTTGATTATTTAAGTAACGTATCTATTGCAGAAAGTCCTGTAATCAAAAAGATAACCTCAAATTCTTGGTTCAATAAAGCATATGGGGGACAACAGCCTCCACCGGGAAGCCCTCCACAGCAACCCTCACCTTTCGGCCTTGCTAAGAGTATCCCCTTTTTCAATAAGAGGGCAATGGAAATTCCCACCTCACGAACGACCAGCACTCTTGAAAGAGCATCACTTACTAACCTTCAAACAGTAAGGGAAACAAAAGACGTTCTGCGCCTTGCAAATCTCTCAATTCCAAAGATGAAGGATATTGCCAGATACGAAACGTCTCTAATGAAACATGATACTGTTTCGAGGTCCGAGATAAGCCGTTTCCATGACACTCTCGAGAAAATATCTAAACCTACAACGGTTGCAACTCCCGTTGATAGGCAAAAATTCACTACTATCAAGGAAAAATTGGTAACACAACAAAAGAAGGGCGACAAATTAGCTGAAAATGTATTATCTGCGACAAAGGTTTCTGAGGAAATGGGTAACAAAACAAAAGCTGTAACGCCCGGCCAAAAACAAGCTTCTCTTACAAGCATTAAAGAGGTAAAGCTTCCTCATGTAAATCAGGTTCAGCAGGTAAGTATCGAAGAATATGAAGATGTCAGAAAAATGTGGCTTGAGAATTACCAAAACATGGAAACCCCAATTGGTCCGAATGGCATTCCAACCGACAAGCATAGCTTTATCCAGTCCGATATCGCAAATATTACGGAAACAATTAACTTGCTGAGTTCTGACAATCAAGAAAATGTTGATAAAGGCATGGAGAGAGTTGCTAATATCTTGCCATTTTTATTGCTAGGAGGTTTTTCAAAGACAGAAGTTATTTCGTACCTCAAAGCGAAAATGGAGGCTGCAAAGACGGTCATTGCAAGTGTTGATGCTAAGACAGAAGATGAGGATACGATGGTTGAGCGTAGGGATGAAACAAAATCAGGACAAGCGGAAATGGTGATGCATCAGGAATTACCAACAGATGAACCATCGGTGGAGTCTCAAAACCCGGATGAAAAAAAAGATGACGATGGACAAAATCCGCCCGGTAGTCCGCCGAGTGCGGCAAATTAAGTTTTTTGGGTTGTTGATAGGATTTGCGCAGTAGTTCATAATAAATATATGTTTGGTAATTTATTTTCAACAAAAAAATACGGTGAAGATGGAACGCCTGAGGGAGCAGTTGATCAGCAGAATCAAAATGCACCACAAGCGGTTATTGAAAGCCCCACGCAGCCTGGCGGGATGGATCCTGTAAAGAGGCAGAATGTTGAGAGTCTGACTCATCTTGATGCCCGCGCAAATCAAGTATTGCAACAAGCGCAAAATGAGGCAAAAAAAGCAAAACTTTCTCAAATTGAACCGGATCTGGTGCTGCTTGGGCTTTTATACGATAAAGAAGTTTATAAAACACTACAGGAGTTTACGGTAAACGTGGGTGATTTAGCGCGTGAGCTTCAGCAAAAACAAACCCCCGGTACATTTGAAGGAGCACCAATACTTTCTCCGGTATCACAAAAAATATTTGATGAGGCGTTCACCTTCGCCAAAAATAGAGGGTCAAGCTTTATTACTCCTGAGGATATTTTGCTTGCGTTATTCAATCAGGATGCGACAGCGCAATACCTTTCTACGAAGGGTATCCAAAAAGAAGGAGTCGAAAAAAATCTTTCAAAAAGTCCTACTTTTCAGGCAGCGGGAAAGAAATCTATCCTTGAACAATTCGGCATTGACCTAACGGGAGAAGCAAGAGACGGAAAGCTTGATCCGGTTGTTGGGCGCGATAAAGAAATTGAGCGACTAACGCACATTCTTCTTAGAAGAACAAAAAATAACCCTATCATTATCGGAGAGGCTGGAGTCGGAAAAACAGCTGTAATTGAGGGGCTATCTCAGAATATAATCAAAGGCCAAGTCCCTGATCAGTTGAAGGATAAAAAGATAATAGAGCTTGATTTGGCAGCGCTCATTGCGGGCGCATCCCATCGCGGAGAATTTGAAGAAAGGTTGAAAAATGTTATTAAGGAAGTTCAAGTTTCAGGTGGAAAAATCCTCCTTTTTATCGACGAAATCCACACTTTGATAGGAGCAGGAGAAGAAGGAGGAGGAGCGATGGATGCATCAAATATCATAAAGCCTTATTTGGCCCGGGGACAATTGCAACTAATAGGTACTACAACAACGGCCGAGTACAGGAAGTATTTTGAGAAAGATAAGGCGTTTCAAAGGCGCTTCCAGTCGGTAATTGTTGATGAGCCCGATGAGGAGACAGCGATGAAAATGCTTGAAGTTTTGAAGGAGAAATACGAAAAATTTCACTCCGTCACAATTACTCCCGATGCTATTAAATTTTCCGTGACATTGTCTAAGAAATATGTTGGAGAACGCTTCTTGCCCGATAAGGCTATTGACCTACTTGATGAGGCTGCAGCCGAGGTGAAGCTGAAGCATGCGCAGGGTCAACGGCAAGATACCGAATTGAAAAGGGCAGATATAGAGAAAGTTGTAAGTGATTGGACAGGTATTCCTATCACAAAACTTACCGAAGATGAAGGTAAAAAGCTGCTTCAACTCGAAGAACTTATTCACAATAGACTCATAGATCAGGAAGAGGCTGTAGCTGCAGTTTCTGAGGCTGTAAGGCGTGGAAGAATTGGTCTTGCTGCTGCAAACCGGCCAATTGCGTCGTTTATTTTTCTTGGTCCTACAGGGGTAGGCAAAACTGAACTCGCCAAAACGTTAGCTGAAATTCTTTTTGGCAAAGATGATGCAATGGTGCGGCTTGATATGTCAGAGTATATGGAGAAGCATGAGGTAGCAAAACTCATCGGAGCACCACCGGGATATGTAGGATACGAAGAAGGTGGTCAGCTCACAGAAGCAGTCCGCGCAAAACCTTATTCAATTGTTCTTCTTGACGAGGTTGAAAAAGCGCATCCTGACGTTTTTAATATTCTTCTTCAGCTTTTGGAGGATGGAAGACTTACAGATAACAAAGGCAATACGATTTCTTTTAAAAATACTATTGTTATTGCAACTTCAAATATCGGAAGTTCATCTATTCAGGAGGCATTAACGAATGCAAAAGCTCAGCAGGATTCACAGCAAAAAATGGCAAGCGGTGCGACCCCCTTGCCGCAGCAGACTGCAGTAAATGGCGGACAACAACAGACCGCAGGAGTAGCACCAGCAGGAGTTCAGGTGCAGCCAGCAGCAGGCTCTGTAGTCAGTGCAAACGGCGCAGTAGCAGCAGTTCCAAAGGTGCCGAATCAGGATCCTCACATGCAGAAAGTTTTTGCGGATCTTTCAAAAAAACTTATGGAAGAACTGACAAAGTTTTTCAGGCCTGAGCTTGTGAACCGCTTTGACGGAGTAGTTATATTCAAACCATTAAGAAAGCAAGACATGAAGCAAATTGCAAGAATTAATATCGGTAAAACCGCAAAGCTGCTTAAAGAGCAGGGATTCGTGCTCGAAATTTCAGACAAAGCATTGGAAAGACTTGGGAATGAAGGATTCGATCCAGTATATGGTGCAAGGCCCTTGAGACGTCTCATCCAAAGTGCTATCGAAAACCCGATAAGTATTGAAATTATCGGTCAAAAATTTGTTCCAGGAGATACGATAAAGGTTGATTACGATGAGGCAAAAGGTGAGTATACATTTATTAAGTCATTAACCCAACCCCAGCCTGGAACTTCTGTACCCCAGCCTGGTGGTCCTATCCCACCCCAAGAACCGGTTGGTCCAACAGGACAAAATGGTGTAGTTCTTCCTGCTCCTGCTCAAAACCAGCAGCCTAACGGCATGATAGTAGATCCCTATACACCTATACAAAATCCCATGACTCCAGCACCATTCAATCCATTTACAGCTGATCCAGCACAGTCAAATGGTGTGGTATCTGCTGCTCCTATGTCTATGGATGGTACGCAAATGCAACGGGATATGACCCAGCCTCAGTAAGCTTATGGACAACAATCAAGTCGTGCAGCCCCCTTCACCAGCTTCTGTTCAAGAAGCACCTATCCAGCAGCTGTCTATGCAACAAGTTCCTCCACGTTCAAAAAAGCCAATTATAGTGGTAGCAGTAATTATAGTTGTTATATTATTGATAGTTTTTGCTGCTGTTTTTTTTGTAATTCCAAAAAATAATTCTCAGATCTCAAATATTCCTACTCCAACTCTTGTAGCTCCTACCCTTTCGGCAACGGGTGCGCCAATTTCACCTTCAATTTCTGCAGCGATAGAATTGACACTTGAGAAAGGAAGGCAGATTGATATCCCTAATTCTGATGTAAAAATATTGTATGTTGGTGCGGATATACCTAACCCAAATTGTATTGATTGTTCAACAACGACGGATATTTCTCTTGAGCAAAAAGGCATCGAAAAAAAGCTACAATACCTTTGCGGCGGGATTGCCGGAGCCTGTACGGATAAATTAGTCGGATTTGGATTTCAGATAGAACTAGTTAATGCCAATGAAACCTCCGCTACTGTAAAAATCCTTAAGCAATGACATTAATTTACTGGAAAAAATTCTCGGATTTTTTGTTAGTTCATAAAAAAATCTCTGTTCTTATAGCTTCGGTTTTAGTATTTTTGTTGGTGGGAGTTTTTATATATCTGTTTCGCATCGATGAAGAAAAGATACAGGTAAGTGTCTCTCCTTATTCAGGAATCAATCAAGAAGAGGGAAGAACTGTTTTTTCACTTAGTTCGCAAGGTAAATATTTATATAAATCAAAATCAAAAAAGGGAAAAGAGGCGGCAATTGAATTTATTAAGGCAAACCCTTCATTTAACTCAACGCCACCCATATTTCCTGAAAAGTTTTCCGATAATGCGTTTGTAATCCGTGAGGAGAAGGATGCTGATGATACTTTTTTGAAAAGCAATAATTTTATACTTACGAATGAACACTACTTTTTTGACCAAAAAATAAATGGAATTCCTGTTTATAACGCTCAGGTAGTTATTCATTTAAGAAATGGAAGTGAGATTTATGCAACGTCCGGAAATGTATCAACAGCAAAAACCCAAACTGCAGAAAAACTATCTGAAAGTGAGGCAATTAAAATTGCAATTGAAAAAGCACGGGAGGAAAGCGGTGCTCGGGAGCTTATCGTCAAGCAGACAAATAAATTTTACGTAAACGAAAAATTATTGGGGTTGTCAAATGATGTTACCGACAAGATAGCGCTAAAAGTAGAGGTGGAGTCACCGGGAGTGCCAGTTTTATTCAGAACGGATTATATTATTTCGCTTACCAATGGAGAAATTATTTATACCGAATCCCAAACACGAGATGCGCTTTCCCGCAACATATATAACTGTCAGGGGGGATCGTGCATTCTTACACGTAAAGAAGGAGACCCAACTGTTACGGATGCGGATGTAAATAATTTATACACATATTTTGGAAATATCTATGACTTTTTGGCAAATAACTTTGGTAGGGATAGTTTTGACGGTAGTGGCGCTCTTATTAAAGGATACGTTCATGCACCGACAGGCTTTTCAATAAATGGTTCGACCATGAAATGTCCAAATGCTTTCTGGAATGGATACGAAATGGTTTTTTGCTCGGGGTTGGTATTGCTTGATGTGGCAGCGCATGAATTAACGCACGCTATAACTTCACGTACCGCAAATCTGCAGTATATGCGTCAGTCGGGAGCATTAAATGAATCAACTTCAGATATTTTTGGAAGTGCAGTTGATGGCAACTGGGAGATAGGTGAAAATTTGACACCCGGTATCGGTCTTCCCGTACCGCTCCGCTCAATGAGCAACCCTCCGTCAAAAGGTAATCCCGACAAGCTCTCATCAACACTTTACCATTGTGCAATATCGGATAACGGGGGAGTACACAAGAACAGCGGAGTATTCAACAAAACTTTCTACTTGATGACGGATGGGGGAAGCTATAACGGGTGTTCTATAAATGGAATAGGAAGGGATAAGAGTATAAAAGTCGCATACCAGGCGCTTACTAAATATTTGACTCCAACATCCAATTTTAAAGACGCATACGCGTCGTATATTCAGGCGTGTAATGATTTATTTGGAACAGGATCACCAGAATGCGAAAACGTGACAAGAGCAATGCAAGCAACGGAGCTTGATCAGCAGCCGACAGGTTCTGTTGTGAGTCCGATATGTCAAGGAATAGCCATGCAATCTGCTACATGCGCGTCATCTGGTGGTGCTCCACCTGTCTCGCCTGGGCCAACAGGGGCGACTCCAACGGGGAGTACCGGTCTACCAACCCCGACGCCTGTTGTCGGGGCTTCGGGATCGTGGAAAATAAGCGTTACACCAATTTGTGAAGGAGGTAAAGCACATTTGAAGATAGATTATGATATTACTGACCCCTCTGGTGGAGTATTTAAAACAATAAATGATAAGGGTGCTCCTACAGGAATTGAGGATATGAGCTATACTGCCGGTACATTTGGATCACCTGCTTCTGGAAAGGGAACGTACGTTTCTACGGGTAACTTACTATCTACGACGACCGGTTTGACACAGGATTATAAGTACTCAATTGAAGTGCATACTGCGCAAGCAGACGCCGTTCCAAGTTTGATATTTTCACTAAATGTAACAACAGCCAGGTGTGATGTTTCGGGACCGGCACCGACAATTCCCAGTGGTCCAGCTCCAACGGGTGGTACTCCAGGACCGTCTCCTACACCACGGCAGATGTTTACATGTCTTCCTGATCCTAAATGTATTAATAGTGGCAAAAGTATACAGCTGTGTCCGCTTATATGTCAGTCTGTCTTATCGACAAATCCTACGCAATCACCAACAAGCCCAACAGCAACCGTACCACGAGGCACTAGTCCTACAGCCGGTCCAACAGGAAGTACAAATCCAACAATAACAACCGGAGCATTAACACCAACGACTGCACTTTCGGGGGTGAAGGCAACAATAGATGTAGTGTCTGAGCAAAAAATCCGTGAGTATCTTTCCAACTTGGTAGGTAAAAACACTTCTGGAGATAATTTCCAGGCACGGTATAGTTGTGCTCCGGGAAATACCGAGGAGCGCAATTACATAAAGGATCACATGGCTTTTCTGGGGCTATCAGTTGAAGAGCAGTCATTTTCAAATGGGAATTGCACAACTAAAAATATTGTTGCTCGTTATGATGGTAAAAACAAAAATTCAGTATATATGGTAACAGCGCATATGGACTCTACTGCTAAAAGTTCGGGTACGAATGATCCATCTCCTGGGGCAGATGACAACGGGAGTGGTACATCAGCCGTAATGGAAATTGCCCGTGCAATTGCAACATCAAAGCCTGTTCTTGAACATTCTATTGAATTCGTTCTATTCTCAGGGGAGGAGCAAGGGCTTTATGGGAGTAAATACTACGCAAACAATTTTGGAACAAAAACACTTATGGGACTTATGAACCTTGACATGATTGGGATTTCAAGCGGTGGGAAGGCGTGCGTTGATTTTACATATGGGGTCGGCGGACTTGGAAGCGCATTTACGTCAAGAGTCGTTGATACAAATACACGCTACAACATCGGATTAGAAGCCCGGTCAATATTGTCGGTAATTCCGTCCAGTGACCATTACCCATTTCAAGCAAAGGGAAAACAAGCCGCTTTCGGATATGAGTGTGTTATCACCACAACGCTTTCTTCCCCCATCTATCACTCACTCAATGATAAAATAGAGAATATTAACTTTGATCAAATCACCAAAACTGCAAAAGCAGTTGCAGGTGCAGTAGTTGACCTTGCAGATGAATAAAATAATTGTAAGTATCATTGTATTTGTTGTTTTTTGCATTTCTTTTACCGGTGGCGTTCAGGCGCAATCCCAAAAAATATTAGGAGTTGTTACCTACGTTACTCATGAAGATTTATTATTTATTTTTCAAAATACTGACCGCACGCTTGTGTATTTGGATGGAGAGAGTGTTGAAGAGCCGACATTTGTCGGGATTTTTACAAGTTTACAAAAAGATTTAATTGAGAAAAGAAATCTCAAATTTAAAACTATTGATGAGAATGTTAACATTGCAAAATATGTAATGCTTTATAATCCGATTCCGGATCAGGGGAGCAAACTTGGTTCTCTTGGTAAGTCGACACAATTTACGAAAAAATTTACACTTCTAAAACTTTCGGAGGGGAAGGAATTTACACATGAAGGTGTTGGTGGAGAGTTTTTTGAAGTACCGTTCCTTGAGGGTATTACACCTCCTCCAAATGCTACTCCCGTCGAGCCGTTAACTGTGCAAGACAAGCCTGTTGAGATGAAAAAAGTCGAGAGTAGTAATATTATAATAATCGTAGGTATTGTGCTAGGGCTGATAGCAGTTGTTGGCTTTGGTCTCTACCTACTTTACAGTAAGAGAAAGAAAGGTATTCAATAGCCTCAGTTCTAGCAATCGGAGTCCTTTTTTGCTAAAATAACATATATGTCACACGATTATTATGCTGTATTAGGAGTTGCAAAGACGGCAACCGCTGAAGAATTAAAAAAAGCGTATAGAAAACTTGCCGTGCAGTATCACCCTGACAAAAATAAATCAAAAGAAGCAGAAGAAAAATTCAAGGAAATAAATCAGGCATACGAGGTTTTGGGAAATGAGCAAAAGAGAAAGCAGTATGACCAATTTGGAGCTGCTGCTTTTGAGAATGGGGGAAGGGGAGCAGGCGGCGGACCTTTCGGTGGGTTTGGCGGTCAGCAAGGACCTTTTAACTATACATACACCACAAACGGACAGGGTTATGATTTTGGCGGTTTTTCAGATCCATTTGATATTTTTGAGCAATTTTTTGGAGGTGGAGGTTCACCATTTGGGAGGAGAAAACCAGCTTATTCTCTTCGAATAGATTTTTTGGAAGCAATTAAAGGTACTACTAAAACAGTTTCTTTAGACGGAAAAAAGAAGGATATAAAAGTGCCCGCCGGTGTAAATGAGGGTTCCAGAATCCAATTCAATGATTTTGATATCGTTATTAGCGTATCTTCCAGTCAAAAATTCAGAAGGGAAGGATACGATATAGTATCCGATTTAAAAATTCCGATGACCCTGGCTGTTCTTGGAGGCGTTGAAGAAATAGAAACTGTAGCAGGTAAAGTGAAGCTTAAAATTCCACAAGGAACACAACCTGGGACTTTAATACGGATAAAGGGAAAAGGAGTAAAGCACGTTAATAGTGCAAATTATGGGGATCATTACGTGAGGGTGCAGGTAGATATTCCCAGCAAATTATCTTCCCGCCAGAAAGAAATTCTAGAGGAATTTGCGAGTGAGTCAAAAAAACGTCGCTGGTTCTAGAAATTATTTAAACCACGGAAACCGTGCATCCTTATTTGAAAAAAGCCATGCAGCAGCAATACTCATGACAAGAACACCTGCCAAAAAACTCATAGAGAATGTGTCAAGGGAAAGCGCATCGACGATCGTTTTTTGCGAATAGCCCAAAATCCACACACCGCCAATAAAATTAATAAATCCCCACAATACATTTACAATTGCAGAAGAATTTTTGGCAAATGGTGTCATGTGCGTTTTGCCTTTGACTCCGCTCACAAAATGAGGAATTCCGTTTGTTAAGAACATTCCTGATAAAAAACCTAATAATAATTCCATTATTTCACCCCCTCTCTATTTAAGCATAGGCGAGGAATGAGTATGTTGTCAAGGGAATTTAAAGTTTGTCAGCGGCAGCCAAAAATATCGTTGCACCTCCTGCAACAAGAGCTCCACCCGCGGCGATAGTAGTACTTCTTATTGCTATATCCCGGGTTCTTTCAAAAGTGGATATTATATTTGTTGATGCTAGAGCATAAGTTGATGCAAGCGCAAGACCCGCTGGAATCGCATAGTTAATTGGTGTTTGTGAGTCAATAAGTGCTGTCGTTGCAGCAGCAGTAAGTAAAGTAGGACCGGCAACTCTTAGAATGTGTAATTTTTTTTCATCGTATCGTTTTCCTGTGTAATATGCATTGAGTGTAAGAGCGACGCCGGATAATAGAAGTACACCTTCGGAAATTTCCGCTTGTCTGTTATCTAAAAAATCTGAAATTTCATTACTTCTGTCTTTGGGATCTGTTTCAACTGCAGCGGCGGTATATACTGATGCCGGGAAAATAATTCCAGCCCCGACTAGCGCTGGTACAGCCATTTTTTTTGCAGATTTCTTGAGATTTTCGAATTTGCTTTTTTTCTCTTGCGTCAGCTCAACACTCATGGTAGGATTATACCTATATTATAGGTCATTGTAAATATATGGCGACAGCTTCCGAAACTCTACAAAATAATAGCCGTGACATACTTCGTTCTCCACACTATGAAGGGAACATTCTTAGATTTGAGGGTAAAAATATACAGTTGGATAAGGGTATATGGGAGTTTGAGCACGAAGGACAAGTAAATAAATTAGACACTTATTCAATATGGAGCCCTTCTCATCACGAAGAAATCGCAGAGAGGTTGAAAAATGGAGACAGAGCTGCCGCTTTTATAATGGGTAATTTTGGAGTTGTTGAAGTTAGAAGACCTGAAGTTAAGGAACATGATCCAATGTTTGAAACTATTAAAAGACGTCCCCGGTCGCAAAACTTTGTAGCATTTACAAATCCGGACGATATTATAGATCTTGTTGATGTTGATAGACTGCCTCTTGAATTAAAACAATTGCGCTGGGCAGGTGCTCGTCATGATATATATCCGGACGGTCCTTTACATGCCGTTTTTCCTTTAAAGAAAAATGCCGAAGTCGATCCCGGTGTTGTGCGTCAGCCGGAGCATACACTTGCGGCATTTTGGATACCAGGACATTGGGGGTATGAAGAGCTTGGAAATAAGTTACGAAAGAAAGTTAAAAGGGGGTTGTTGGGGGGAGGATCTTTAAATGTTAATGGAGAGGATCCAAGCTATACATCAAAAGAATTATATGCTGCATTTATGAAAAACCCAGAATGGCAAAAAGAAATAGACTTTATTCTTTTTGACGAAATTGCAGAAGCAGCAAGAATCGGGAGGTCCCAAACCATGTTGTCGTTTGCTGAGTTTCCCCCAAAAATTTTACGTGTTGGATCAATTTCTCCCGAAGCAATAGAAATGAATATTGGTGTGCCAATCAGCTTTGAGCCCGAAAGAATAGGTATAGATAAAAAATACACGGCATCAAGCAAAACAAAATATAATAGAAGAAATAATGAAATGTCGGATAAGCGTGTAAGTGATGTAATGGCACAAATAGAGCGTTATCGAGAATTTTACAACAGTCGAATGCACGGAGAAGTAAAAGCGCCATTCGTTTCAAGTCGCAGGGTTGGGCATCACGCTGTATAGTTGTTTTCTAAATCTTCAGGTCCGCAAATAAACCCGGCAATTGCGCTTGCAGCAACTACTTTTGGATTTGAAAGATAGGTTTCTCCTTTTCCTGTTCTTCCCGGGTAGTTTCTATTAGTTGCAAAAATTCCCACTTCTCCTTCTTCGGTTGAACCCGGTCCCGCATTCATACATGCTCCGCATCCAATTGGAAGAAGTTCTGCGCCCGCGTCTAGGAGTGTTTGAATGTATCCATATTCTTCTGCAGTTTGTAAATTTCCTTGAGAACTTGCTTGCACATATAACTTTGTCGTCTCGCAGATTTTCCTTCCTTTTGTAACTTCTGCCCCTTGCCTTAAATCTTCAGGAGTTCCATGGGTACACGATCCGATATATGCTTTTTGTATTTTTATTTTCTGTTTTGTAATCTCAGAGAGCTTTACTCCATTTTGTGTATCTCCGGGAGTTGCAACCATTGGTTCAACTGTTGAAAGATCGAGGGTTAAGGTGCTTGCATATTCCGCAGAATCATCACTGATAACCATTTGCTCTGAAAATTCTCGAAGAGTCATTCCCCGTTTTTCATTTAAGTACTGGAACATTTGTATATTTGGTTCCAAAATTCCTGTAAAAGCTTGAAGTTCAACTGCCATATTCGTAAATTTTATTTGCTCATCAAATAGAATATTGTTTAGTGCTTCTCCTCCAAATTCCAAAACTCTTCCACTTGCAAGTCTTCCATCTTTCATATCATCTCTGGCGCCTAAGGCAAGAACAGCATCTTTTATAGTTGCCCCACTTCTAAGTTTTCCAACTACATTTACGCGAACAGTTTCCGGAACTTGAATTACCATTTCGTCGAATGCAATTGCTCCTGCCAAATCTGCAGCTCCTTTTCCAACAGCCAACGTATTAACTGCTCCGAGTGTGCACGTGTGAGAATCATTTCCTAAAATGAGTTGATTGGGTAATGCAAAATCTTCAAGCATTTTTGTATGGCATATTGCCTCAGATCCACTATCGTCGTTTTCAAAATTAATGATTCCATGTTGATCTGCAAAAACCTTTTGCTCCTTTTGTTGTGTTTGAGCTGCTTCTGTATTTTGAATGAGTGCCGTGTGGTCATTAAAAAGTATAGTTTTATCTGGATTTGATACTGGAATTTCGTCGCCGAATTCGTCAGTTAATGCCCGCCTTACAACAGTTGTTTGCAGTTCATATCCATAATACATATCTGGAATCGCAATTACTTGATCTCCAGGTTTTACGTAACTTACACCAACACTATTGCTTCCTGTTTTTACCTTTCGCGTTATCATTTTTTCTGCCATAGTCATAGGTCTTTGCTGTTGCTTTGGTACCGGATAAGAAAATTTTCCTTCGTGAAGCATTTGTAAATATTTAAGAAGACTCCCTGCATTAATAATTTCTCTAGAAATAGGTGGTAAATGTTCACGAAGTTTTGAAAGTGGTATGCGGTTTTCTTCCAGAAGAATTTGTGCTGCTTCACTTTCTGGATGAAGTATATTTATCCCTGCATTTACCGCATTTTCAGAAAATATTCTTTCGGCAGGTTCGGTGATAAGAACTTTTATACCTGCTTCTTGTAGTGCAATTGGAGCATGATATCTTGAAGAACCCCTTCCAAAAGAAGGACCGGCTACTATTGCCTCAAAATTTCCATTTAAAATTTCTCCCGATTTTATTACTCCACCTCTAAAACCCGTCAAAAGATTGTTCCCCAATAAATCTTCTTCGTGCCCTGTGTATTGGAGACATATGCGGTTTGGTGCAAGTTCATCCGTTGAAACACCAAATGCCAGATCAGAGGCTAAAGGTATAGGAATATTTTCTCCATCAAGTTGCTGACGAATTAGATCCGGGTCAACGGTTAAATACAATATTCTTCCTGTAAGTTGAAACTCCTCTTTTTGAGGTTCAAAATCAGGTTGGAATAAAGTTTCAGTACTCATTCTTTGCATTATACGGTAAGTTTTTCTATCTTCAAACATTTACATATATACTTCAAGATAGTAATATATTCTGATGAGAAAAGAGTACGAAGGAATCTATGATTGGAACCTTCATCAAGGTCCAAGCGAGCCGGTAAAAAGCCCCCAGTTAAAAGTTGAGATTGACGATGAGACATGGAGGGATGGAATGCAGGGTACGCAATTTGAAGAAGACGAAGACCAACCAACTTTAGAAGAGAAAGATAAATATATTTATCACGTCGCCTCTAGGGATTATGTTGACCATCTTGATATAGGTTTTCCTGCAACAAGTCAGTTGCATAGAAACGAGATAGTAAGCCTTATAGACTCGTCAACAAAAAGAAAAGAACGGTTGACTTTCAGTGTAGCTGGAAGGGCTGCTGCAATAGATGATGCAAGAGCTATTGTTGAAATAGCCGAAAGATCCAACGTGCCCCTCGAAGCCGATGTCTTTTGGGATCCGAGCAAAATCCGTTCAAAAGTTCAAGGATGGAATAGAGAGGAAATGATGATAAGAACATCTAAAAATATAGAGTTTTTAAAAAAAGAGGGTTTAAGTGTTATGTATGTACCTGAACGAGCAAGTGCAACACCACCGGAAGAATTATATGAAATATGCATGATTGCGGCTGATAGTGGAGCCGATAGATTGGCAATTGCCGATACAACCGGTGTTTTGACACCTCAGGGAACCGTAAATATTTTTCGTGAGGTATTTTCAAAAATAGGTAATAAGTATCCCCACATAAAATTTGACTTTCATGAACACGACGACTTAGGTATGGGACTTGCAAATAGTCTTGTTGCAGCACAAGAAGGAGTCGATAGATTGCACGCTACGGCAAGAAGTGTAGGTGAACGGGCTGGAAATGTAAGCTTGGAAAAATTGATAGTTCTTTTAAATTTAAGAGGATTTAGAGATATAGATACCAAAGAAATTATTCAATTTGCACATTTAGCCTCTGATATATTAAAGGTTGCACACCCTACATCGCACGAACCGATAATCGGAGAGAATTGGCCTGAAACCTCATCCGGTGTGCACGCAAATACGTATGGAAAAATGGGAGATACGCCTATTTATTTCCCATTTGATCCGAAGGAAGTTGGTCTAGAACCTAAAGTAAAAATAGGTGCTACGAGTGGACTCTCGAATGTTTATTTATATTGTGAATCGTTAGGAATTCTTAATTTAACTGAAGAAAAAGCTCTTGAGGTTCTAAATTTTGCCCACTCAACAGGAAGACAACTATCCGAAAATACAGTTAGAAAAATTGTAGGCCGCAACGGACAACCTCACGATCACTAAATAGCCTTCATGATATACTTATTCTAATGCCCGATTTAGCTTTTCCTATTTTTATTTTTCTAATATTTGCAATTATTTTATTATCATTATTGTTATTTACGTTTCGTAAAAAAGCGCTTCTAGGTAACGATAGCAATAAAAAGTTCAAAAGCGTATTTGAATCTATTTGGCGGATTGAAAAAGCTGTTCTTGAAACTGTCGATTTTAATGATGCCACAAAACAGGTCGTAAATATTATCCTAACAGAACTCGGATACATGAATGCGGGATATGAAGTGATTGTCCTAACGATGAGAGATGAGAAAAGTCAGGGGCTTAGGAGGATCGCAATTTCCAACACTCAAGCAGCTGGCAGGTTTTTAGAGGCAACCCCAATACCTTTTAATGATATTATTATTCCTTTCTCTGCTGTAGACAACCTTTCCATAAGAGCAATCAATGAAAGGAAGATGTTTACGACTACCAATGTTTCAGATATTCTAGTTCCCGCTATAACAAGGGAATGGGTTGATAGTTTTCAGCATACACTGGGTATAAAAACTTCGATAGTATATCCTTTGATTGCAAAAGATAAAGTTTTGGGTTCTCTTGTATTTAGTCTTAGTAAGGAAAAGGAGGCTATAACTGATGAGGAATGGGCGGTATTGGAAAGTTTTGTAGGAGCAGCTGGTATTGCCCTTGATAACGCGTTGTTATTCAATTCTCTCAATGAAACTACAAAGAAATTGCAGCTTGCCAACGAGCAGCTTGAGCAACTTGATAAATTAAAGGACGAGTTCGTATCTCTTGCTTCGCATGAGTTAAGAACACCAATGACTGTTATAAAGTCATATATTTGGCTTCTTCTTGAGGGTAAAACCGGAGTTGTTAACGATAAACAAAAAGAGTATTTACAACGGACATATAGCTCAACGATTCGGCTTATCAATATGGTTAATGACATGCTTAATATTTCCAGAATCGAATCGGGAAGATTAACTATAGAGTCAAAGCAGGCAGACATGACAGCATTAGTTAAAGAAGTTGTTGATGAGATGCAGCCAAGAGCCCTAGAGCAAGGGTTAAGATTGCTTTTTACGCCTTTATCACCTCTTCCTATGGGATTTTTTGATTCGGAAAGAATAAAGCAAGTATTAATTAATCTGATCGGTAATTCCCTCAAATTTACACCCAGGGAAGGAAGTATTACGATTTCACAAGAATTAAAAGAGGGAAATATAATCACTCACGTTGCGGATACCGGACGCGGAATTAAAAGTGAGGATATGGAAAAATTATTCAAAAAATTTAACATGCTGGGAGGAAATTACTTAACTAAGCAAAGCGGACAGGGAACCGGTCTTGGGCTCTACTTATCAAAATCGTTGGTAGAGTTGCATGGAGGAAGAATTTGGGTCGAATCGGGAGGCGAAAATAAGGGTTCGGTATTCTCTTTTTCTATCCCGATTGCTCAAAAGAAGTAGCTATTTAGTGGGTGGAGTAGGCTGACTTAGGTATAATTGTACTTCATGGACCAAGTCTCCCGGAGTGATCTGACTTTTGATAAGATAACCGTTCCCAAGAAGTAATGCTTGTTTGATTTCCTCACCTTTATCAAGGTTTGTGAGAAAAACAACGGTCTTATTGGGTATTTCGGGTTGAGGGGATGACTGCATTTTTTTCATTACATCAAGACCACTAATGTTTGGCATAATAATGTCCAATAAGACTAAGTCCCATCCCCCCTTAGACATTTTGGTGAACGCTTCCTCGCCATCTATAGCAGTATCTACGGTGTAGCCTTCACCCCTTAAAACATCTGCGTAAAGTTCTCTTAGGAATTGTTCGTCTTCAGCAATCAGTATTTTTTTCTCCATATATTCTACTTTATCATTAATAAATAGTTATTTAAAGGATAGTAACTTTTTACAATAAAAATCCTATCATTAAAATAAGATCATGGCAATACTTAGGAAGAATTGTAGGTCTATCTCGTAACAGATATCACTTCAGCTGCTGGAGGAATCTCGGTATTAGGAGCTGAGACAGTAATTCTACTATCCGTAGCGGAGCGGAAAATTGTGTAATTTGAGCTATAATTTGTACAATCAACCCACGTTCCAGTTTGAGGATCAACGGGCATCTCAGCGATATATGTTGGCACTATATCAGGACAAAAATCCAATTGTCCGCCAGCGGTATTACTTCCAACAACTACCGCACTTGCAGATCCAACCGGAATAGCGAGTGCAGATAGATCGCCGTTATTTTCAACCGCATATTGTCCAACAGCATTTAGAATTGCGTTAACGTCACTAGCTCTTTGCGTATTATTTGCTTGAGAGAATTGACGTGCCGGGTTGATCGCGATAAGTGTAATTGCAAGAAGAACAGCTAAAATTCCAATAACAACGAGAAGCTCAATAAGCGTAAAACCTTTTTGAATTTTTTTGTTATTTATAAAATGAATCATATTACGATTAAAAATATTATCTAGTTACATTTATTATAGCTGCAGCTGGTGGGATTTCTGTGTCGGGAGCATTAACAGTTACGCGGCTATCAGTGTTGGATCGGACAATTTCATATTGGGTATCATATGTTGTGCAATCAGTATAGCTTCCAGTCTGAGGATCAACCGGAAGTTCCGCAATGTAGGTTGGCACGAGTGCTGAGCACAGGTTGATTCCTGCATTCCCGATATTTCCTGCAGCAGCTGGTGCTACCGGTATGCCAAGAGCAGTCAAGTCTCCATTGTTATCAACTGCATATTGTCCAACAGCATTAAGAATAGCGTTCACATCACTTGCTCTTTGCGTATTATTTGCTTGAGAGAATTGACGTGCAGGGTTGATTGCTATAAGTGTAATTGCAAGAAGAACTGCCAAAATTCCAATAACAACGAGAAGTTCGATAAGTGTGAAACCTTTCTGGTATTTCAACTGGGCAGTTTTCATATCTGTATCTAGATAACCATATTTAAAAAATCTTGTCAATAGGGTAAAACTTTTATCCAATTTGGGTTCATTTCATAGTAATTAGCATATATCCAAGAACCGCAAAAAGAAAAGTAAAAACTCCTATCATTACAAAAAGGCGGGTATAATTTTTTTTTGGTTTTTGCACGACTGTCTCGGTCACTGGAGATGGACCAGGGTTTTTTTGTTTTTCGGTGATAAGTAAAGTGTATTGTTTTAAATGGTCGCATCTTTTCAGGAATTGCGCAGCGTTATCGGTGGTTAAATTTTTAATCAGAGTCTGATCTGTCCCGAGTAGTTGGTAAGGGATGACCATATCGATTCCAAATGAGTTTTTTTCAAAGCCATTTTTTAACTCTGTATAAAGGTCTTCATTAAATCCAATCACCTTTACACCTTTTTCAATAGGGTAGGTTCTGGTAAGTACACTTTCAAAAGGAATGGTATCAATAAAATTCTTAATTTCTTCCGCCTGCGCTTCGCGCGTAAGGCCAGCAATGTCTTTTTCAAAAGCAACATTTGGAGAAAGAATAATGGTAATCATCGAAGGCATGAGCCTGTACTGATCTATAAAGGCTTTTACCTGAGCTATAAGGGATGCTCCGTTGACAACATCCATATCTCTTACCGCGTTGTCGATAAATGCAAGACTAATTACGCTTGGAAGACCATCTGTATAAAAGTAAAAACCATTCTTGTCAAGATAAAGAAGCGCTGCTTGTTTTTTGTTAAAATCCATATTGTATATTGTTATTAATTATTATACTCATTCTGAAAAAACTTTCCCAGATTTTAAATTTCCTTCCAAGAGGTCACTGTTAGTTCTCCATTAATTATATTGACCAAAACTTGTACTGTTCGAGAGAAATTATTTAAAGTTCCTGTTGAGATTATTGTTTTGGGGTTGGTTCCTGTTATCGTAACCTCTGCCTGACCGTTTCCGATATCCAGTGTTTCTCCTGCGTAATTCCTATTTCTTAATAATTTTAAAATAGCATTTTCAGCACCGCTTTCTGCAATGTCGAATGCTGTTGCTCCCTGATGAACTTTTCCGGTTCCAGTAGAACTATTAAGCACCATTACAACCGCAGCCGATGTGATAGTTACCGCTATAATCATATAAACAAGAAGTATCACAAGCGTTTGACCATTCTGATATATGTTTGTTTTTTTCATCTGAGTCCCGCAGTTGTTTGAAAAGATTGTTGATCCGATAGCCCTTGCTTTGTAACGATACCATTGACTGTGAAATTAATTCTCACCGTGCTGTTGGCGCCGGTTCCGATTTTCGTGAATGATAATCCAACCACTTGTGAGCCGTATCCGTTGAGTGCGTAAGACCCAGTGGGATCAGTTATTGAAAGCACTCCATTGGCAAGTGTGTAATTGTATGAATCACCGTTTATTATAAGAGAAAGGGTATTTGTAGTCTCTCCTTCATTTATAGGTGTAGATATTGACTCTGCCCTATTTACGTCATAAATAAATCTGCTATATATGTATCTGCCGTCGTCCGCAACATTTGAGGTATTTTTTGAGCTTAATTGTAGGTCTGTTATCGATGCAAATATTTCTGTGAAAATAACAATAAGAGTAATTAAGAGCCCCATATAAATAAGAACTTCAACAAGAGTAAAGCCTGAAGAAGAGTTTGGTTTATGGTGCCTAGCGTTTGGTCTAAAACAAATGCACAAACTCTTAATACTTAACGCAAGATACTTAAAACTAATTTTCATAGATTATGGTGAGTAATTGACGGTAGCATCATAGAGAATAGGCGAAGAGGTATAATCTGTGGTTGAAAGATATGCCATAAATTTGAAGCAGCGGCCCGGATTGGTATATGTTCCACTTGTATTGAACGGAATTGCACCTTCCCCACTAAAAAATGAATTTTCTGTTCCGTCGGGACCCAGAAAAGTATATGAAGCCTCATTGCAGTTATTATTCACAGCTTGTGCTACAGCTACCTTGAACTGAATATTGGTACCAATAGGCTTAATAAAAGAAGGAGTAAAATAGTTGTAAACAACAGACCCCCCAGGGTCAATAGGACCTGAGGTAAAAGTGCCGTTATTAGAAAAAGTTCCTCCTGAGCCGCCAAGAATAATTTTGAGTTCTTGGTTGCTATCCCCGGTTGCGACGTAAGAGTACGCGTAGCCATTGCTTTGTAAAACGCTAGATACAGCGTGCGCACCGCTTGATATTGTCATGCCATCACCACAGGCAACGGGAGTGGTTTCGTTTGATGTATTAATCACCTGGTATTGCCGTGATCCATTTTGTCCCACGACAATCAATCTATTTCCGGTTGCTATCGAAATTCCTTTCGGATTCATTCCGTTCGTGTTGAATCCGGTTCCAATAAGGGGCAATGGGGTTGTCATGGTGCTGGTATTAATAATCAAAACATTGGCTTGGGAAGGTGAAGTATAAGGTGTTATAAGATATGCTCTGGTACCGCTTTCGTTAACCGCAACGTCAATTCCCGGCTGATTGGTAATATTTGCTGCGGCAACAATTGTCGGTGCTGCCGGATTTGAGATATCAATAATTTGCAGGGGAGTAGTAATGGAATTTACTGCAACAAATGCATAATTTCCAGCAACAACTATTTTTTTTCCTGTTCCGGCAAGAGTTACTGCTGTAGGATTTATTTGAGTATAATCTGTCAGTCTAAAAGTGTAGAATTTGTCCACTGCAGTCATATATCCTGTATTTCCGCTCGCATAGACACTATTTCCTTGAGTATTTCCCGGCGCGTTAAATGCTCCTACTTTGAGGAATTTAGTGTTGGTTGGGGGATTGGAATATTGAGTTAAGTTCAATATTTTTATCTCCTCAGAATTGCTGTCTGTTGCTATGTAGCCAAAATTGCCTGCCGTAAACACCCCATTGGCTTTTGAATTATCGAATTCTCCTGCAGGTGTTGCAAGAACCGGAGAATTGCCGGATATCAGATTTCTAACAAAGGTTGGTCCTGAAGCATTGCCTCCGGTTCCTGTAACAACTGACCCTTCAATAGCAGAAATTGCTGTCGGAACACCTTGACGGGAGAGATCTATACTTGTAAGTGAGTCAATGGGATTACACCAATTTGAAGATCCTCCTCCTGAGCCCAACTCAATTTCACCGCCGTTATTATCGGCTATAATTGTTTGATTGGGTGTGCCGTTTGTAAAATCCGCAACCGTCGTTACAACATTTGCGGCGTTTTGCGAATAACGGGTGACATATAGGGTTGATTCTGCTGCTGAATTGTATGGTTTATTCCAAGTGACACTGATATCCACTCTTTTGGTAGAGGGATCGATAGTGCCTCCGCTTGCGACAATTGAGCCATTATTGTCACGTTGGGCACTGTTTATTTGGATGCTTCTTTCGAAGTCACCTATTGTTTCAAGTCCTGCAGCAAGAGACCAAGAGTTGCTAACAACAACCGGATGGTACGTGCCATCTACTGCAACATTTGACCACGATTGGTGTTTTACATTGCGAACTATTTCCTCCGCTTCCTTAAGAAGAGCTATCGCTTGGATACGTTGTTGTTGTTGGGATATCCCTTGTCTCGATGAAATAAGACCGGTTAGTAGTGCCGGTAGAATAATTGAAGTAAGCGCAATCGCAAATAATACTTCAATAAGCAGTTGTCCTTTTTGGTTCTGTAAATTTTTAATTAACATTTGTTACTGTTCCGTATTTATTAAAGTGAACTGTCTGAGTTCTGCCTGACCTGGTGTTTGTGAGAGTAATCGTATTTTGTCCATCCACAAATCCTGTGATTTCTCCTTTGCCAGTTGAGAAAATGATCGAATTATTTGGAAGAAGTGTGCTAAATGTATGACCAGAAGGCGCTGGGATAGAAAAATTCGAGGGATCAAGCGGATTGTAAACGGATCCATGAAAGAGAATATAGGAGTTTGGTAGTATTTTTACTCCATAAGTATCCGGAGTTCCCCGACCTTCGGTGTCGCCTGTCATCGCTTTTATTTGTTGAGATTTGATATCTGAAATGATGACAGAAACGGAAGCATTGCTGGCCGATTTGGTTTGAATATTTGCGATGCTTACATACCCGATTGAAAATAAAATTGCTATGATGCCAAAGGAAATTATCAATTCAACGAAGGTAAATCCAGATTGTCTTTTCTTCGAATCTTTATTCCTAAGTTGGATTGGTAATTTCATCTAACGAGCTGAGACCTGTCCGATAAGTCCGTAAATCGGCGCAATAATAGAAAGCATCATTCCTCCAACGAGGGTGCCGACAACTATAAGCATTATCGGTTCCAACATGGTTGTGAGCGTTTTCAGGGTTTTGTCTACCTGATAGTCGAGGTACTCTGAAACATCTTGCATAGATTTATCAAGAGAGCCGCTTTTTTCCCCTGCTTCGGTAATTTTTATCATAATATTTGGAAAAATATTTTTTGCATTTTTAAGACCCAAAGATAATTCACTTCCCGCAAGTACCACGTCTTTGCAGTGGCCAATAGCTTTTGCCACTTCCTTTTTTAGAACTACTTCCTGGGCAAGCTCTAAAGCTGCCGCTATTGGAATGCCGGCATTGAGAAGTAGATAGAGACTTCTTGAAAAACGGGTCAAATCAATGAGTTGTGCAAGAGTTGAGACGAGCGGAAGCATAAATAGAATATGCATAAATTCCCTTTTCTTCTCACGGTATGCAAGAAATATCAAAACTACCAAAATTAGTATTCCAATTGCGGCAAAAACCGTATATTCGGTAAGAATTTTAGACATAAAAATTAATATTTGTGTTGGAAGAGGGAGGGGGACATCGAGTCTTGAAAATACACTGGATATTTTCGGGACCACGACAACAAGTATCATAAGTAGAACTCCGATAAAAACAAAGAAAATAAGAACTGGATATGTAAGAGCCCCTTTGATTTTGTCTGAAAATTCCGCATCTTTTTTTATGGAGGATTTAAGATCAGTTAGTGTAACGTCAAGCGTTCCTGCTTCTTCGGAAGCCTTAATTAGATTGACAGTAATTTTGTCAAAAATTCTTGGAAATTTCGCAAGAGCATCCGCTACGTGATTGCCTTGTGCAAGATCAGCCTTTAGCGACTCAAGAAATTTTTTCTGACTCCCTTTTGCGTCTTCAAGAAGAGAATCAACAACCTCAAGAATCGGGATTCCTGCAGATAGCATTGTTGCCATATTACTAACCAATCCTAGCTTTTCGGTGCTTGAGATCCTGATAGATTTTGGATTTGAATTATTGAATAATTGCATAATTAGAGGGATTCAACTTTTGTAACACGTAATACTTCTTCTATTGTAGTCATTCCTTTAAGTACTTTATTGAGTCCGTCGTTAAGCATGGTTGTCATTCCAAGATCTATTGCCTTTTTTTGTATAACATCCGAGTCATTTTTAGCAGCAATCAATGCCTTTATGTCTTTTGTTACTTCCAATACTTCAAAGATACCAAGTCTTCCAGAGTATCCGGTCGAATGGCATATCTTGCACCCTTTACCTCGATAAAGCCTTACGACTTCCTTTTCTCCAAAATGCTTTGAAATGATATTTGTCGGTAAATTCTTTGTTAGATCCGAACGGTCAATGTCGTAAGACATTTTGCACATATCACATATTTTGCGGATAAGGCGCTGCGCAATTATGACATTGACAGTTGAAGCTACAAGAAAAGGTTCAACTTTCATATCAATTAGTCTCGGAAGAGCCGTTGCCGCATCATTGGTGTGAAGGGTAGAAAGAACCAAGTGTCCGGTGAGCGCAGCATTAACAGCAATTCCTGCAGTTTCGCTGTCTCTAATTTCTCCTACGAAAACAACATTGGGGTCCTGACGTAATATGGAGCGCAAGCCGTTTGCAAAGGTAAGGTCCGTTTTGGTATTTACGTTGATTTGATTAACTCCCTTGATCCGGTATTCAACAGGGTCTTCAATTGTTGTAATATTTTTCTCACGGGTATTAAGAATTTTAAGAATGGCATAAATTGAGGTAGTTTTTCCGCTTCCGGTAGGACCTGTTGAGAGTACCATGCCATAGGATTTGCTGTACGCGTTGGTTACTTTTTTAAGATCTGTCTCGCTCATCCCAAGGTCGATAAGAGAAAACTGTCTGAAGTGGGAGGCAAGAAGCCTCAATACCGCTTTTTCACCATCAGCAATTGGAAGTACCGAGACACGGATATCCAAATTTTCTTCCTCAAGTTTAATTCTCATTTTTCCATCCTGCGGACTTAAGTGTTCGTCGGTCCGAAGTTTTGATAGAATTTTTATTCTCGATATAACCCTCTCATGGAAATTTTTCGGAAGGTACAATACGTCATGAAGAATTCCATCAATTCTGAACCGGACCAATGAATCTTTTTCTTCGGGTTCGATATGGATGTCGGATACTTTATCCTGGTATCCGAATTCGACAAGTAGGTTAACAATCTTCTCGATTGGAGCAGCATCCGTTACTTTTGAAATATCGGTTATTCCGAGTTCTTTTTGCAATAATTTCTCAAATGATTTTTGAAGATCTCTTTTATAAATCCGTAAAATATTTTCAATATCACGCTCCGTTGTGAGATAGGGGACAACTTTAAGCCCCGTTTTTTTACTTATAGCCTGTAAAATCTCAGTATTGCGGGGATCAATTGTTGCAACCTTTAGTCCTTCCTGCGATTTTTCAAACGGAATAACTTTATGTTTGCGGGCAATTTTTTCCGGGATTACATGAAAAACATCTTCAGGAATTGAAAGCTTGGATAGAACAGTGAATGGAATATGAAGAAAGTCTGCAATAAGAATACCCAGATTTTCATCTGATATAACGTCCTTTTCGATGAGAGCATCGGCAAGCGTTACATTTGAATTTTTTGCAAACTCAACAAGCTCTTGTATGCTTTGCTCGGTCGCGAGCCCGGTTTTAATAACCAGTGCTTTGATCTGGTCGTCAGCTAAAATCATAGGCAGGGTAAATTAATGATTTGCTACCGTCATTACTTTTGATAGCAAATTATCAAAATCAAAAAAAGTTTTATTAATATATCCAGTTGCCCCCAAGCTCTTCGCCTTCTCTACGTCGGCGTCTTGGCCTAGTGTTGAGAATACAAGAATAGGAACATCTTTTAACTCCGGGCGTTTTGATACTTCAGAAAGTACTTCAAAACCATCCTTTTTGGGCATAATTAAATCCAAAAGCATAATATCCGGTTTGTTAGCTAGTAATTTTTCAATTGCTTCAACTCCATCATGGGCAATATCTACTGTAAAGCCTTTCTCTGAAAGTTTTTTTGAGTAGAAATTTTGGAAAAAGGTATCGTCTTCGGCAAGTAAAATCCGCATAATTAAGTATTGGTATATGTTGTACTATTTTCTAGAATATTCTTTATTTCAACGATGCATCTGGAGATTTCCGCTGTTTGTTTTTTTTCAAACCGGTCTTTTCCATCCCCGGGATGGATTGTCTGGTCAATTTGAGTACAAAGATCTGTAATTTTTTTAAACCCCATCACGCTTGATGAGCCTTTCAATGAATGTGCCTGCCGGAAAATCTCTTCAGTAATTTTGGGTGTTGGTCCTGTGGCCTCAAGTTTTAATACTAATTCCTCAAGAGCTTTAACGTGATCTTTTGCAGTACGCAGGAAAAGCTCATTATAATCGGAAATGTCGGGTGTCGGCATGAGGTAATCATACAATATTTACGCTTTACCTTACAACCTATTATAAGCTCTCCTTGATTTATTTTTCACCCATACCGTAAACTAGAAGTAAGGAGTGGTGTGGTTACTGCCTATGGTTGCATTTCTTTATTATCCTTTTTATTTAATTTTATTCTGGTACAAAACGGTCATTGGTGGAATTTTTACTTTTTTTATAGAATTTAACAGATATACGGCGTCCCTTTTGTCTCTCCCACTACTTTTGCATACTTTTTTCAAACCATTAAAAAATGAGTATCGAGATGGTTTGGTCCTATTTTCAATAGTTTTTGGAATGATTATAAAAACCGCGCTCATTTTAATATCCGCGAGTATTATTTTTGTGCTTCTTTTGACAGAGGTTTTAATAGCCTTATT
Source organism: Candidatus Levyibacteriota bacterium (assembly GCA_030645455.1). Classification (GTDB taxonomy): domain Bacteria; phylum Patescibacteriota; class Microgenomatia; order Levybacterales; family GWA1-39-11; genus JAUSNA01. The sequence goes on along the minus strand of JAUSNA010000069.1, from coordinate 1,079 downwards.
TTTAATTGCTTTGCCTTTTGGAGCCATTCTTTTATTGGTAGGTGGAGATGTTTTTGTACAATGAAAAATAATTATTACTTTCTCTATTATTTTTTTGATAATCCTCTCGTTCGCTGGTTGAGGGTGGCAATATTTCTTTTAATTGGGATTGTTGTATATCTCAATTTAGAAAATGAGGATCTAATTATTCGCATACTCCCATTGTATTTTGTTCTTGTTCTGCAAGAGCTTTTTATCCATTTTAGGCTTGAGAATAGTTATCCCCAAAAAAGGGTAACTGACGAATACCCTCATTTTATTGAGTGTGTAGATTTTAGAACCAGAGCATATCTCGAGCGAAACCTTGATATGCATGCCGTTATTAGACAAATACAACACGACTATGAGGTGCGGTATTTAAATAAATTATTTGATTATTCATACGAAGCTTCTCACGGTCCAATTTCCGAAGAAGATGTGTTGCAAAAGGCAAAGTCGATAGTACTTGCCTTAAAAGGAGCGTATATTCATTCGATTGATATTTATGCGGCATATCTTTTACTTGCAGACAGGGAGGAAAAAATACTTTTCAATAAAGACATTGATGAAAATGATGTTCTTACTGTTCTTGCGTGGGTTCGCAAGAAAGCACAAGTCGATGGTAGGAAGCATAAAGAGCTTCATTTTTCAGGAAGCGGAGTATTTGACTTTTTTGTATTCGGGTGGAGCGCTGAACTTTCCCGTTACGCTTCTAATTTTACCCGAGAGGTTCTTATGAGTGATTCGGCAAAGCCTATAGGTCGGGAAAATGAATATGATCTTTTAGTTACCGCCCTTTCAAAAAATACTGCAAGCAATGCATTGCTTGTAGGAAAAGCGGGGGTTGGAAAAACGTCTCTTATCTCTCAATTTGTAATAGATTCGGATATGTCTGTGCTTCCCCATCAGGTTGCAAATAAAATTGTATTTAAATTATACGCAGACAGGCTTCTTGCGGGTATAAATAATGAAGGGGATTTGGAGGCACGGTTTGTTTCTCTTTTTTCAGAGCTATCGCACGCAGGAAATATCGTAGTTTATATTCCAAATATTGAAAATAT
>JAUSNA010000034.1 GCA_030645455.1 Candidatus Levyibacteriota bacterium | reverse complement strand
AACGGTGAATACATGCGAAAAATGAGCGCTGAGGAATTGGGAAGGAAATTGAAGGAATTTGATGGGACCATAACTCAGAATTTGAGCGATTCAGAGTTTTTAAGTTTTGTTAAAAGTGCGCAAACAAGAATGAAGTTACTTTCTGAATTTAAAAATTATATTACACCATTTCTTATTCCGGTGTCCAACAAAAGTGAGTTGCTGGCGCAATATGGTAATGCCTTGGAGCAAGTTTCCGATTGGAATAGCGCAAATATATCCAATGCTACTGTTGCTTTTATGCAGGAAAAAAATATTAGATATCCACAGATTTATTCAGACATTATAGGGCAAAAACAAGGATTACCGCTTGGTGACGTTTTTGAAATTTTGGGTAAAGAAAAAACCTTTGCACTCTTGAAGTAATATCCTCATTTAGTTATCCTTAATAAGTATGATACTTTTTGCCAATATTTTGACATGGATATTGCACCCTGTTGTTTTGACAATTCCTGCCGTTTTTCTTCTTACCTATTATTCAACAGGCAGTACACAAACTTCTTACTACTGGACTTTTATTTCTCTAATTTTTTCAGGACTCGTAGCCGCTTTTGTTCTGATTGGAGTAAAGAAAGGATTTTTTAATAATATTGATGTTTCAAACCGCAGGCAACGCGTTATTCTGTATCCATTTGTGATTTCGGTAGTATTACTTTTTGCCTTCTTCATATACAGTCAGGGTGGGCCGGTAAATCTTACAATGGGAGCTATCCTTTTTGTTGTTGCCCTCATAATTCTGGATATGATTAATAGAAAAATAAAGGCAAGTATTCATGTCGCATCTGTTTGTGCAATTATAACGGGCGTAATTTATTTATATGGCGGTGTAACTTATTTGCTTCTATTGCTTATTCCGCTTGTTGCCTGGGCCAGGATTGTCAAAAAAAGACACACACCCCAAGAAACAATAGTTGGTGCGGTATGTGGAATTCTGCTTACTGTTATTGCAGTTAATATTGTACAATTTATAAGGTGATGGATATCAAAAAGTTTTTGAAATCATTTGGATATGCTTTTGAAGGAATGCGGCTTGCAGTACAGGTTGACCAAAATGTAAGATTTCATCTTGCCATAGGAATTCTTGTTGTCATTGCTTCTTTTATTCTTCAAATTAATAAGTTTGAATTTTTATTTATTATTTTTGCTATCTTCTTTGTTATTATCACTGAAATGATAAATACGGCAATTGAAGAGATGACAAATCTTATTGTCAATGAGCATAGGCTGGAGGCAAAAATTGCAAAGGATGTGGCTGCGGCCTCGGTTTTGTTGTCAGCTTTTTTTGCTGTAACAGTAGGATTTTTGATATTAGTTCCTAAATTTATCGCGCTTTTTTGAGAGTTTAGTTCTTGTCGGTGGTACGTGAGTGGCCGTGGGTGAGAACAAGAATTTCCGTTAGTTTTTTTACAAATTTTTGCGCGTGATCTCTACTCATTCCAATTCTTGATACGACTTGTACTTGATTTGAATTGCCAACTTTTTGACAGATATCAAATGTGACTCCATCATCATTAACGTTCATAAAAATTGTATCGGTATAAACTATTTGGGTTTTCTCAGGATTGAGACTCACTTGAAATTGTTGTTCGTCGTTTTTTGCCATATTTCTATCTTATTTTTGAGCCCGGTTCAACTTCCTTATCCGGTTGTATGAGTGTGATATTTTCAAGATCGTCACCGGTTGCCAGTATCATGCCCTGGCTTTCTTCTCCCATCATCATTCTTGGGTCCAGATTTACAATGGCAATAAGCTCTTTTCCTATAATGTCATCCGGTTCATAACTTCTTCCGATACCGGACAAGATTTGACGTGTCTCAGAGCCTATACTTACGAGTAATTTCAAAAGTTTGTCCGATCCTTCCATGCGGGATGCTTCAGTTACTTTTACAACTCTTAAATCAAGTTTTGAAAAATCATCTATTGTTGCCATACTCACAATACTAAATCGCCGGTGCCTAAGTGTCAAGGATTTCTAAGATAAATATCAAAATCCTGAATTGTTTTATCAAATCTGTAATTATTTTCAATATATTTTTTAATAGGTAGGTTATTAAGACTCTTATGGTCGAGGATAACAATTTTAATTTGCTTAGCAACTAAATTACCAAGTGCTTCATCATAATATTGCTGAGGATCTATCTCTGTTGCAAGAACGTTATTTTTAGTTGGCTCTTTTCGATTCATTACAAAATACAGAAGCGGGTTGTAGGAATTGACGAATATATAATCATCTGTTGCTGTGTAAGTATCAGCGATATTTTGAAGCTCTTTGAATTCGTTATAGAATTTATCGTTAAGAAAAATATTAATTTTCGGATTTGATGAAAAATTATTATGCTTGGTTAGAGGTGTATCCCAACGGTAATATCCCTTAAAAAGTGCTGTATTAAATCCTAGAAATATAAATGTAAAGGTGAAAATAAGAATCAACATGCGGATGGTGGACTGAATATTAAATCGAAGGTAAAGCGCTAGTGGTATTCCGCACAAGGACAACAGCGGTACAAGATGGGTGTAGTCTGTCGTTGGTCGAATTCCAACTATATAGAATACAGCAACCGTTGCCGGTAGAAAAAGCAGGTGAAAACGGCGCCTCAAAAAAAGAAGGATAAAGGCGGCAAGAGATAGCGCGAGTGGTAATAGATAAAAAGCGGTTCTTGAAAGCATTACGATTAATGTATCCTTATAAATAAAATTAGTGGTTAGGCTTTCATTTATAAAAATCCGTTTTATAGTGAAATCATAAAGGTCGTACAAAAAGGGTGCAAAGGATCCTGTTGCAAGAAGATAAACAGCAAAAAATATTATTCCCCAGAGGTAGCCATAGATAAACGGCAATGTGTATTTCAATGACCGTGCATGTTTAATTGAAAAAAAGATAGCGCTTGGTATGAGTATTGCTATCCCAAAATTTTGTTTTGCTAAGAATACAAAAAAAGCAGCAATTCCGGCAAGAAATAAATAACGGCTTTTTCTTGAATCCGTAAATTTCAGAAGCAAAAATGAAAAAAGGAAAGCGGTGAAAATTGCAAACATCACCGGCCATGCAAAATTAATATGAGTTGGTCCCCAGGATACAAAAGTAAGAACAGCAATCGTTGCGTATAATTTATTTTTTGTTGCATACATTATGGTTTTGAAAATCAATCCAGACGAAAGAAGTGCAATTAGGATCATGAGTATTCTTGAGCTGAGAATTGATGGTTGGAAAATCACGAATGAAATCCATGTCAGAAATATACTTAGTGGTGTATAAACAAAATGGAAATCACGGTACGGGATTTGCCCGTCAAATATTTTTTCAGCAGAGTGGAGTATGTACCCCTCATCGTGTGTCACAACACCACGTGTCATGAAGAAGGTTATTATGGGCAGTAGGATTAATAGAAGAATTAATAAGTATGAAAATCTCATCCTACAGTGTTTAAAATTATAGCAAACTTTTAGATACTAAAAAGCATCAATAATGGGTCATGATAGAAATAATTTATTGTCGATGAAAAGAATCTATAACTTCTTTATAATAAAAAGTCATGATCAATAAATTCAGAAAACTATCTGAAAATAGAAACTTGGCAATTATAGCCTTGATTGCTGTTGTGAACGCTCTTGGATACGGGATTATTATTCCAATTCTTTACTCATATTCCACGAAATTTGGTATGAGTGATTTTGAAAATGGTTTGTTATTTGCTGTTTTTTCACTATGCTCCTTCATAGCAAATCCCATTATTGGAAGGCTTTCCGATAAATATGGGAGAAAGCCATTACTGGTTATATCAATATCAGGTACCGCACTTTCATTTCTTATCGCGGCTTTTGCGCCAAGTGCAATATTTCTTTTTATAGCACGTGCCTTGGATGGGTTTACCGCCGGAAATATTCCGGTTGCGTCGGCAGTAATTTCAGATACAACTCCATTAAAGGATAGGGCAAAGGGGTTTGGTATTATTGGTGCTTCATTCGGATTTGGATTTGTATTTGGTCCCGCAATTTCTGCGTTAACCGTAGGGTTTGGTCTTCATGTACCATTTTTAATTGCTGCAGGAATTTCATTAGTTGCTGTATTGTTGACATTTTTCTTCTTGCCCGAAACAAACAGGCACATAGGAAAGGTAAAAAATGCAAAAATATTTGATTTCAAAAAAATGGTTACAGCGGTTGTTGATCCGAAAGTCGGTCTTACTCTTTTGATATCTCTTGTTTATAACATTGCCCTTGGAATGTTTATATTTGCCTTCCAGCCATTTTCAGTAAAGGTTCTAGGAATGAGTCCCAACCAAATTGCGACCGTATTTACACTATTTGGTATTATAGGACTTGTAACTCAAATTTTCATTCTCCAGCGTGTTGTTAAATTCTTTGGTGAAAAGAAAGCGTTCACATTTGCGCTTCTATTATCTTCAATTACTTATCTTGCAATTTTCTTTACAAAAGAAATAAATATATTCCTCGTAATTACAGTTGCCTCCGGCCTTGCCAATTCTTTTATCGGACCGCTTACCCAGACAATCTTATCAAGAGAAACCGATGAGAAATCGCAAGGTTCTATTCAAGGACTAAATGCCTCGTATATAAGTGTTGGGAATATTTTGGGTCCTGTTATTGCAGGAGTGCTTGCAACGGTTTTTTTGCCGCTTCCGTTTTTGGTTAGTTCTTTTATAATTTTAAGTTGTTTTTTCTTGTCTTTTGGGATTATGAAAAAAGGCGCATCAAAAGAACACGCATTCTGATTTCTATAGCGGGTGGATATAATAGTATGTTATGTAGATAGTCGCTAAAATCAGTCCATAGAACCACACATTTGATAAAAAGGAGTATATTTTTTCTCTTTTTAGGACGTAGGAAGCAAAAAGTGGTAAGAGAAGTGATACTAGAAAAAATCTAAATCCTAAATTCGTTAATCCGTATTTGAGATCAAGTAAGTACTGTGCAATATACATTCCAACAAAAATTGAAGTAACAAATATATACCACCCCTTTTTCTTAATGCTTTCAACAAGAAGGCTTGCTGTTAGTATCGAGAAAAAAGGAAACATTGTTATCATATACCAACCCATTTCCCCTTCGTGGTTGAGGAAAAATAGCATAATAAAAAAATAAATGAAGGAGGGTAGCAGAATAAATTTGTTTTTTGAAAAATTTTTGAATGCCGCAAAAAAGGAAACAAACCCCAATAAGTACCATCCGTCAAAATATAACTTGTTGACGATTATCGGGTGGAAAAATAGAGTGTACAGGGTATTCGGACCGACTATACGTGAGCTTTGCGTAAAAATAACCGCTTTGTAAAGTTCCCAATTGTATAGGTATCCATAAAGTAAATATAATGACATTAAAAATATTGAGAAAATTGTAAATAGTGCGATATATTTCCATTTGGTTTTTTCGTAGATTAGAATTGATAGGGTTGTGAAAAAAACCACAAGTCCGAATTCCTTCGCCCAAAAAGCAAGCCCACTGAGAAGTGAAAGAAGCAGGATTTGTTTTATCGATAGATTCTTTTTTACAACTACCAAAATTAAAAGTGAAAGTAGTAATAAAGGCGTTACCAAATTTTCTGCAAAAACAAATCTGGTATTCATGACAATGATTGTCGAGCATGAGTAAATAAGAAGTGCCCAGACAGCGGTTTTTTTACCGTAGAGATTCAGAGTTAGAAGAAAAAGTAATAGGGATGAAATCATGCCAAGAAAAATAGGTACTTGGCGTATTGTTCGTGTCGTTACTTTTTCAAAAGTATTTTCTCCATTCAAAAGTGCCCATCCTCCAACTAGAATTCCGTTGAGCGGCGGATGGTCAAAATAAGGGGTTACCAAGGGAAAGTAAATATTGTCAATTGTTAAATTCTGTCTTTTACTGCCAAATTTCTCATAGGCTTGCAAATTAGACCAGGTGGTCGGCACGCCTTTTGTAAGAAGGCTTACCCCCATAAAACTGTATGAATATTCATCTGAAGAAGAGCCTCTAGGTGGAGACTGCGTGTAATTGTGAATTCGCAAAAACAATCCTAATAATAATATAAAAATAACAGCAAAGTTAAATTTAGATGCTTTGTTTTTAAATAAAGCCGACAATGATCCCATACGTATTTATATAAGTTTATTAATAGTATAACAAAGAAAATTATACTATTGACAATATATTAGTATGTGCTAATATATATCTATGGAATCTTTAATTCTTTCTTCTCTTGCAAATCACACACGTCTGAAATTGCTAATTTGTCTTTCCGAAAGTGAAAAAAATGTCACACAACTGATTGGTAACTGCGGGTTATCCCAGTCGGCTGTGTCCCAGCATTTGGAAAAATTAAGAAATGCCGGACTCGTCACGACAAAAAAAATTGGCAAAGAAGTTTATTATTCATTAACTCATTCAAAGACAGGAAGTTTGAGTAAAAAAATTCTTTCTTTTATCGAGGAGGTACAAAAATGAGTCGAAAGGTAAAAGAAGTTACATTATACGCAACTCTTTCTTGTCCATATTGCAAAATGGAAAAGGCATGGCTTGATAACAAAGGTGTAAAGCACAAGCTTGTTTTTGTAGATCTTAATCCCTACGAAGCAAAAAAAATGGTTGAGAAGACAGGGCAAATGGGTGTTCCTGTAACCGAAATTAGCTTTGAGCAGAAAAATCCAGAATTTGTTATTGGATTTGATCAACATAAATTATCGGAAGTATTGGGAGTATCATAATATGTTTGGAATAGGAGTAAAAGTACCGGAAATATCAGTTGATGAGCTCAAAAAACTTATCGACAACGGACAAAAAATAACGATTCTTGATGTAAGAACTGAGCTCGAGGTAAGCCGTGGAAAAATTCTGAATAGCATTAATATTCCGCTCGACAGAATTCAGAAAACGGAAGAACTTGTGCCCGACAAGAATTCGGAAATTTACGTATATTGCTTGAGTGGTTCAAGAAGTGCAATTGCTGTTGATCAATTGATAAAAATGGGTTATCAAAACACCCATAATGTCGCGAGTGGATTGCTTGCTTGGCGAGCAAAAAAATTTCCGTTGACGGATGAGTAGGCAGTCAGATAATATTTCACTACATCCTGTAAATTTTTTTTGAAAATTCAACGATACGGGGATCTACCATAACATCATTAGGATAAATCTTTTTGGTAACAACCATCCCTTCCAATGTTCTACAGCGGGAAAGCGCGACATATGTTTGGCCATGGGTAAAGGGGGATTTTGAAAAATCTATATTAGCTTTATTAAATGTCATACCTTGACTCTTGTGGATGGTTATTGCCCAGGCAAGCTTTAGTGGATACTGCTTTAATTTACCAAGAGAAATTGGAATAACTTTTTGCTCTTCTTCGTCAAACTCATATTTAACATTTTCCCACTCCTCAATTGGAACGGTCACTATATCATGAAACCCTTCTTCATCTAATTTTACTTTGATTAAATTCTTATCAAGGTCATGAATAATACCTGATGTTCCATTGACCCACCGTCTGCCTTTGTCATTTTTTATAAAAATAACCCGGGCTCCCTTTTTGAGCTTTAACTCAAGATCAACCGGCAATATTCTATCTTCTGTTGGAAAATTACCCTCAACAGTGGCAAGGTAAGTAAATAGCGGCTGGTCAATTTTGTTAAGCTCCGAATCGTTAATTGCACTGACAACACTATTTGTTGTGGCTAAAGTTATAAATTCGCGTCTAACTTTCTCGTAGTCTTTTGTGACAATCCGGTTATTTATGAGTTCCATGTCTTGAGTTGTGATATCTCCAATCCGTACCTTATTTAATAAAGAAATGAATTTTTCATCTTTTTGTCTGAAAATATGCGTTAGCTCTATGACTGAAAATTCCCCGGACTGATATGCATTGGAACTGAAAAAATACGGGGTTTCGAAAAAGTGGTGAAATATATGCATCTCTTCCCGAGACACAATTGGAGGCAACTGATATAAGTCTCCAACAACTATCATCTGAATACCACCGAATGGAAGGTTTTTATCCTTTCCATTCACGCGTAAAAAACGATCAAGTCCATCAAATATATCTGCTCTTACCATTGAAATTTCGTCTATTATAATTACATCCAAATCCCGGTATATCCTGGAATTTGACCTGCGGGGAGGGGTATTTGGATCAAGAAAGCGTGGAGGAAGGTGGAAAAAGGAATGTATGGTCTGACCTCTGACGTTGATTGCTGCAAGACCTGTGGGGGCAAGAATAACCGCCTTCTTTTTTGTCGTGTTTCTAAAATAATCAATAAGCGTTGATTTGCCTGTTCCCGCATAACCTGTGATAAATAAATTAAGCGCTGTATTTTCCATGCTGTTAATACAATCCTGAAATTCTTGTGTTAGGTTAAAAGATTGTTCAGTGCCTGAAATAAGATCCTTTATTTTTTTGATTGTTGTTGAGATGGGTGGCATATGAAGAATTCAGTATATCAGAAAGACAGGTGGGGATTTTCTTGCCAAAGAGCACACCCCAAATTGTTACAGCAAGTGTTGCTGCAAGACTGGTGTGTGTTTTGATTTTTTTATTATCTTTCTTTTGCAGGTTTGATAAATTTAACGTAGCCTAATGTAAGGGTAATAATAAGCCCAACTGAAACTACAAGAAACTGGAATTTTGTGTCTTCAGCTCCAAATCCCCGTATCACACTATAAATAAGGGTAAAAACACCACCCAGAAGAATACCGTCGGCTATAAGCAAAATTTTTCGCAAGAGGGTAAGACTTACAATTACAAGAGCGCTCGCAGCAATTATTGCTATGATTGCTACATTTCTGTTATATATTTTTTCTTGCACCATAAAGCTTTTTTCTAATTTATCAAAAGCTTCGGCTTGATTTTTGAACTCGACATACTGCTTAACATCTTTTACCTCAGCTGTGCAATATTTTAGAGTTGAGGGCATCTCAGGATATTTTGGAGACTCATAAAATGCGGAGATACCAACCCCTATGAAGATAGCTAGAAATATTCCGACTAAGAATGTATAAATAATTCGCAATATCATATTTTTCTTATAGCAAATATATTTTTATATAGCAGTGATATTGCTCACAAAGTTAAAAATAGGTATAAGTTATCCCTAGCAAGCATTTGATGAAAATGTTATACGATTTTTGAACCCTAGTCTTTCATGAAAAGTTAGATACTTTTACTTTTTACTTTTAATTTAAGTCTTCGAATCTTTTTTCGAATCGTTTTCTATTATAATTTTTTAACTTCCCTATTTTTTCAGGCATAACTAATTGCATTGCTTAAGATCTTGGCTGTATTGCTCTGTACATTTTGATAAGCAGATAGAATAAGCCGATGATGCACTATCCGTTCCGTTAAGACACTCTGCATACTTATCACTACTTTGCTCTATCGCTGCACCCGAACCAGTATATGCATATGCACATGCGGTCCTATCTTCATTTAATTGGTCTTCACAGGCACTATTACAGGAATTAACTTTCATTTTTTGAGAGTTCGTACATATAGAATTAGTACTTGATTTTAAATTGTCAAGATTACATTGATCACCAGAGCTTGTGTAGTAGGCATAACCGTATGTGTTATTCCAACAATAATAATTATTTGCTTGATTTTTTTGAATGCCGGTATTGTTTACTTGTCCTCCTTGGTCTCTGGTACATTGTGCTCTATCTCTATAAAAAATCCACTTACCATTAATTTGGCAGCAAGTTGAATTGCTGCACTCACTTTGTTTAAGGGGGATTGTGCCGCCCCCACAATCCGGATGAACCGAACAGTGAATTGCAGGATCATTTGTAACAGCTTTTGTGGATTTTTTAATTACAGTTGTCGGTTTGAGGGTAGGTTCTATTATTTCAACACGAGTTGGGAGTGGGTATACGGGTCTGGTAGGTAAAGGATCATTATTACCACCATTAAATAATTGAGAAACATTTATAAAATCTGATTTCCCGGCTAAATATGCTACCAAAATAAGCAATACAATAGTTGGAGCTAGCAACCAACCATTTACCCCATTCTTAGGTTTGTGATAAGGAATTGTTGAATGGTGTTTTTTTTGGAAGAAATGGCGAAATAAGAAGAATGAGGCACAAATGAAACTTATACAACCTACTACAAAGGATATAACAATAACAGTTATTGCTACTGAGGAATATTCTTGAGAATTGCGATTGAAATAAACTATACCAAAAAAAACCATTAATGATAGAGCCCATGAAGCTCCATAATAATAAATTCCGGTTTTATTACTCACCTTAATCGAATTGTACCACCAGGTTCATAAATATTGTAGTTAAGAAAATTGGTTGGTTAAATTTGAGGCTAAAATAGGTGCTGAAACTGTTAAACGATTTTCGAACTTTTGACTGGCAAAATTCACTCTACTTTAACTATTAACTATTTCTGTTGCTTCCTCAACGAGACCTTTTAGATATTCGTAATAAAGTTTTGACAAGTCAAAAAAGTTTAACCTCCCAATGTTTTTACTTAAATGCATTGTAGGGGTATTTTTTAGTATGAATTCGCTTGAAAAAGTGGCAGTAGTAACTGCAGATATGATATCTGCTTTTGGTGTACCGGAGTAGACAGTTAAAAAAATACCATCTGCTCTTATAATTGTTCCATCGATACCATCGGGTTTATTTTTAATGTCTTGAGTAGAATCAAAAGACTGTATCTTCATGGCTGTTGCTTGAATGCCAGTAATGCCCTTTTTCTCAACATTATTCCTTGTTTCAACAAAGAATTTACAAAGGTTATCATTTTTCATTTCAAATCGTTTTGTTCCTTTTTTTGGATCTTCCTTTTTTCCATACCAATTAATGAATTTTTTGTTTTTACTAAATTCTTCTTGTAAAACAAAGGTAACGCTTCTTGCAGACACAACAAATGCTGCGAAGTTTATTTCAAGTTCTTCTAAATTTTGTGATTTTTCCATAAGACTAATATGGTATTCGCATTGATGTAGGTTTTTTTTGGCTCTTGGTATTAAGTAATCCATACAGCTCCATTTAAGTCCTCTAAGAATTCACATATACCTACTTCTGACATCAATACTCCATTTATTCTTCTCGGTACAGAAGATACTCTTGCTGTATTGTGTCCTAATGCTTGTTCAAAAGGTATATATCTCGACCAACTAACAGTTAAAGTTTTTATTGCTCTAGTGAAGGTTACATATAAAATCCTGCGCTGTTCTTGCACGTGTTCGTGGTCTGTTATGTGTTCCAAGGTTCTGGTTCCAGGTATATTCCCTTGATTACATCCAATGATAAAAACATGGTTTGCTTCTAGTCCTTTTGATGAGAGAGGTGTCATTACTCGCACTATGGAATCTGTTTCTGGAAGTGCCCGCACGTAATCCACAAATTTTGCGTAAACTGTTTTAACAGAATCCCCTTCCTCTGTAAGATCTTGGAGCAAACTGTTCATACTTTTAAGTTCTTCGTTATCTATTGGGAATAATTCTTCTAATACAACTGCAAGCCCTTGCTCAGAATTGTGGGCGAGCAAGAATTCACGCAGAAATGTAATGCGTTCACAGACCTGTTGTTTTCTTTTTTCGACAGGACGGCAATCTTCCTTTTTCGCCTGTGCTAGAACTTCTTCTAAGCTTCCATATACTGATTTAAGTTTATTTATTTCCTTTGAAAAATGAGTTGGGTCAGTCATTCCAATATACGACCTTTTATGCAATATTGAGTTCGGGTTAGCGATAAGACTTAGTAGTAATATCCTCTCCTGTTCGTTAAGGCTAAATTCAATCTTTGAGACAAATTGGAACTTTACATTTTCTGGTTCTCTTTCTTCAGAATGTTCAATAAATTTCTTTGCCAAACCTCTTCTAGGAGCTAGAATCATAATGTTTGAAGGACTCTCTCCATTTACAATTAATTCTCTAACTGATTCGATAACAGTATCGAATTCTTCCGGTTGTGAATATTTTTTAACAAATTTAACTTCGCCATCAATTTGAGTAGTTATGGGTTGAAGTAAATCTATTCTCGTAGGGTCCTGTTGACTTAAGAGCTGATTTGCAAAATATACTATTTTCTTTGCACTTCTTGCAGTGAAAGGGATGGTGTAACTTTCTACTCCTGATTGGGACGTAGAATAATCATCCATTCCTTGTGGGTGAGCGAATTTAAATGAATAAATCGATTGGTCTGGATC
>JAUSNA010000031.1 GCA_030645455.1 Candidatus Levyibacteriota bacterium | reverse complement strand
GAAAAACAACTAATGTATCCGCTCTCAAAAAAGGTAAAAGGCACTTTTGTTACGGAGTTAAAAGTACCCCAGGAGGAGGTCTTCAAAAGAGTAAAAAAGCTTATAGAAAAAATTGAGCTAAAAAAAATTGAAGATAGATTGCAACAAGCACTTCTGTAAAAAGAACCCGTCATAAATTCCATGGAACACGTCACAAAAAACGTGATTGGCAGCATATCAATATCTGGACTTACAACGCTTTCGAAAAACGAAGAATTGGCAGTGGTGTGGTGAGACTAAAAATGTCCTTCGCAAGTGTTCCCGTTGTTGCTAGAGTTTGTGTTGTCCGGACATGTTGAATTTTCCCAGGTCGCTCCGCTAAAATTTGCCGTAGATAAGTTAGTTGCTCCAGTAAATTTAGATCCCTTAAGATGTGCACCTGAAAAATTAGCATTCTGAAGATTGGCATTTGTGAAGTCAAATTCTTGGATTATGCTATTGGAAAAATTTGTTCCGGTTAGATTTGCGTTCAAGAATGTATTTCTTCGTGAATATCCCCATCCCGACATTTCTGTCATGTTGCTAAGGTCTGAGTTTGTCATATTTGTATTATTGAAGGTATTTGAATAAAGATAGGCACCTTTAAAAATCACACCATGCAGGTCTGATCCGCTGAATTCACTTTTGACAATTTGTGCATATGAAAAGTCTTTGTCAACAAACCGATCCGCAACACCGACAAAATAGCAACTTGTGCAGAAAAAAGGGAGACCAAAATACTGGTTGAGTCCTCCGGTGTCCCCAGCTGGCCCTGCGGGTCCGGGTGGTCCTTGGATAGACCATTTAATTGACTTTTCTCCGTTCTTGCAAGTGTCAGTCGAAGTCACCATTCTCATAACTCCATTGGTGTTGTTGACGCATGCATAGATTTGATTGGTATCAGCGTTCTGGGCAAAAACATTTGAGATCATAAATGCTGCAATTATTCCAAAGAAAAATGCTGTCAAGCCGAAGAGAATATAAAGGTGGGTGGTTGAACTTTTCAGGTGTTTTGAAATTTTCCTAGCCATACTTTGAGTATGATCCCACTTTTTAGTACTTGTCAAGTGTCTCGCTTTTAGTGTAGGTTGGAAAGCCACTTTCCCGACTTTCTTATATATTGTTATACTGAATGTTAATGGATCCTTCAGCAGAGAATTTGCCGCAAGGGCAAATCATTAACCGGACAAATGCGATAAATATCCGTCAACCTTTATCAAATAGTGTAAGCCCTGATGGAATTGTCCGCAGGATAAATGCCGGCAACACAGAGCTACCCAAATCGCATAAAATTGATCGGGAAAATGGGAGTTCTTGGGGCAGTAAAGTAGCAGCAATTGCGGCTTTAGGAGTGACCCTTGGCGGCGGGGCAGCGGTCATTGACGAGATGGATGGCGATAGCGCCCACGCGAGTGCATTCGAGCAACAGGATAAAAATACAACGAATGTAGAATCAGCCGTTCAATCACATACAGCCGAAACACAAGACTCCAAAAATGTAGCCATTGTTAAAACTCAAGAAAATCTGCATGATGACACACCGCTTTTTGAAACGGTTTTCCATGACCTTACTCCACGACAGCAGCAGGAAGCACGAAAATGGGTGGAATATTTCAAAATAGAGATTAAAAAGAAGCCAGGTTATGAAAAAGAACACCGGATGATTCCTCAGCAATACAAAGAAATTATTACAGATGCTGCCAAAGATTATGGCTTGCCACCTGAAATGTTGTATGGAATTATAGCTATTGAAAACGGTGGCGGAACGGATAGAGTACACCCTGTATCAGAAGCAACAGGGGTTGCCCAATTTTTGCCCGATACTGCCAGACAGTACGGGTTAATTGTGAACGCAAATCAAGACCAGAGAAAAGATCCGGTTCTTAGTATTGAAGCGGCTGCCCGTTATTTGCAAGTTCATAAGGGTCTTCTTGGTGATGACATTGGACTTACCATATGGTCGTATCATGCAGGAATCGGCAACGTTAATAAAGCGTTGTCAGTGTACTTTCAGGATAAATACGGGGAGGATATCGGGTTTGACAACGGTGATAAAAATGAGAAAAAAGCGAGAGAACTCATTAAAAAAGATAAATTGGATTATTACAAACTTGTAAGCAATCCTGCCGTAAGAGAAAAAGTAATATCAGAGCTTGCTGATTACTCGGAAACGTATGTCCCGTCAGTTTTGGCACTTATCCAGCTTGAAGAAGAGAATGGGGATCAAGAATTTGATCTGGGCAACGGACTCAGAGTCGCAGTTCCAAAAGACACCTTCCCTGGAAGATAACCTAGTTTGTATCCTAGCATGATATAATTACCCTCATGAATCTATCTGTTTGGGAAGCAACATTGATAAATCAGTTTAGAATTTAGTTTCATTTTAAGTTGTGTAAGCCTAAGTAAAACATGAGTAAGACAAAATCATATATTATTTACGCAAGCCTGTGGAATTTTGACATCTCCTTCAACGAGGAAGAATTTCAATTAGTAGATTTCAGTATCAAAAGGTTCAAAAGAGTATCAATATCTTTGGATCCAAACAAATTAGTTAGCGCTGGTATGTCAATGAACGAGGTAAATTTTATCAATACATTAATGTTCCTTTATGAATCCCAAGAAAACAGAGATTTCCCTCATTTTATCATCACGTCAGAATTAACATTTGAGAATGACTTCGAATTCTCGATTGCTGACAGAAAGATCAAATGGTTATTGACGTGTTTGAGGCTTTATGGCAAAGGAGATGTACAAGGGCGATACCTTAGTGCTATTCCTAAAGAGCACTATAGACCAGAAAGTAATCCGCTAGACTTTGATAGTTATCCTGGATTAGTGGATAAATATATTCTCGACAATAAGAATAAATTTGAAATTTTCACAAAAAAGCTAGATGGACTTGACGATATTATAGATTCTATTGCTGTTGATAGATTCAATATCTCTTTCAGGCACTACAATTCACCCAATGAGAAACTTCTCGACTTAATAACCTCCCTGGAGGGATTGTTTAACAAAAGCCCATTTGATGTAAAATTCAAAATTGCTTTAAGAACTGCTCATCTAATTTATCCTGATAAATCCAAAAAGACTCAAGAGCTATATGAGTTTTTACTTTCTGCGTATAATTTAAGAAATAAAATAGTGCATGGATTACCAGGTATTGATGGTGAAGATTTGATTATCAAAACAGCTGAACTATTAGAGATAGTAAGAGAAGCGCTTATAAGAGCAATAAATTTAAGATCTACTGGTAAAATAGATTTGTTCAAAAAAGCAAACGAAGAGAGCGAAAAGGAAATGGATAAAATTATTCTAAATACATGAAAGGAAAAGTTACAAAATGAATCTATCTGTTGGAATTGTTGGGTTGCCGAATGTGGGAAAGTCCACATTGTTCAATGCTTTACTCAAAAAGCAGGCGGCTTTGGCTGCAAATTATCCATTTGCCACCATCGAGCCAAATGTTGGTGTTGTTGCAGTTCCTGACGCACGGCTAAATATATTGGCGGATATCACAAAGCTCGAAGAGGGTATGGGTGAGTTACCGCCTCTCAAACCTGCAATGATCGAATTTGTCGATATTGCGGGACTTGTTAAGGGTGCACACGAGGGGGAAGGGCTTGGAAATAAATTTCTCTCACACATACGGGAAGTAAAAGTAATTGCCCATGTGGTAAGAGCTTTTGAGGATAAGGACGTTATCCGTGAGGGAAGTATTGGTGTGAGAGAAGACTACGAAACAATAACAACCGAGCTTATTCTCGCAGACCTTGATACCCTTGAAAAAGTTAATGATAAAACTTTAAGAACCGATAATGTTCTCAATTCTGCTGTTACAAAGCTCAAAAATCACATGAACACAGGACTTCCTGCAAGAAGCGCTTTGCTTACCGAGGGGGAAGAAGCTGCTGCAAAACAGTTATCGCTTTTGACATCAAAGCCCGAGCTTATCGTTTTGAATGTCACGGAGGGAGACTATCAAGAGGCAAAATTTGATGAAATTATCTCAGAATATGCTCTTACTATGGGCATGGAAAAGGCAAATTTTGTGGTTATAAGCGCAAAAATTGAATCGGAGCTGGCAGAGTTGGGCGAAGCAGACGCGAAGGAGT
The DNA here is from genome assembly GCA_030645455.1 of Candidatus Levyibacteriota bacterium. GTDB lineage: Bacteria > Patescibacteriota > Microgenomatia > Levybacterales > GWA1-39-11 > JAUSNA01. Next base: position 31,981 of record JAUSNA010000031.1, on the reverse strand, counting down.
ATCTAAAGGAGTTGGGTGTTGAAAAATCCGGCCTTGAGCGGCTTATTCAGAAGGCATACGAAAAATTGGGACTTATGTCTTTTCTTACTTGTGGAGAAAAAGAGGTAAGGGCATGGACAGTCAAAATTGGTGCGTCAGCTGTTGAGGCAGCTGGTGAAATCCACACTGATTTTATGGATAAATTTATAAAGGCAGAAATTGTAGGGTTTTCCGATTTTGTGCAGTGTCACGGCTGGAAGGGGGCGCGGGAGAAAGGAAAAGCAGGACTTCAAGGAAAAGATCATGTCATGCAAGACGGCGATGTTGTAGAATTTAAAATAGGAAGATAAATAAGATGGGTGCCGAAAAACCCCCGATACCTCGAGCATTTATAGAAGCATTCCCGGATTGGGTAGATAGTACTGATAATTCTGAACTTTCTGCGATATTTGATCGCGCGAGGCAACTGACAAGCGGCAAGCAAGAAAATTTAAAACCTCCTGAGAGAATTTGGAAAGCAACAATTCCCGTAGTGTCAGCGCTTAAGCTTGTAAATTTTTTGGATCAAAATTATGATGCGATTTTACAGGATTTTGGTAAGCATGGAATAGATATTGATGGTGAGAGGTTAGGTCTTGTGCAAAATAAATTGCACGATTTCAGAGATAGGTGCGGTACGCTTTCCGACGGGAATCTTTTGACTCCACTTAGTGATCTTAGAATTTTAAGAGAGGTGAAAAGGCATTTACCCCATGTGGGGGCATCGAGGAAGATGCAAAGAGAATACAGAAATAATTACCGGAAGGTAGTAGGTCCATTTGGGAAAGTAGTAAAAGAATCGAAAAAAAAGTAAGCTAAATTAACGCGGGAGCAAATGATTTATTCTTCCTTATTGCCGTTCTCAGGGTGATCCGGGTGGTGATGTGTCATGATTTCGTATGCTGTGACCGCTCCGGCTGCAACAACTCCAGCTCCAATGGCAGCCGCTGCCTGAACCCTATGGTCTCCTAAGAATTTCGCAAAAAACCCTTTTTCGCTGCCTACTTCTGAAGCCACGTGAATTTTTCTTTCTTTGAAGAATTTGAGAGGCAATCTGTTGTCAATCGTATTGTCAAACCCCTGTTTTAATTCATTTTTCATATCCTCTTCGTTATGAATAGGCTCTCCCGTAAGGCTGCTGACAACTATAGAATGGTGTTTTTTAAAATCAATACTGTCAACCAACTTGTCAAAAGATTCTCGTGCAGGGCGTACATATCTGCCATGCATGGCTCTATCGGTATCAACTTCCATCGTTCTTCTAAATCCGGCACTTTTTGCTTCACTTCTCACGCGTTGCATGGGGGAAGTAGGATCACTTGGGTCGTCGGGTCCCCCCACAACAAAAAGATTGTCAGCGTTTATGATACAAAGATGGAGCATTGCATTTTCAGGCTTCTTAAGATATTCATTTACTTTTTCCTCGTCTCCCATAAGGGTTACCATAGACGTTGGGGTGGGGTCGCTTTCCTCTTGCATGATGCGTCCTCGCTCTGCGTGAAATTTAAGGCCCGTTTCAAAATCCATGTATCCTGCAAGAACCGCCGCCGTTCCCATTCCCATACTAATTCCGGTGATGTAGTCGGGAGTGGTTGCGTATCCTGGACTACGCTCGTGGTGTTTTTTTATATTATGAAGTGCCATTGAAGCCAGATAAACGGCCGGCTGTGTATATTTTGTCTGTCGTAGAATGTCTGCTCTGTTTTTTCTATCTTCAGGGGATTCGTCTGGTATTTCTTTCGCCATTTCAAGCAAGTCGTAATTATAATTCTCCTTGAGCCATTCATTTCCACGCGTAAGAACCTCTCGTCCGGCGGGTGATTCCATGATCTGCTCAAACATCCCGATTTTTCTTACGTCTTGACCTGGAAGTATAATTCCGATATTACTGTGACGTTCCAAGGGGTTATGCTCGATAGGATAACCGACGTGTTCCAACGCCTCACGCTTTTCCGACATCTGTGTCATAAGGGATGATTTTATCAGAATGTTTTTGACAGTGCAATTATGTAGTCTTATAGTTTGAAAGGTCTTGCCTATTTTTGTTATAATTCGTTCATGGTGGAAAGTGGGAACGGCTTTTTGAACGAGTGCGAGCAGCAGGTAGCAACAGGGGAAGCTGTTGATAGGCTTGCTGAGCTTCGTGGGCAGGTTGATCCAAGGAAATTTATAGTTGGATTTCTTCCTGCGCAAGGCATTGAGAAAGACTTGGGACAATATTTACTGGAAGAAAGAAATTTGCTTGGTCCCACGTCCGAAGAAAGTACGGAAATTGTTAGCGGAAAAGGAATTCTTAAGGCATTTAGAAGAGCAAGACCGGTTTCTTATGAGTCAAAGACAGGAGATCCGCGGGATCTTGGATTGATTTTAACCGGTGAACAAATAGTTAATTTGCAGGCATTGTTAGAGACTATTTCGAGAAGTTATGGCTATCCTTTCTCTTTATCGACCAGACTATTTATGGACAAACTCATTGAGGAATATCCTACTGCTAAAAGTATGGAAGTTTCCCGCAATCCTCTAAAGAGTGTAATCCTTAAGTTAACTGGACAGGAAGTTTAGTATTATATTATTATAGTATCTATGACTGATTGTATATTTTGCGAGATAGTCAAAGGCGATATTCCAAAGGACTTCCGATTTAAGGACGAGAATGTTCTGGCTTTTGATGACATCCATCCGGTGGCAAAAGTTCATGTCCTTTTTATCCCAAAAGAACACATTGCGGCATTTGAAAATCTTTTTGATGACGCAATACTTTCTTCTATAAGAAAAGGAATTCAAAAAATTGTTGAGCAGAATGATTTGGTTGGTAAAGGATATAAAATTATTGTAAATGGCGGTGGCGGACAGGTAATCAATCATCTGCATTTTCATTTAATTGGCCCGACAGGCCTTCACGCTCCGGTTGTGTAATTTTGGTAGATTGATCTTCTGAATTTTTATATTTTTTCAAATTTTGAGATTAGGTCGCGGGTTGTTGTGGGATAAATGGAATGTCCGGGCGGCTCTGAGAGCCGCCCGGACGGGGACGGGGTGGCACCATAGGTGTCTCTTCCGGTGTCCGGAGTATCTGCGCGCAATGTCAGACTTACGGACGGGAAGCCTCGTCGTTAACTGTTGTGCCCCGCGTGGGGGCAGTTTGCTGCCGCATGGCGTGCGGCGGCCGACATCGCCAGCGTTAGGTGAAGGTCGAGGTCGTGAACTTCGTCATGTTGGTAACCCTCCTGGGTTTGCCTTGTAAGGTGTCAGGAGCTGCCTGACTGCAGTTGATATTCGGTGAGGGGGTACTACGGGGCACCCCCCTCACCGACAAACGGGAGGCCCGGCCAGAGGCCGGTGATCCATCTCATTCGGGGGAGAAGCGCAACCCATAACCCACTAGGGCAAATAGTCGGCAAATTGGCCGCTTGGGTGGGTGCGTACTGCCCCGGCACTCGGTTACAGGGAAGTTGCCCTGCACTTGGTTGTGACCGCGTGTGCGGTTAGGATGCGGAGCCCGGAGGCCCCCTATCACCGAACAGCCCGGTCGTGTCCTTCATGAACAACCTCCAGAGTGTAATCAACTGCAACACCCGGCAAGCCGGGTGGAACATGAACAATAAAGTCAAAGAACAACTGTGCTCAAAGGCAAAGGCCTTTGAACTTCAGTTACGGCAATTATACGCCTCGTTTTTTACAAGATCAACACTCGTTTAATTTTTGCGTCATATGTCTTACAGGCAAAGCTTTTCTAAAACTAAAAACCGGGTTTTAATTTATTTGAATTTGCAGTATAATTGCTTTTATCTTGTAGTAAAGTGCAAGAATTTGAAAGGTGGTGTTTTATTTTTATGGTTTTTGTAAAAAAACAACCCGGGGACAGTCCCGATGCAATGATCCGAAAATTTTCTCGTAAAGTTATGAGCGAGGGTATTATTCATGAAATGAAAAAAAGAGAGTTTCATTTAAAACCGAGCCTTGCCAAGAAATTCAAAAAAGAACTTGCGCGGAAAATGGCAAAACACAATCAGTATTAGTTGATAGCTGATAGTCAATAGTTGATAGTTAAATATTATTTCTTCATTAACCATTAGCTATTAGTCATTAACCATTCATTTATGAATAGTATTTCAATTCCCATTTACGTGGAAAGCCGGTATAAGATCAACCGGAAGAAAATAAAGGAAACTGTTATTAAGGTTCTTTTAAAGCAACAAATAACAAGTCCCGTTGAGGTTTCGGTTGCCGTTATCGGAAATAGAAAAATGCGCGTACTAAATAAGAAATACCGCGACATAGATAAATCCACCAACGTTCTTTCATTTTCCCAAACAGAGGGGGAAGCGGTTATGCAGCCGCCTGACAAATTATATCTGGGAGACATTGTTCTTTCGTATCCTAAAGTAGTTGAAGAATGCGCCCGGGATAACATGCTTATTGATGACAGAGTTAATGAATTAGTCGAGCATAGTCTTATGCACCTTTTAGGATTTCACCATAGATAGATATAGCGTTTAGTAGTCAGCGTATAGCGTCTAGACAAAATATTTGATTATTTACGATTCTTGCTATATAAACTAAACGCTAGTAACTAGATCCTAGCCGCTAATTCAATGGTTTACTATCGCAAGTATCGTCCCCAAAAAATCTCGGAGCTTGATTTACCGCAAGTACGGGAGAAATTGACAGCTATCCTCTCATCAAAAGAACTTCCTCATGCATTTTTGTTCACAGGGAGTAAAGGTCTTGGAAAGACCTCAAGTGCCAGGATTTTGGCAAAAGCAATCAACTGCGAAAACAATTCAAAATTCAAAGATCAAAATTCAAAATTGAAAGTCAAAAATACAAATCCAGAAATCATAGATAATAAATCATCAATCTTAAATCGTGATTTAGGCATTGAGCCATGCAATAGCTGTGAGGCTTGTATATCAATTACAAACGGTTCAAATATTGACGTTTTGGAAATAGATGCAGCGTCTAATGGGGGAGTAGAAGAGATCCGTACGCTCCGGGAACGGGTAAAATTTTCGTCTGCGAATTTAAGATACAAAGTTTATATCATCGACGAAGTACATATGCTATCTACTGGGGCATTCAACGCATTACTTAAGACGCTCGAGGAGCCACCTTCGCACGTAATATTTATACTTGCAACAACCGAATTATGGAAACTTCCTGCAACGGTTGTTTCGCGCGCTTTTCAAGTGCTTTTTGAAAAGCCCACAACAGAGCAAATAGCAACGAGTCTTGAAAGAATTGTAAAAGGGGAGAAGCTTGTGGTTGAGCCAAAGGTTCTGGAAGAGATTGCAAAGTTGTCTGATGGTGCCTTCCGGGATGGAGCTAAATTGCTTGAAGAGTTGGTTCTTGCCGCAAGGGGTCAAAGAATTACAAAGGAACTATTTGATGTTACTTTCAAAACGAAAGGTATGGGGGACGAGGTGTATATGCTTTTGGAGGCATATGAGGCAAGAGATGCTAAAAAAGCGCTTGAAGTTATCGGAAGACTGCAGGTAAATGGAGCTGATTTTAAAATTGTAATGGAGCGGTTGGTTGATCAATTGAGGGGTCTTCTTATGCTTCGAAACAGCATTGAGAGTCCCCAAAAAGATGTTAAGGGTCTGACCATTGAGGATATTAAAAATCTTCTTGAGCTTGCCAATGAAGCTTATGGCGAATTGAAATTTTCAATTATTCCCCAGCTTCCACTGGAGCTTATGACGGTGAAATTTTGCATTTTGGATGAGGAGAAAGAAGAGGGCAAAACTAAGAATAATGAACTAAGTATAGGGAGTGAAGAAGTAGGGGATAAGTCGCAGGGGTATAGAGATGATTATTCAATTAAAGAGAAGCAATTTCAAGGTGAAGTTGTGGCAAAACCTAAAGCGAGCTTAATTGCAATTAAAGATGAAGAATCTAAAGTTGCAAGCATTCTCCCGCGTTTGATGGCTCTTGTGAATGAAAAAAATAAGCCGGCTGCGGCCCTTTTACGTTCGTGTAAAAAGGCTGTTTTTGAAGATGATACGATTACAATCAGTACGCCTTTTCCAATTCACGCTGAAAGACTTCTTTCTGAAAAAGTTTTTCCAGACTTGCAAAATGCAGGGGAAGAACTAATGGGCAGAAAAGTAGACGTTAGAATTGTAACTCTTACGCAGTAAAAAACCCTTTTTTTTAAATAGAAAAAGGGCCGCCCGGATGGGGGCGGCCCTAGGTTTTGTTGCGGAGAATTTGTGGAAAGTGATACGCCCTACCTCCCGTTGCTCATCTTCATGAGACGACAGAAGCAGTAAACCACTTTTCCCTCTGCGTTGCGCATGAACCCTCCGCACTTGTGTGCGGAATTGGCTCCGTACGCCGGACCGTCACGACCGTCGAGGAGTTCCTTCTCTGTCGCTCCCGGTGGTGGATCCAACCACTCGGTGGCTGGTTGGATACTAGGTGTCGGTGTTGTTGCCTTCTGGGGAGCAGCGGTTACCGCAGGCTCCTTTTTCTTGTTCCAAAATGGCATGGTGTTGACCCTGTCCTTTCTTCCCGGATGGGAAAGTGTGATCCCTTTTTTGGGCTATGCCTTTCGGCGCGCCCATGAGGGAAGCTTTGCTTCGTACATGCACATGCAGTACGTTGGTTCTCCGTCCTCGGAATAGTGCAATCCGGACGCGTCACAAAGTGCGCAGTCGGGATTGCGGGCGTAGAGTGGCGGTCCTCGATGGGCTTCAAGCGCTCGTTCTTGCGAGAGGTTTTTGATGTCGGTCATGTCACCTCCTTACTAGTGGTTGATCCAGAATCCCATTTGGGACTTAAGAACCTTAAGGACCTTGTCCTCCTCGCCCCTTTTGACCAAGGAATCCGGTGTTTCACCGTCGAGCTCACTGTTGGGGTGGGTCATCCATCCTTCGCTTCCCTTTAGGGTTAAGAAGATGCGCTCGAGATTGTCGCGAAGTGTGTTGGTCATCAACTTGCGTGGTCCCCGGGAGTCCATCGGGAAGGTTCTGTGAGACGCGTGTTATGCCTCTCGTGATCGTTGTCTGCATCGGGGCAAACAGGCGTAGGGGTCTCCAAGAAGGAGATCATGCACCTGGTGCACCATTTCCAGACGCCGTTTTCGTTGCAGTGGGCACATTTCACTTTCGTGCCCGCTGGGACTTTTTGGATAGCTGATGTATTCACTTTCTTCCTTTCCGGTTTTCTGATTTGCTACCGCTTCGGGCACTAATAATACCAAAAGCGGTAGCAACCAAAAATTATTTCCGCAACATTTCAATGTGCTTTTGCGATTGCGCTAGGTAAGCAAATTTCCTATAAAACCGCAAATTACTTAGAAATTATATCATTTATAGGCAAAAATTTAAACCTATAGGAAAGTTAGGTTTAGTTTTATTAATACAAAAAGTTCGGTTCAAAGCATTATAAGAGGTTTTTTTCTAACATGGCTTTTACCCAAGGTGCGAGATTGTTGTATAAGCGGGAAGTGCGGTCCGAAAGTTCTTTCTTGGATGCGAGTGAATATCCGTACGATACTTCTTCAACTATTTCAGGTAATTTTTTAACCGTTGCAACGACTACGTTGCATACCTCATGCTCAGTATAAATACTATGAGTGTCACGCGCTTTATAATAGATTGTTCCTAAATCCTTCGGAAGTTTTATCAGATCTGATTTTTTTATATCCCATTCGCGTTCAAGCGTGAGATACGTTGCTTCAATTGTGTCTTGGAGAACTCCCTTGGAATATACTTGGTGTGAGGAGGAGGTGACATCAAAAACACCATCAAAAACCGGGTGTTTTCTGTGCTGAACGATAAGTTTTTCCTTGTAAAAGAGTGCAACTGTAAAAGCTCTATGAAGAATCCCTTTCTCGTGTGCCTCCCATCTTTCGATTTCACCCAAGATATTTCCATTTCTGTCACACCGGGCGATCGTGATCTTTTTTTTATAATACGAATTTTGTATGCTCATTTTTAGTATTGTATAGTAAAAATGAATAGAATTCCAGGTAATCATTTGCTATACTATGTCGATGCAAAAAGGACAAAAGCGTCCTTCTGTAAGCAAAATCCCGTGAGTTTACGAAATTTTCCAACAGCCAAAGAGCGCAGAGAATATTTATCAAAAAAACTCGATATTGATTTGTCGATCCTCCAAAGTGATTCTATTGAGAACGATCAGAATGTACATTGCGAAAATGTAATAGGCGCTACTCAAATTCCCCTCGGAGTTGCGGGGCCTTTGCGAATTCTTGATGACGGAAAAATTAGGGATGTTTATATTCCGATGGCGACAACCGAGGGGGCACTTGTTGCCTCAACGAGCCGGGGCAGTAAGGCAATATTTTTAAGCGGTGGCGCAAAAGTCTATTCAAAACTTCATGGTCAGACCCGGGGGCCTGTTTTCTCAACGAAAAGTGTAAGCAAGGGGATAGAGCTTAAGGAATGGATTGAGAATAACGTTAAAAAGCTTGCGGCTGCCTCCTCCAAAACTTCATCTCACATCAAATACCTATCGGCTAAAGTGAAAGTAATCGGCGCAAATACTTATGTAAGGTTTTCGTTCGATACGAAAGACGCGATGGGAATGAATATGGTAACCATAGCAACTGAGGTGCTGGTTGGTCTTATCGAGAAAGAGACAGGTGCCAAATGTATTTCCGTTGCCGGAAATTTTGACATTGATAAAAAAAGTGCGTGGCTTAATGTTATAGATGGCCGCGGGCAAGAAGCGTGGGCTGAGAGTGTTATAAAAGCGCAGGTTTTGAGGGACATTTTACACACGGATGCAGAGGCGTTATATTCAACGTGGCTTGCAAAGTGCATGGTAGGCTCATACGCGAGCGGCTCATTGGGATTTAACGCTCATTTTGCAAATATGATTTCTGCCGTTTTTATCGCAACAGGTCAGGATCCAGCTCACGTTGTTGAGGGGAGTTGCGGCATTACAACTTGCGAAGTAAGAGGAGGGGATCTATATATATCTGTCAATATTCCTTCTCTTCTTGTGGGGACCGTTGGTGGCGGAACGGTTCTTCCAACCCAGAAAGCTGCGCTTAGACTCATGGGGGTAAACGGTAATTCCAGATCAGATGACCTAGCCCGAAGTATCATCGGAGCAGTTCTTGCCGGCGAGTTGTCACTTCTTGCATCACTTTCGACCAAGACTCTTGGAGAAGCACATCAAAAACTCGGAAGGAGAAAAAAAGCGTGACGGGTATCGTCGGATACGGTGTGTATGTGCCACGCTATAGAATTAAAGTCGCGGACATCGCATCCGTGTGGAAGAAAGATCCGGATGAAATTACCAATGGTCTGAAAGTTGTACAAAAGGCGGTACCTAATGATGATGAGGACGCGGTAACCATGGGTGTTGAGGCAGCAAGAAATGCTCTGGACATGTCAGGTCTTGCTCCATCAAAACTGCAAGCGGTATTTGTTGGATCGGAAAGTCATCCGTATGTTGTCAATCCAACATCCACGACTATTGCCGATTTTTTGGGAGTTGGGAGACTTTTTTCAGCAGCAGATTTTGAATTTGCCTGCAAAGCTGCAACAGCAGCAATGCAGCTGACGGCTTCTTTTGTGGAAAATAAGTCAATTGATTACGGACTTATTATAGGTAGCGATACGGCTCAGGCCAAACCTCACGACCCTCTTGAGTACACAGCTGCTTCGGCAGCAGCCGCATACATTTTAGGAAATAAGCAGGACGAAATAATAGCCAAAATTACCGGAAGCTTATCTTTTTCTTCAGACACTCCTGATTTCTGGAGAAGGGAAGGCATGAAATTTCCATCTCATGCCGGAAGATTTACGGGTGAGCCTGCTTATTTTGCGCACGTTATGGGGGCAGCAAAAGCACTTTTTTCAAAAACGGGCACCAAACCGTCTGATTTTGATTATTGTGTCTTTCATATGCCCAACGGGAAATTTCCCCGCGTCGTTGCAAAAGAGTTAGGGTTTACCCCGCAGCAACTAGCCCCCTCTTTAATAGTTGATGAAATTGGAAATCCGTATTCAGCCTCAGCGCTGACTGGTCTTGCCGCAGTTTTGGATGTTGCAAAGCCGGGTAGCCGTATATTTTTTGCATCATATGGGTCAGGGGCCGGGTCTGATGCATTTGTTTTTGAGACGACAAGAAATATTTTGGAAAAACAAAAAAAAGCGCGAACATTTGCATCTTTCTGCAAAAATACGGAATACATTTCGTACATAGATTTTTTGAGAAAAACTTATTTGCACTTACTATGAAAATTGGCGTAATTGGATACTCAACAACTGAATTCGGGGAGCTATGGGACCGCTCGCCACGTGATTTATCGCGTGAAGTTTTTTTAAATTCACTAAAAGGAGCACGGCTCGAGGCTGCAAAAATTGAGGCGTTGTACGTTGGGAATATGTTGGCCGGGATTTTAGGTAACCAAGCAAATTTAGCTAGTTTTTACGCTGAAGAATTGGGGATTGCGGTGCCATCGGTGAGGGTTGAAGCTGCATGTGCATCAGGGAGTGTCGCACTTCACAACGCGGTTCAGTCTGTTAAAGCCGGTCTTTACAAGACGGTCATGGTTCTGGGAATTGAGAAAATGACTGATCACACTCAGGATGAGGTTATCGCCGGTCTTATGGCTGCCGGGAGCGATGAAGAGCGAGCTTCAGGAATTACTTTTGCAGGTCTTTATGCATTGATCGCGCAGACTTATATGAAAAAGTACGGAATTTCCGAGGAAGATCTGGCGGAAATTCCGGTGAAAAATCACTTTCACGGGAGTCTTAATCCCAAAGCCCAATTCAGAAATTTAATTACAGTTGAGCAGGTTATGAAGAGCGCAAGAATATCAGATCCCTTAAAACTTTTGGATTGTTCGCCTATTAGCGATGGTGCATCGGCGGTAATTATCTCCTCGGACTCTAAATTGCTTGCAAAATCAAAGGGAGTAACAATTGTAGCAAGCCAATTGGGGACCGACTCCGTGGGGTTATGCGGACGGGAAGATTTGACAACACTTAAGTCGGCAGTTAGTGCTTCTAAAAAAGCATATGCTGAGGCAAGCATCAAGGCTCATGAGGTTGCAGTAGCCGAAGTGCATGACTGTTTTTCAATTGCTGAGGCGATTGCTCTTGAAGACCTTTCCTTTTCAAAAAAAGGAATGGGCGTGTTAGACGTTAAGAATGGTAAAGTCACTTTGGGAAGCAGTGGTGTGATAATAAATCCTTCAGGGGGGCTCAAAGCATGCGGTCATCCTGTTGGGGCAACCGGGATAAAGCAAGTTATTGAAATTGCTATGCAGCTTGAGGGAGTTGCGGGAAAACGCCAAGTAAAAAACGCGACAATTGGCCTGACTCACAATGTAGGCGGATCGGGAGCAGTTGCGGGCGTTCACATTTTACGAATATGAGTGTAAAAATAACACCAGTCAAAATTTGGAGAAGAAAAGAATCAATTTCAAATCTTATTGGAAAAAAAGGAGTGGTTGAGAGCGTGACTATTGTTAGAGCTGCGCCATCAGGATTTGGTCAATACGCACCATATCCGGTTGCAATTGTAAAACTTGTGAATGGAAAGAGAATTATGGGACAAATGACCGATTATCATGCAGATGAAGTAACAACTGGTCAAAAAGTAGTTGCTGTTTTAAGAAGACTCAGAACAGAGGAGAAAAAAGACGTCATATCTTATGTGATAAAATTCAGACCACTGTGAGAAAAGTAGCAAAAGCCTCTGCTCCCGGAAAAATTCATTTAATTGGCGAGCATTCATCAGTTTATGGCAAGCCGGCTATTCTTTTGGCAATTAACAGAAGAGTTGTGGTAAGCGTTGAGAGAGAGGGTAGTCTAAAGAATCTACCCAAGGGAAAAACGCAGGGGGCAGTAGAATCAATCCAAAAATATTTACACAGGGTTCACAAAATTCCCGTCGAAAAAGTTGGTATTATTATAGGAAGCGATATTCCTGTCGGAAAGGGATTGGGTTCTTCAGCGGCGCTTTCAGCGGCGCTTTCTGCAGCTTTTCACAAGTTGTATAAAATTCCTTTTACTCTGGGGTCGGTTTTTGAAGCCGCATATGAGTCGGAGCGCTTTTTCCACGGTAACCCCTCGGGAGGGGATTTGGCCGCAAGTGTTTATGGGGGAGTCCTATGGTTTCGAAAAGAAACGGAGAGTCTCAAACTTTCTCAAAGAATTGAGCTTTCCGCAAAAATTTGTCCGGAATTTATAGTAATTGATTCAGGAAAACCGATTGAATCTACCAAAGAGATGGTATCTTTGGTTTCAAAAATGAAAAAAAAGAAAGTTAGCGCATTTTGCGAAGAGCAGGAAATAGTCGCCAAAAATCTTTCAACAGCGCTGATACAGGGCAACAAGGAAGTAATCAGTAGATGCATTTCTGAGGCCCAAACCAATCTGGATAAGATTGGAGTAGTTGGGAGTGTTGCAAAAAACATTATTTTGGAGCTGAAAAATAGTGGTGTATTCGCAAAAATTTCAGGAGGAGGCGGGATAAAAAAGGGATCGGGAATAATTGTTGCCGGGATTTCAAACAAAAGGAAAGTTGAGGCATTGTGTGAGAGGAAAAAATGGGATTATTTTTATGTCAAAATTGAAAATGAGGGTGTAAGATTGGAGGTCATATGAAAAAAATTACAGTGAGCGCGCCCGGGAAATTGATGCTTTTTGGTGAGCATGCAGTTGTGTATGGTCACCCATGTATTGTGACAGCTGTTGACCAACGGATGTTTGTGACTGTTGAGAAAAACAGTTCAGGAATGTTTGTTCTCAACGCTCCGGAAGTTGAAGTTTCAAATTATACAAAACCAATAGAGAATTTGGGTGTCGGGCAAATCCCTAAGGGCGCGAAGTTTATAGAAATTGCACTCGGTAACTTGATCAGTAAATATAATCTAAAACCTGCAGGTTTGAAGGTTATAACGCGTTCGGAATTCTCTTCTAAATTCGGGTTCGGTTCATCATCAGCCTCAACTGTCTGTCTGGTCAAAGCCATTTCAGAATTGTTTTCATTAAAACTTTCGCAACGACAGATTTTTGATATCTCTTATAAAACAGTTCTTGATGTGCAAGGAAAGGGATCGGGGTTTGATGTGGCCGCGGCAATTTACGGTGGAACGATTTATTTCAAAAAATTCGGTTCTGAAATTGTACCTCTAAAAATATCTGACTTGAATCTTATCGTTGGATACAGCGGAATAAAGGCAGATACGGTATCGTTAATTGACTCGGTAACAAAAAGATTTAAAGGCCTTGAGGAATTAAAGGATGAGATGCTAAAGGCAATTGGAAAAATTGTTGATGATGCGCGGGTTGCACTAGAAAATCAAGATTTTGCAAAGTTAGGAAGTCTTATGAATATCAATCAAGGACTTTTGGAGGCGTTGGGGGTTTCGATAGAAAAGCTCGACAACATGAATAGTGCATCGGTTGCAAGTGGGGCGTACGGTGCCAAGCTTTCAGGCGCGGGCGGTGGGGATTGCATGATTGCTTTATCTTCAAAAGAGATGCGAAAAAAAGTTGAGAATGCAATAGTAAGCGTTGGAGGAAAGATTTTGAGCGTCAAAACAAATGCCCAAGGTGTTAGAATTGAAAAATGAAAACAACAGATAATCAGGACGAACTATTTATAGTTGTTGATAAAAATGACAAAATTATTGGCTACAGAACCAGGAAAGATTGTCATACCGACAAAAGCCTTATTCATAGAAGTACAAGTATTGTTATTTTTAACAAAAAAGGTGAGATTTTACTTCAAAAAAGAAGCCTGACAAAAGATTTGTATCCTGGATTATATACTGTTAGTGCATCTGGCCATGTGAATAAAGGTGAATCATACACAGATACTGCCAATCGTGAGATCTATGAGGAGATTGGAATAAAAATTCCTTTGAAATTTGAAAAAAAACGGTTTTTTGAGGGGCCATTAGAAACTGAGTTTGACGCGATATTTACAGCCAATTATGATGGTCCATTCCATCTAAACACTGAAGAAGTTGAGGAAGTTGAGTATTTTTCAAGAGAGAAGATTAGAAATATGATTGACCGTCTGACTCCCTTTGCCCAAAAGACATTTGAGGAGCTTGGAATACTATGAAAGCAACAAGTGTAGCGCCATCAAATATTGCATTTATTAAATATTGGGGGAGAAAGGATGAGATTCTCAGACTTCCTGAAAATGGAAGTATTTCGATGAATTTATCAAACCTTCTGACTACAACAACGGTTGAATTTTCCTCAAAGTTTGAAAAAGACGAATTGTTATATAACGGAGTTTCTGAGAATGTCAAAAACAATCGGGCAATAGCACACATTGATAGAGTTCGAAAACTGGCAAACTTAAGCCTACCTGTTAAGATTGTCACTCAAAATAATTTTCCTTCAGGAACCGGACTATCGTCCTCTGCATCGGGATTTGCAGCTCTTACCTTGGCGGCAACAAAAGCTGCAGGGCTAAAACTTTCAGAGAAAGAACTTTCAATTCTTGCGCGCCAGGGGTCGGGGTCTGCCTGCAGATCAATTCCAAATGGTTTTGTTGAATGGTTGGATGGGGATACCAGCGAGGAGTCCTATGCCTATTCTCTTTACCCTAAAAATTACTGGGATATAGTTGATGTGGTTGCGGTTGTAAGTACTGAGTTTAAAGAAGTTTCGACATCCGAAGGGCAGAAAAGTGCTTCCGAAAGTAAGTTTTTTGAAGCGAGAAGAAAAGCTATGCCTGAGAAAATTAAAAAATGTAAAGAAATTCTCGCAAAAAAAGATTTTGAAGCGTTTGGTGAGTTATTGGAGTCTGAAGCATTGGAATTACATTCGATAATGCTTACTTCCCATCCGTCACTTATATACTTGCTTCCAGAAACTTTAAGAATTATGAGGCTTGTAAAGGTATGGAGAAGCGAGGGGTTGTCTGTTTACTTTACCTTAAATACGGGGCAAAATATCCACTTAATTGCCCAGAAAAAGGATGAAGAGAAATTAGTTAAAAAACTCGAAGAATTGCCGTATGTTATGAAAATTATCCCAAATGACCCTTCAGATGGGGCTCGAATTATAGATAGTCACCTCTTCTAAAGCTTGTGTTATTTTTCTACATTTTGTAAGATAAATCCTAGTAATCTTATAAAGGAGGTGTTGAAAATTTTATGATTAATCCATTCAAACAAGCAGCAGAATTAAAAAAACTCAGGGATCAAGCGAATGCCATTCAGAAAGAGCTCGCACAAATAGAAGTTGAGGCTGAAAAGGGAAGAGTAAAAATTGTCATGACCGGGGATATGAAAGTAAAATCGGTTGAAATTAACGGTGAGGAGATGAGAGATGCTAAAGACGCCATTAATGAAGCAGTTGATAAAGCTCAGAAAAAAAGTGCTCAAAAAATGCAGCAAATGGGAGGTGGCCTTCAAGAACTTCTCGGAGGACTGGGAAAGTAAGTAAATGGTTGATGATTGATGACTGATGGCTAAGGAATCAGTTTTATTTTTATTCATTAACCATTAATCATTGTCGTATGGTATTTTTTGGAGATTCAACAAATAAGTCGTTGTCTGAAGGCTTAAGCAAAGGTCTTACGACCCCCTTATACTTTCCGGAAGTAACAGTTTTTCCCGATGGGGAAAGACGCATTAGAGTTGTTGAAGAAGTTGTTGATGCTGATGTGGTTTTTTTAAAAACTTCATCCATTACTGATAATGTTGATTCATTTATTATAGAGACGGCATTTTTGATTGATGCATTTAAAAGAAGCGGAGCCAAATCCATAACAGGCATTATTCCCTATCTGCCTTATTGCCGCGCAGACCATGTCTTTAGGAGCGGAGAGGCGGTACCTTTGGAAGTTATAATTCACCTGCTTGAGTCAGCCGGACTTGCAAAGATTGTTTTTGTTGATCCTCATACTATCAAAATGCCCGAAATGTTCACGATTGATGTTGCAAATTTATCGGCTCTTTCTCTTTTTGCAGAAAAAATAAAAGAAATCGGAGTACATCCGCAGAGTAGTGTCATTGTAAGTCCTGACATGGGAGGGCTAAGACGTATGGAGCAGTTGTCTGAGATGGTGGGTGGTCTTGCTTTTACTTCAATAGAAAAGGATAGGGATTATGACACGGGGGATATAAAAGCGTCAGGTATCCATGGAGATGTAAAAAAGACGTGCTTTATAGTAGATGACATCATCTCGTCAGGACGCACTATTGTTCAGGCAGTTGACAAGCTAACCGAGCTAGGGGCGGAGGAAATTTATGTTTTTGCCACGCATCCGGTTCTTTCGGAAGATGCATCAAAAATTCTTCAGAATTCAAAAGCTAAGAAAATTTTTGTGACGGATGCAATCCCGGTGCCTCAGAGCAAATACTTTGAAAAACTTGAAGTTCTTTCCCTTTCTTCAATAATTACAAGCGCTTTTTAGGATGTGTCTTAAAAGTTATCGCCGATTTAGCCGTTGAGTATTTACTTACACTGCTCTGGATTCCCCAGAGCCAAGTTCTATTAAAGATTCGTCAATTGGTACTTCAACTACATCCTCTGTCTCTTCATTTCGAGCTATATCAAGTCTCCGTTCCTTTCCTAGCTCATACGCTTTTATGCTCAGTCCCCCAAGAGTAAAAATTGTGCCCTCAATACCGTATTCTATCGCCGCATTATTATTTTCTCCTATTTGATCTAAGGCTGCGGCAGAATACAGTCCTCCGAGCATAAATAACCCTATCTTTGCAGCATTTCGAAATTGGGGTCTTTCCACACTTGAAGGATACGCCCACAGGGTAGTTCTGTCAAATGTTACCTCTTTGTGAGGATCTTAAGAAGTGGCGGTCAAGTTGAGACAGGATGAGAGCTGTAAACTGCTTGGGAAGATGAATAAGGAATTAAATTATGAAAATAAATAACGCTGAAATAATTAAAACAAATAAAACGGAAATGGGGAATGTGAAAGATATGCTGCAGGAAGCACGGACAAATGTTTCTCAGATTGAATTGGAAGCTTCCCAAGCAGAAGAAGACGCGCGAAGCTTGGAGCTGGAGTTAATACAGGCGCAGGCTGCTCACGAAAGGCGTGAAGAAGCCGAAAGACAAGGGAAAGAAACCAACGAAAAGATAGCAGAATTGACAGGATAAATAGATGATTAATGATTGATAATTATAAAATTTAACCATTATTTATTGACCATAAACTATTAATATATGACATACCAAAAATTACAAACAACAGTTCAACGGGAGCTTTTATATCAAATTATTACCAATTTAAGAAATAAAAGGCTTTCACATAGTAGAGCGAAAAGAACAGCCCAGGTTTTTTTGCCGATACTAAAAAGTGAAGACGTAAGTATATTTCTAAATGCTCTTACGAAGATTTCATATAGCTACCCTGAAATACTTGAGGCTTCGATTGTGGCTGTTGGGGCATATGAAAAAGAAAAGGTTACAGCTGGTTTGTCCAGTGTAAGGAATTTTTTGCAGGAAGTATTACCAAGTCAGTCTTCAATCAATGGGGGCTTGCCCTCTGAAGCTTTAGCGAAAGGGGGTGAAGAATAATATGGAAACAACAGAAATGCCAATGAGTTCTAATGTGCCGGTTGCTGTAGGAGTAGACGCGGGAATAAATGATTCCTTCAGTGCAGAAAGCGCTGAAATGTCCAAACCTATCGTTGGAGAGGAGCACGTAGAAGAAGAGCCAAAAGAGACAGTTATCGAGACTTCAGATCAGATTCTTTTTTCTGCAAAAAATGAAGGATTTGAAGAGACACTTATTCATTTGGCCGAAGGTGATTTTGATCCAATCGACAAAAAGGAGGTTGGTGATACGGTCGAAAGGGAAGTTGAATTAACAACTTCAGGGCCGGAGAAAAGGACAGCAGAAAGCAGTGAGTCTGCTCAGTTAGAATTTGATCCAGAAGATAAAACAGACGAAGTACCAAAGGATAATGAACAGGATGTTGTTGGCTCTCGAGTAAAAGATTTAGAAACTCAGGTTATAAATCTAGAAGAGAAAAACAAGAATCTCCTTGAAAAAATTCAAAGTCTTGAATCAAGCAACACACTTGCCATGCAAACTCTTCTTGAGATGACGATGGTTTTGCACGAAATGGCTAAGGACGAAGAGGATGAGGAGAAAAAAGCGACTATGCTTGAGGTGCTTGTGGACATGATGGCAAGTCTCATGAAGGCTATGTTTGTGCCTGAGGATAATAAGAGAGTTGAAGGGGTTGCACAAAGCGGGATTAATCATCAAGAAGTTGTAAGGAAAGGTAGTAAAAAGAGAAGTATAGATGAGATTGTCAAAAAGCTCCGTAAAGAGGGTGCGATAAGAAGTGAAAGTCAGACTCATCAGGAAGGCCCTCAGCAGGAAAGTATGCAGCAGGCGGCCTAGAAAGTAGTATTTAATCCGCCTGCTCTTTCTTTTAGTGTGTGATACAATCCCCCCATGAGACAGGAGCGACCAATGGATTACAGCGATTACGGCTTTCAACCGTTTTTCATTGATTTATCACCATATCCTGAGACAGAGGATGAGGATCCACTTGCTATAATCTCTCTCCCATATTCACGACCCAACAGGAATTTGGAGCTAATTTCTGAAGGTACTGTATACCATGATGTTGCAAAAAACAGTACATTTTACAGGCTTTCAGGGATAAGGGCCCTATCATTTCTCTCACTGGTTGGACCGGCACCGGATGTGCAGCATTATCAGGAGTTTGCTCATGGACGTGAGGATCACTCATACGTGGTTGCGAAACTTGGAGAGTTGATTTTGAGACACAATGGTTATTCTGAAGAGGAAATTAACAAAGCAGTCATTGCATTTCTTATGCACGACATTGCAACACCTGCCTTGGGGGATGCGACAATGAAGTTAGATCCCGCAAATCTTTCGGAGGAAGAAAATTTTCGGGCAATTGTAAGCGATAAAGAGAAAGCCTTATTTGCAAAATATGGTACAAATGTAGATGAAGTTGAGGCAATAATAAAAAATGAGGGGGTTTTGGGACAAGTTTTGGATATTGCAGATAGAATTACCTATACCGCAAAAGATTTGGACGCGCTTATTGGAGCCGATAGATACCTAAAGCCCGCAGACCCCTCATTGCATGAAGAAAATGCGCGATATCTTCAAGATTTTGTTGATATAGTGAATAAGAACCCAAAATTTGGTGAGCTCTATAAGACGATTGGAATTGACCGGAAGCGGGGGCAAGTATTTTCAAGTGAACCTGAAATGTTTGCAACTTTTCTTCATGTAAGAGCACTGCTTCACGAAAGATTGTATCTTCACCCCTCCTCGCAAGGGAGAGATCTTTTTGTCGCACGACTTATCGAGCCATTTTATTCCACCAACGAAGACGATGAGAATTCTATAACTCCTGCAAAGCTTAGAGAAATGGTTGATTATGATTTAATGAATGAACTCGAAAGGCGTTACTCTCAATATTTAGATATCCTGCCTCAAAGGCTTTTTGGGGAAATCGTGAATTGGTATCCGCAATATGCACGATTTGATACCGATGAAGAGGCTGAGAAATTTGCATTCAAACTTTCTAAAAACCCCAACACGGCAATTCTTGGAGTCCGAAAAAGACGCGGGTTCAATCCGGGGACAAATTATAATGTAATCCACCCAATTACAAGAAAAGTATTGCCCCTTCGGGAATACGATCCGACTCTTGTGGTAGAGCCGGAAAGAATAGCTGAGTCACTCCCTGCAGTATATGTGTATTACAAAGAACTTGACGGTGATGATGGATCGGTAATTACGCAATTATTGCGTAATGCACCACAGTTTAAAACTGTTTAACTTTCGGCTATAATATTTTCATGCGTTATTCACAACTTTTTTCAAAAACTCTGCGTGAAGCACCTCGTGATGCGGATACAATCAACCACAAATTACTCACTCAAGCAGGATTTGTTGACCAGCTTATGGCAGGAGTCTATACGTATCTTCCCCTTGGACTCAAGGTTTTAAGAAACATCGAACAGATAGTCCGTGAGGAAATGAATATTGTGGGTGGTGAGGAGATTTTGATGCCCGTTTTGCACCCAAAGGATAATTGGGTGACAACCGGCGGTTGGGATAATATCGATGTTTTATTTAAGATAAATTCCCGGACAGAAAAAGAATATGCATTGGGACAAAGCGAGGAGGAAATTGTAACGCCTCTTGTTATGGGTAGAGTTAATTCATATAAAGATTTGCCTATTGCCGTTTATCAAATTCATTGGAAATTCAGAGATGAATTAAGGGCAAAATCAGGAATATTGCGGGGACGTGAATTTTTTATGAAAGACATGTATTCATTCCATGAATCCCAAGAGGATTTTGATCAATATTATTCAAAAGTCAAAGATGCGTATATGAAGATTTTTGAAAGACTTGGGTTAACGGCTAAAGTGACCGAGGCGTCCGGGGGGGCATTTAGCAAAAAAATATCATACGAATTTATGGTTCTGACCGATGCCGGTGAGGATGACATTTTGTACTGCGAGGCTTGTGATTTTTGTGTGAATACCGAGGTGGCAGAGGGACTTTTGGAGGGAGGAGTTTGCTCTCGGTGTAGTGCAAGTGGCTTAAAAAAAGCTAGAGCTTCTGAAGTTGGTAATGTTTTTGATTTAGGGCAGAAATACGGAAAAGATTTTGACATGGGATTTTTGGACAAAGAGGGGCAAAAGCAATTTCCGATCATGGGGTGCTACGGAATTGGGATTTCAAGGGCAATGGGGGTTATTGTTGAGAAATTTAACGACGAACGGGGGATTATTTGGCCTGAGTCAGTTAGTCCTTTTAAAGTCTATCTAATTTCAATTGGAAAGGATGAAGAGGCAGAAAGTTTGTATAAAGAATTGCAAGAAAAAGGTGTTGAAGTTTTGTATGACGACAGAGACAAAAACCCGGGACAAAAATTCGCCGATTGTGACTTGATGGGAATTCCCTACAGAGTGGTTTTGTCAGGAAAATTGGAAGATGGAAAAGTAGAGCTAAAGAAGAGATCCGGTAATGAAGTTGAAATTGTATCAAGAGAAGAATTATTTGCCAGGCTTTAGAACTGAAATCTTAAGGTTTTTGGACGAAGCCTAGTATTATTGCCCAAAAAACTCCCCATACAGCAATAAACGCAATTCCCAGAACAATAAGAATCGGCGTTGAGATTTTTTTCTTCTTCTTTTGTGCCGGATCTGCTTGAGGTTTTGGTGCCGGACTATTTTCCTTATTTTTTGCTGTACCGTTGAAAGCGAAAGTATTTCCTTCAGAAATAGGTCTTGCAGGAGTATTTGACAAAGCTTGCTCCGCAGGGCTTGGCATTGCGGGCATGCTTGGTAGCTGGGGTGTTTCCGGCATGGGAGCCGCTTCTGCTGTAGGAAGTGGAGTTGTTACGGGAGGAATTGGAGAATTTGGTAGAACCGGCGGATTGAGAGGATTTGCTGGAGTTTGAGCAAGCGGGGTCGCTGCAGGTGTATGTGCATCAAGCGGATTAGGAGGTGTCGCAGAAGTATTTGGGGAAGCATTTGCAACTGGTGCTACTTTTGGCGTTCCCGATGTATTCATTACTCTGTCGTAAATTTCTTTAAGCTCTGGGGTAAGATTTGTTTTTTTAGAATCCATACACTTCAGTTTAGCGACGCTTGAACCTGCTTGTCAAGAGACTGGGTATAGGGTATACTACTCAACTTATGTTTGAAAGTTCACGGTGATCAGTTTTTCAATTCTCAATTAATTTCCATTGAAACAATGATTAGATGAGAACTAACTGGTAACTGAGAACTGAAAATTGTAAACTAAATTTATGAGACAAATTGTGACCCACAAATCGTGCGATATTGATGCTATTTCAAGCGTTTGGTTACTCAAGCGCTTTTATCCCAATTGGGATGGAGCAGAAGTGGGATTTGTGAATGCCGGGGAAAAATTGACTGGAGTTTATGAAAACGAAAACGAAGCAATTGAGCTTGTTGATGGGGTTGAAACAATTCATGTAGATACCGGAATGGGGGCTTTGGATCATCATCAAACGGCTGACAATAACGTTTGCGGAGCGTCAAAAACACTCGATTTTATACTGGCAAATCCGGATTCCAACCTCAACGTTCACGAAACAAAGCGCGAGGCTGTCAAGAGAATTGTTGAGCTTGTTATTGATGACGATCATTTTCAGGAAGTGTATTACCCTGATTCAAATCACGATATTTACGAATTTGGTATTGTTGCGATTATTCAAGGCTATAAACTCATTCATCAAAAAGATGATAGTGCTTTAGTTGAGTTTATTTTCCAGACTCTTGACGCTGTGCTTCAGAATTTAGAAAAAAAGATCTGGGCAGAGCAGGAAATTAAGGAAAAAGGAATCGAATTTGAGTCAAAATGGGGTAGAGCTATGGGAATTGAATCAATCAATGATGAAGTTCTAAAAACTGCACAAATGATGGGGTATAAGATTACACTACGAAAGGATCCAAATGAGGGATTTGTGAGAATAAAGGCAATGCCAAATATTAGAAGTAAGAATTATGAATTAAGAATTAAGAGCGATGAAGAAAAAAAAGACCAAGAACTCACAAGAACCATCGATTTAACTGAGGCTTATGAGAAATTAAAGGAATTGGATCCGACCGCATCGTGGTTTCTCCACGCATCCAAGAGGATGTTATTGAATGGCAGTTCCAAAAACCCCGAAATGAAAGGAAGTAGTCTTACCCTTGAGCAAGTAATTGGGGTCTTGAATGCCTAAATAGCTCTACGACTTGGGTAATAACTTCTTTCGCTTGAGTATTATTACGTCCAAGATTAATAACGCCGAATACATTTTCTTTCGGGATGGGTTTGGTTTCTCTTCTTGTCATTGGATATGGGGCGCTCTTTAGAGCCATAGATGTTCTGTCGAATTTTTCAAGAGGTTTGAACACGATAATAGCAGGTATAGAGCTTTCAGATAAATTCCCATAGGAATAACTATCTAATTTTGCTGCTCTATCTGCAAATTTTATGCATTCGCGGACATGTGAGTTGATTTCTCGCATAATATCCCAGAAAAGCGTAGGGTTCATCGATGGTGGTTGTACGTTGTACCAAATATTTGAATCTAACCCGACAAGACTATTAGGGATAAGGCCGTTTTCTTGGATTGATTTTGCGCGGGCTAAATTTGTTCCCTGAAGGGCTATTCCTTCATCGGGAAGATCTTGGAAGAACTGCGTAACTCTTTCTTTCATGGGTTAGTTTTGTGAGGGTGAAGAATTCGAAGATGATTCTAAATTATCTGCAGTTTTAAGATCATTTAGCATTTCGTCAATTTCTCCATCCATGAAAGTAGGGAGATTGTGGTATGATTTTCCAATCCTGTGGTCGGTCACCCTGTCTTGGGGGAAGTTATATGTGCGGATTTTTTCATTTCGCATGCCTTTTCCTACCTGAGTGGATTTTAATTCCGCCACTTCCAAGTGCTGTTTTTCAACCTCTGCTTCCCAAAGCCTACTTCGAAGAAGTGCCATAGCATTTTCGCGATTCTGGTTTTGTGATCTTTCTGTTTGGGCGGTTACAATAATTCCTGAAGGTACGTGCTTGATTCTGACCGCTGTTGACACTTTATTAACATTCTGTCCTCCATGTCCACCGGCTCTGTATGCCTCAAATTCTATATCATCCGGGCGGATATGAAGATCAATGTCTTGCAATTCCGGAAGAATTGAAACAACTGCGGTTGATGTATGGACGCGGCCTCTTTTTTCTGTCAAAGGGACACGCTGTACTCTGTGGACACCTGATTCAAATTTAAATGTACCAAAAGCACTTTTGTTGATAATCTTAATACTATATTCGTCTAGTAATTCTTTCTGGATGTTGTGACGCTCGCAGTATCGTGTATACATTCTCAGAAGTTCTTTGGCAAAAATATTTGCTTCATCTCCACCGGCAGCACCTTTGACTTCTATAATTGCATTACGCGTATCAAGAGATGATCCTAAGTCTGGTTTCTCGTCATATGTTTGTATCTCAAACACTGAAGTATCAACTTGTTTTTCGAGTTCTTCCTTTTGCTTTTTGAGATTGTTTATTTCCTCGTGGGCCAAAATACTCATTTCAGGATCGGACAATAGCTTTTCAGCCTCGGTGATCTTAAAATCTATTTCGTATATTTGTGCAAGTATATCGTCTTTGTTCATATAAATAGTTTACAGTTCACAATTTACAATTTTCAATTAGTTTTCATTAATACATTTATTCATTGAGAAATTATTGAGAACTGAGAATTGAAAAATGGAAACTGCGTTAGCCTTTCTTGAGAGCTTCTAGCATCTCGCGGAGAGTTTTTGGGCGGTTATCACCAGCATCTTCTTTTTGAGTTTTTTTAATGAGGGGTCGCGCAGCATCCATTTTTTTCTGGAATTTTTCAATTCTTGAAGCAGTGTCCACGAATTTTTGCTGGCCTGTGTAGAACGGATGACAATTGTAGCAAAGTTCAACAGTAATTCGTTCAGACGTTGAACCCACATTAAAAGAGTTCCCGCACGAGCAGGTGACAGTTGCATCGTAATATTTTGGATGTATCGTTGCTTTCATTCTGACTATTATACTTAATCTGTGCTCAAAATGCAATTAACCAAACCTTAAAAGATTGCTTCATTTCTTTAGGAATAAGTGAAAAGGGTGGTAGTGGAGTCTCCCTTCGGCAATAAGTATCCCGCCGAGCACAAGAACTGTTCCTGCAACAAAAGCCGCATCTGGAAATTCCCCAAGAAGAGGAATTGCAATAAGTATTGTCACAACAGGGTCGATGTACGTAAATACGCTTACGTCCGCTGCCGTAAGGTACTTTAGAGCCCATGTTTGGAGGTAGTAAGCAGCCAAAGATGAAAGAAAAATGCCAAATATTAACCCTACAATCCCTTGAGAAGTCAAATTTTGTAAAAAACCATATGTATTAACCTCATTTATGAAAAATGGTAAAAACCCGAGTCCGCCAATAAAAAAAGCCCAAAAAGTAATTGCGATAGGGTCATTCCTTTTCATAATTTTTCTTGTGATAAGAATTGAAATTATGCTACCAAACATTGCAATTAGAAAGAATAAATTGCCAAGAGCAACTAGATTGCCGTTTTTTATAAACGGAACTATTAATACCAGTAAAACCCCAAAAAGTCCGATAATAGATCCTAATACAAGTTTTGATTTTAGTTTTTCTCTTAGAAAGAAAATAGAAAAAAGGATGATAAAAATTGGTCCTGAACTTGCTATTAATGACGCGTTGATACTAGGAGCCTGCAGTAGTCCCTGAAAAAAGAATAGAATGTTGACCGTTATTCCAAATATTCCTATATAAATTATATTTAGATAGTCTTTCCTGTGTACCTTTAGCCTTCCTCTTACAAAAGGGTACATAAGAAGTGCTGGCAGAAAGAACCGCAAGAAAGCGAGAGTGTAGGGATGGATGTCCTCAAGCGCCCATTTAAAAATAGGAGGCGCAGCACCCCAAATCATATTGACGATGATAAGTGCTAGAACGGCAAGCTGGGACTTGGACAGTTTCATTGATAAAGTTTATCAACTTCTTCTTGTCATTGCGAGTGAAACGAAGCAATCCTTTTTCTGAATTTTTTCTCTTCTCTTGTGCCGACAAGAGAAGCAGAAGCTCTTTGCATATCAAGGGTCGCTAATTTTGCTTCTTCGTGAAGTGTGTGATTTCACCCCCTCCTCTATCCCGCCAGGGCGGGACGAGGAATCCCCCGTCTTCACTTCATCCGCAAAATTCAAACGCTCATTCCTTGAAATGCAAATTAGATTGTTAGCCTCACAGAGTGGCAGAATTAGGTGGGAAATATTTCTTAAATCGAATATTTAAATTGCTCCAATAGTTGATCAGTTCGGAGTTTGTTTTTTGTGATTTTTCCGCTTTTTGATTTTGATCTAAGTTCAACCGTTTCGTTATCAAGCGGAATTACAACATAGGAAATATCTTTTTTTTCTGCATATTTGAATTGTCTTTCGAGTTTTGCATTTTCATCCAACCAAACTTCTGTATTTATACTGTTCGAGCGTAGCAGATTGCTAATACTCAATGAAATGGTTAACAATTTGGGAGAGGGGGTCGTGACCAAAACTTTTGTTGTTGTTAAATCGGGGGGAAATAGTTTTTTTTCCTCCATCGCCTCAATTAGCCTATCAAAGCCAAATGCAAAGCCAACTGCCGGAATGTCTTGGCCGGAAAAAATACCAATAAGGTTGTCGTACCTTCCGCCGCCACCAACAGATCCTGCAGTGTATCCCTCAATTTCTAGCTCAATTATAGTTGAGGTATAGTAATCAAGTCCCCGAGCTAGAGTAGGGGTAAAAGCAAGCTGATTTTCATCGACCCCCAGACTTTTCGCTTTACTTATTACTTCTTCAATCCAATATGTTGGAGTTGATTGCTTGATTTCAAGTAACACTTGCGTTGCTTTTTCAGATGTATCATATTCGCCTCTTGTAACCAGTTCTTCAACAACCCTTTCTTCTCCGATTTTTTTAAGCTTATCAATTGCCCCAATTGCTACATTTGAAATATCCTTAAATATCTTTCTGTCATTTATAAAAAACCTGAATTTTTCAAACCCAAGTTTTTTTAGAGCTTGGGCTGCGCAAGCAATGATTTCTGCGTCTGCCATAGGAGAGTCGCTTGAAATAGTATCAATATCGCATTGC
Source organism: Candidatus Levyibacteriota bacterium (assembly GCA_030645455.1). Lineage (GTDB taxonomy): Bacteria > Patescibacteriota > Microgenomatia > Levybacterales > GWA1-39-11 > JAUSNA01. Next base: position 5,320 of record JAUSNA010000031.1, on the reverse strand, counting down.
AGAAATTCTCGAAATCGCCCTTTTTGTGTATTGTCTGCTCTCCACACATTTTGCATTTGATATCTCTTGAATGGGGTCGGGAGCGTATTTGAAAATTGCGCAACAACACGAGCTAAAGGGACTGTTTGGTCGTAGCGAAGTGCGACCCGGCGTCCACCGTTATCTTCAAATCGGTACATTAATTTATCGCCTTCTTCCCCATATTTTCCAAGCAAAATGTCTTCGTATTCCAAGCTAGGCGTTTCCAAACGCTCAAAACCATAGGACTCAAATACCTTTTTCAGGATTTCTATAATGTATTGGCGTTTTCGTGCCTCATTAGGTAAGAAGTCTCTGAACCCCTTGAGAGTTCGTGGTTCGATTTTATTCATAAATCCCCCTTTCACCTAAGAGCTTGTCCTGAGCTTGCCGAAGGATTCTTGGTTCAATTTTCATATTTATATATTGTAGCGTTTGTTGGCGTAACAGACAAGGGAATCAAAAGGTTTTGACTTATTAATATAACTATCCTATAATACGCATATGAGTTTTCGAAGAGAAACACTAAGACCCCCGGTAATGCCGGAGCAAATCAAATCCGGATTGAGTGCAACGTCAAAGACTCTGCAACATTTTGGAGCGGAAAATCCTCAATTTAATGTCGCTGGGCATGTAAAGTTCGTTCCGGAATCAAAAATACTTGCTGCTGAAGAAGCATCATTTAATAATGGATATAAAATTCTGGAAGTCCTAGGTTCGGGTGGTCAGGATATTAAGGAAGCCGTGTTTGCGCCTAAGCAGTTTAATTCTGAGGATGGATCTGCAATATTACTTCATAAAGACTTATTCAGTAGACTTGCGAGTGTCAATGGGATAAATATTGACGATAGAAAATTTGTATCCTCGCTAGAGGTAAAGCTTTTTGAAATGGCGGTCGCAGGTTATCTAGGCATAAATGCCAAAAGTGTGCAGATTGACGATGGCGAAATGGTAGATGGATATATAAAAGACTACAGAGATTTTTTAAGTGATTTTTCTAGTGAAAATCCGGAAAATGAACGTAAAAATGAGTTTACAGACAAGTATGATTCGTTTGTAAAAAACATCAAACCTGAAGATTTGAAGCTGGAAGTTAGAGGACTTCGGGTTTCACCTACGTATAAAGGTGAGAAGTTGTTTACTACAAATTATACTTATGATCAAGATATGCGCTTGTTAATAGTAGGCCTAATGTATCCTGAATTCGAAGCTCTAATGTCAAAAAAATATTTTTGGTTTTCTCCGTCTGAAAAGGCGAAGGTTGCACCCTCACCAGATCCTGAGGTGTCGGAGGAATTGAATGACTTACTTTCATCTGTTGATTCTTCTAACGATCCCGGGCATCTTGCACTTATGTATCTAAGTGGAGAATTGGGATATAAATTTTTAAAGCAAAAATTTGAACAATTTAGACAAGAAGAACATGATCAAAAAGAAGCGCTTGCTAGAAAGCTTAGGGAAAGCATGCTTACGCGTAGGGATTCAAATCCTGATTACTCAAGTTATGAATTTGATGATAGATTGACCGAGGATCCACAGGAAATTGAGATGAGTGAGTCGGAGGAAGTAGTAGTGCGCAGAAAAAGGAAAATGCAACCTGTAAAACGCTTGGTTGATTAGTTTTTCAAGCTCGAATAATTAGCCTTTGAAATTTCTCCCTTGCTCTGCACGGCCGACAGCTTGACGTGAGGCTTCATCAATCTTTTTGGTTTTTGACTGTCCGAATTTTTCAAGATGGGAGGGGGTGGTGATACTTTTCGTTTGAGTTTGATTTTTCTGTTCTTCGATATTTCGAATTTGTGCCATTTCTGCCTCAATCTGCTTTATTCTTTGAAAAGTGGCCATTTTTTCAGCCCTTTTTTTAAGTTCTTCTTCCTCCGAGTTGTGGCCAACGATCTGTTGACCGGCTTCTTTTGCGATATCTAAGGGGGTTGTGGCTACTTGTTTGACTGTTTCTTTAGCAAGATCTGCAAGCGCTCCTCCGATTGAATTTCCGTCTGACATAAGAATAGTATTAAGTATTATGAATTAAGTATCAAGTATGTTTACAAAAAAATGTTCTTTGCAAAATACTTAATGCCTGTACTAATACGAATTTTATTGTGTTGGTGCTTCTTTTAATTTCACTTGAAGGTCTTTTGACTCCCCATCTCGGAAAATAGTAATTGTAATTGTGTCGCCGACCTTTTTCTTTGAAATAAGTATCGCTAAGGTGTTATCTGTTTCATTGATCTGCTTGCCGTCAATTTTTGTCAGAATGTCTCCTTCCTTGATCTCGGCTTCAGCAGCCGACGATCCCGGAATAACTTGCTGGATAAGAGCCCCTTGCGGAATTTCATTTAATAGAGCTGCCCGTTGTGAAATTAGGCTATAGCTTACGCCCAGATAAGGGCGGGAGAACTGACCTGTTTGGTTGAAGTTATTAAGTGATTCTTTTACCAAATCAATAGGTATTGCAAACCCGACATTCTGACCTTGTGCAGATATTGCTGTATTTACTCCAATTACCTGTCCGCGGGCGTTAAGTAGCGGGCCGCCTGAATTTCCGGGATTTATTGCTGCATCTGTTTGGATAACGTTATCAAGTCTCTCGGTAAAGCCCTCAAAATTACTGCCGGCAGTAATCCCCCGTCCAAGTCCGGAGACGACACCTGTTGTAACCGTGTTTCTAAATTCCCCAAGGGCAGTACCAATTGCAATAACGCTTTGTCCAACTTGTAGATTTGAGGAAGAGCCAAGAGTAATAACCGGAAGGTCTTTTGACGGAGGATTTTTGATAGAAAGAATAGCAATGTCATTTGAAGGGTCGCGGTAAATTTTATCGACTTCGTATTTATCACCTTTTTCGTCAATTATTGTGTATTCTGTCTGGGTATTCACTACGTGCTTGTTGGTAACAATAATTCCTTCTTTCTTGATAACAAATCCTGTTCCTATATACTGTTCCTGTTCTTCCTCGCCGTCTGGTTCGGGGGTATCAAAGAAATATGAGAAGGGTCCGTTGTCAAATGAAGTAAGAGGTTTTTTAATAGCAATGGTAACTACACTTGGACTTACTTTTTTTACTACATCAATCACGTTGGATTCTTCTTTTAAGAGTTCAACTTTTTTCTCACTCCTGGAGGGAATAAGCTCTGAGAGGTTATTTGATCTTGTGACAGCGTCCCAGGAGAATGCGATAATAAGAAGAAAAATAAGGAGTAGAAATAGCTTTTTCATGAAATCAGTGTATATTTTATTATACGAAAATTTATCAGTCAAGTAATATTGGGGTACTTCCTACTTGTATTTTTGGGTGAGGTACGGTATTATATGTTGATTCTTTGACCCTAATTTTGTTGTGGTTGAAGGAAATTGTATGACACGTAAATACAGATTGGTACTTATTCTAAAAAGCGATTTGAAAAAAGAGGCGAAGGAAAAACTTCTTAGCCAAGTAAAAACCTGGAGTGGAAAAATTTCTAATGATAAGATATCTGAGCTTGGAGAAAAGAAATTTGCATATCCTGTAAAAGGAAACCAGAAAGGGGATTATGTGCTTTTTGAATTTGAGAGTGTTTCTGTTTCTGCAGAGCTTGAAGATAAAGTGCATATTCACGATGACGTTCTGAGACATCTTTTAGTGAGGAATTAATTAGTTTATGGTTCTTGGTTTATAGTTTGTAGAAATTTTTTCTAAAAACTACAAACTACCAACTACAAACTATTAACTAAATAAAATGGCACGAAGTTTGAACAGAGTACAATTGATAGGAAATTTGACCAGGGATCCTGAGTTGCGCTACACGCCACAGGGAACAGGAGTTTGTACTTTTGGGTTGGCCACGAATAGAAGTTGGACAACAGATAGTGGAGATAAGAAAGAAGAAGCAGATTTCCACAAAATTGTAGCATGGAATAAATTGGGTGAATTATGTTCCCAATTATTGACTAAAGGAAGAAAGGTATATGTTGAGGGGAGACTTTCGACAAGAAGCTGGACAGGTCAGGATGGAGTACAAAAAACGACAACTGAGATAGTGATCGATGATATGATCATCCTTGACTCAAGAAAAGAAGGAGTTGCAGTACACGAAGCGGATATGTCATACGAGGAACCGGTTGAGGAAGTAGAGGTAGAAAAGCCAGTAAAGAAAGTTAAGAAGGAAAAAGTTGAAGAAAAAGCGGAATTTGAAGACGTAAATCCGGATGATATACCGTTTTAGTGAAATTCGAAGCACTAAGCTCGAAATTCGAAACAAGTTTTGAATTTAAAATTTCAAAATTGAGATTTGTTTGGGAATTCGAAATTAAATATTAGAATCTCTTTAGAGGAACGAATATGAAAAAAAACAAGATTGTTAAAAAAAGAAGAAATCTGCACGAACCTGTAAAGGAGTGTTCTTTCTGTAAGGAAAAGAGAAACCCTGATTTTATGGAATATGAAATACTCAAAAGGTTTATTTCAGAACGCGGAAAAATCCAAAGCAGGCAGAGAACAGGTGTATGCAGCAAGCATCAAAGAAAATTGACAACTGCTGTTAAGCGCGCACGGCTTTTGGCCTTCCTTCCATTTATTGTTAGGGCAGAATAGGAGTTGGAAGTTTTTGCTCCCGATTATTTCGCCTCTTGTAGAATTTATTCTATCCATAGTAATATTGATACTGTTTGTAATTCCTGTAATTCATGAGAACTCAATTAAAACTTCGCGTATTCCAGCTACTTGTTATCGTAATTATTTCCATAGGGATTGGATACATTTTGGGTAATTACAAGATTTCCGCAAAGTGGGAAAAGTACAAACCCATAATTGGTATTACCAATCAAAATCCTCCAGATCCCAAGTCTCTTGATATGCGTGTTTTTTATGATGTTGTAGAGAAATTAAATTTAATGTATTTTGATAAGTCAAAAATTGATGCCACAAAGATGGTGAATGGAGCGATCGGTGGTATGGTTGAGAGTCTTGGAGATCCTTATACGGCTTTTTTCCCACCAAAGCAAAATACTGAATTTAAAGAACAATTGTCGGGAGAGTTCTCCGGCATTGGAGCCGAACTTTCCCAAAATGATCAGAGTCAAATAATTGTTGTAGCGCCCCTCGACGGGTCTCCTTCGGAGAGAGCCGGTATTAAGAGCGGAGATACAATACTACGAGTAGACGGAAAATCTACGGCAGGCTGGACAATAGGTCAAGCTGTAGACAATATCCGTGGTAAAAAGGGTACAAAGGTGACAATTACTGCGATACATGCAAAAGAAAAAGAGGCAAAAGACTATACGATCATAAGAGATACGATTGTTGTTAAAAGTGTCACTAGCT
>JAUSNA010000026.1 GCA_030645455.1 Candidatus Levyibacteriota bacterium | reverse complement strand
TTTGAATCGATACTTTTCTTCCTCTTCTTTTACAATTTTTTCCGCAATATTTTTTCTCTCTTCATCTATTTTACGCTCGACCTCAAGCACAATTTGTTTTTTCTCTTCTTCTATTTTTTGCTTTTCTTCCCTCAATTTGAGTTCTTGTTCGCGAAATTCTGCGTTCTGCTTTTTCAGTCTTTCAACTTCCTCCTTGTTAAGACTTTCAAACTCTTTCTTTGCCTTTTCGAGACTTTCTAGTCTAACTTTTTCAATTTGTTTTTTTGTATCTTCTGAGACATCTTTTCTTACCTTTTCCTCAACTTGATGCAGGAGTGCTTCTGAGATTTCAATTTCTTTTCCGCAATGCTTACAAATAATAGTATTCATGGAAAAGACAGTGTACTACCCGTGGATTTTTGTGTCAAGAAACGATACTTCCTTCAATTATTTTACCTTCAGGCTGCATTCTTCCGATGTATTTTTCAAGAATCGTAAGATTTCTTAAATTTGCTTTATAAACAACGTCAAATATTACGCCCAGAAATGGAACAAATCCTACAATAAAATCAATGACAATATTTCCTACCATTCGTATCATGTCTATCGTGGACACACGTGCCTCCCGTGCGATATTTAAGATATAAAGACTTAACAACGCTCCGATAACGTCCCCTACCCATGGGATAATATTGATGATTGGGTCTAATCCAAATCTAATCCCTGCAACATTAAATTGGCTATCAAGAAGCGTTGCAATCAATTTCGCACGGTTGAAATCAGACTCCATTACCATACTATAAACCTTAAAAGGTAAAGCTCAACTAATCTTTAAGTGGTATTTTAAAGTAAATATCCAATCTTCATCATGATACTCATTGTTGAGTTTTTGCTCAAGCATCCATTCTAAATAGTTCTTGTCGTATGAAAGCACTTCCTCTATTTTTTTTCCTTTATGCTTACCGTAATTAAAAAGTTTTAAAAGCAAAGGTTTACTTGAGATATCTATCATCTGCTCGAGTACTAAATTTGTGTCCTGGGATTTTTGAAACATTCGCTTATATAAATATTCAAATAATTTTTCCAAAACCAATACATCCCCCACAGCTTCATGGGCTGTAGCCTCAATATCAAAGTCCAAAAAATAGCGCAAGTATTGAAGACTGTATTCGGGAATTTCGTTATCCTCATCCAAGAACCGCACAACTTTTAAAGTATCAATAAATTTAGGCACCTTAACACCTTCTTTGTAGAGCATGTCAATATCAAATCCGGCGTTGTGAGCAACCAGAATATTATCAACAAACAGTTCTTGAAGGTCTTTTTTCATTTGCGAATTTGAAAATTCTTCTTTATCTGCCACCATTTTATTAGTAATGTGAGAAATACTCATCGATTTAACGGAAATTGGAACAGGCGGCTTAAAGTAGGAAGAAGTAATTGTATCCTTATGCTTGTAGGCAACCTGTATTAACCGGTCCACCAGAAGATCTATTCCTGTTGTTTCTGTATCGAGAAAAATTAGCTTATCCATCCTGTGCCTATTCTATCACAGCGAGGTTAATTGAGGCCAAGTTTTTTAGCACAACCCCCCCATGCTCCCCAACCGCGCCGCTGCTGGAGTAGCTTTCCCTTTGCAATTTGCTCGTCTTTAGATGCATCTGATGGCTTTCCGAGTCCCCCTACTGACGCCCAGGCACCCAATGAAAACTGAAGTCCACCATAATACCCGTTACCGGTGTCTATGCTCCAATTCTGTTTTGATTCACATTGAGCAAGCCTTATCCATATATCATCACTTTCGGGTGCTATTACAGGCGTAGGAGTAGGTGTAACTTTATCTATGTCAAAGCTCATAGAAACGGGTTGCATTACATCCTCATCTAATCCGGCAGGACTTGGGTTTGTTTCAGGTAGTTCGTTCTGTGCACGAGCCGATAGTCCTGCACCCGCAAAAATACTTTCCTGTTTATACTTAACGTCGGATTCTGAGTGAGCTTTAACTGATGTTTGAGTAACAAAAACTATCATTCCGATCATTATAGCGATGACAAATCCTACTCGTAACGCGAGGTTAAAAAAGAGCGGTTCAAAGTATTGCTTTGCTCTCTCCATACAGGGGAAACCTACATATAAGTTCTACAGATAGTGTTAATTATAGTAATTTACCACTAGTAATTGCAACTTTGAGCTTGAAAAACCTGTAGCAATTTATGCTACAACTTTTTCATTTTTTTACAGTTCATAAATAAACACTAATATATAAAATTGCTGTTTGTTGTAGATTTACCTCAAATACTGTACGCTTAACATAGAATTTATCTTATGGAAAACCTGGACAAAGAAGTCCTCAAGGAAATGAGGAATGAATCTCTTCGCTATATTACGGATGCGATTCCAGGTTTTTTTCGGCAGAAAAACCGCAATACCTTTTCCTACTACGATATAGAGGGTAAAAAAATAACTAGTGAAAAAGCACTTGAGCGGATAAGAAATTTGGTAATTCCCCCAGCCTGGAAAGACGTTTGGATTTCACCCATTGCCAATGGGCATCTTCAAGCGACAGGTATTGATGATAGGGGTCGCAAACAATATAAATACCACGAGGATTGGATCAAAATAACACAACAAAATAAATTTTCTAAAATGATCGACTTCGGTCTTTCTCTTCCCCAAATTCGCCAGAAAGTATCTTATGACATGAAGCTTGAAGGACTCGACAAGCGCAAAATTATTGCGACAGTTATATGGTTATTGGAACATACTTTTATCAGAATTGGTAACGAAGAATACCAAAAAGAAAATAATTCTTTTGGACTCACGACTCTTCGAAATAAGCATGTAAAAGTTCATGGGAGTGAAATAGTACTCCGATTTAGAGGAAAGAGTGGTGTAGAAAATTTAATAGAAGTTACAAACCCAACAATTGCAAAAACAATTAAAAAATGTATCGAACTACCCGGATATGAACTTTTCCAATACATCGACGACAGCGGTACCCGACACGTTATAGACTCTCAAGATGTAAATGACTTTTTAAAGGAAATTACTAATGACGATTTTACAGCAAAGGATTTTCGCACGTGGGGTGCAACTAATCTATCGTCTCATATTTTTTATCGTCTTGGAGAAGCTTCTAGCCCCTCTGAAATTAAAAAAAACGTTAAAGAAACAATCAAACGTGTCGCAGATCATCTTAACAATACAGCGGCTGTTTGCAGGAATTATTATATTCACCCGACCGTCATCAAAACCTACTCAAAAAAGATTCTTGTCCCGCATTTCAATACACACAAAGAACGGGAGAATAAAGTTAGTGGCCTCTCCTGGAGTGAAGAAGCACTGGTACAGCTTCTTAAAAAATACTCGTAACTGCACCTCTCTCAAATTATTTTTTGAGATACTTTAGAAATACACATAAATTAGGGAAGAGACAACCCTTCCCTAATTCAGAGCTTGACCCTAAAAACTTCGCGTGTCGGTATCAATATTTACCCCTCCGTTAGGCATCATTTTGCCTTCCATATCCATTGCATCTCCATTTTGCATCATTGTCTCTTTCCCGTCAGGATCAATAACTTTGCCATCAACCATAACTTTATTTCCATTTGGCATCATGATGTCATTTTCCATTGGCTTTACAATTCCGTCTTCAACTAACCACATTTCTCCATCCTTCATAATCACTTTGTTAGCGTCGGCCTTCATCCTAAGAATTGACTCATCTTTATTGGCTACCATTTTTGTAAGCTCCATTATTTGAGGCTTATACTTTGCACGGGCAACCAGATAACCACCTACAAAAGCAGCTAAAAGCGCCACTGCAAGCATAATTTTCATAGACATATCATTGTTTTTTACCGAATTTTTTTTGTTTGCCATAAAATCACCCCCAATCAATAAGAATTAAGTATATAGTATTAAGTATTAAGGGAAATGGGGCTATATGTCAAGAATTAAGCGAAGGCTTCGCGGACAATTTTGACCGACTTGGCGATGTCTTTGTAGTACTTCTCGCGGGCATTCAAAATTCGTGGGCAAAGCTCGAGATTGATGAGTCCGTTATACTTTTTTTCCCTCAAATAGGAAAGAAAGCTTTCATAGTTAAGCAACCCATCTCCCAATCCCATATGCTCACGCTTCTTGGTAAAATCGGACAAATGAATATTTCTAAGGTATGGCCAAAGCTCGGTAAATCCCACAGCCTTCTGAGGCTCAGGGGCCATTAGGTGAGAGATATCCAAAGTAAAGCCAAAATTATATTTCCGGCATATGGTGTCAAAATAACCAAGATCGGTTGCGCTATCGTGGTGTTTTTTACTTACATAATGCAGAAGTGGCATAAGCTGATAAATATTTGTCATATTTTCTATTAAAATATCCAACTCATATTTTTTCCCCATCTCAAATAACCACTTATAATACACTTTTGATTTTGGTGAATTTATGTGCTGATTGACTAACGGGTGTGCAACAAAAACCGAATTGAACTTTTGTGCAAATTTAAATGCCCCCGCATCATTAAAAAAGCCGGCAACCGACCACGCAGGCTGGTGCACTGAAAGAATTGGAACGTTATATCTTTTCGAGAGACGAGCGACCTTACGCATGTTAAACCGCGTTTTCCAACCTACAACTAACTCAAGGCCATCAACTTTTAAATGCGATGCCAGCAAAAAATACTCTTCAAGAGCTATCCCCAATGGAATGTCTGCAATTGAGAAAGTGAGCCTTGGGTTCTGCTTTTTGAATAACTCCATAGACAATGACTAATTATTATATATCCCGTCTTGTTATTATTCTATCATTAATCGAAATTCGTAATTCTGTTGTACAATACTTGTATGTACGAAGACGCGCTCAGACATTTTAAGAAAACCGATCCTTTATTGTATGAATTAGCCGAAAGTATTGACCCGATAGTTCTTGAAAAATCTTCGAATCACTTCATTAGACTTGTCAGAGCAATAGTAGGTCAACAACTATCAGTCAAGGCGGCTTCGACAATATTTGGTAGATTTGAGAAGCTTTTTAAAAAGGGAATCAGTGCAGATCAAATTCTTAAACTTCAAGATGATGATATACGAGCATGCGGAATCTCATACCCTAAGATCGAGTACATCAAAGACCTATCCGAAAAGGTCAGAAGTAAAGAACTACTTCTTGATACTTTTGAACATGCTGACGAAACAACGATTATTGAAAACCTAACTAAAGTAAAAGGAATTGGAATTTGGAGTGCTGAGATGTTTTTGATGTTTGCTCTTGCTCGTCCCGATGTTTTCTCGGTAGGAGACTTGGGGCTCAAAAATGCGATGATAAAGCTTTATGGAATTAAAAAACCTACAAATGAAAAACTCATAAAATTATCAAAGAAATGGAGTCCATACCGCACTTACGCTTGCCGTATCCTCTGGCAAAGTCTAGATAACGCACCTAAGTAAAATGATAAAGTTAATAACAAAACTTGAAGGATTGGCGGTTCTTATTGCTTCACTCTTCTTTTACACTTTAGTTGAGGGAAATTGGATTGTATTTCTCCTATTAATATTGCTACCCGATATTTCAATGATTGGATATTTCAAAAATAAAAAAATCGGATCCATAACTTACAATATTGTGCATAATTTTTTTACAGCATTTTTGATTATTACTTTTGGTTTTGTCATGAATCAAATACTAATTCAACAGCTTGGCATAATTATGCTCGCTCACGTGGGAATGGATAGGGTATTTGGCTATGGACTAAAGTATCCCGACAGCTTTAAGAAAACTCACATCCAAAAACTGTAAATTATTCACCTTACCTTCTTATACATACAAATATGGTCTACATAGTTTCCATTGTGCAATGATCCGCCGGGAAGTCTACCATACTCTACAAAACCAAACTTTGGATACATATTTAAAGCCAAATCATTATCTCCAAAAACGCCTAAAGTTATTAATCTTAATTGAGGAATATTGTCTTGAGCTTCTTTCAAAATAGCTTCCATAAATTTTTTGCCGATCCCCTCACCTCTAAAATCCTTTGCAATAGAAATTCCCAATACGCCCTCGTGGCTTTCGGTTTTATCCTTCATTTCAACCCCAGAACAACCAATTATCTCTCCTTCGCAAACAACTAATAATAAAACTCCATTATTATTGTTAATTTTTTCTAATTGGGAATTAATAAACTCGACTTCATCTTCAACCTTTATAATTTCTCCCTGAAACCTAATATAAGTTCTTTCTTGTGACAAGGCGTTTATATAGTCACACAAAGTAGTAGCATCATCTTTCTTTGGATACCTTATTTCGAATTCTTTACCCTCTTTTGTTTTGCCTTGATAAACCACTTTTCCATCCATAATTTGCTTATTATAACTCAATCAATAACTCGTCTTTAGTCTTTCGCAACAGATCCTAGGTGATAGGAATACATTTTAGAAACGGGATTGAATGTTTTCTCAAGCAACAATGCCTTGGCAAAATCATTTCCTTTGGTTCCATGCTCTTCTGTTGACGCAAAAGTACTTCCCTCGGTTACTGCGTTCCAGTTATCCAACCTTATACCGGCCGTGTGATATTTCCTGGCAAGTTCCGCAATCTTTGAATACCATTCTTCGTTGTATCCATATTTCTGTCCAGGGGTCCTAAAATGTGTATCATCAAAACCCGAGATAATTGACGCTATCACCGGTATTCCCGAATCGTGCCAAAAAGCAAGGGTTTTCTCGGCATTCATAATCCTCTCGTTCTCTGTTACCCCATCAGAAAAAAGATTGTAGGGATTAACAGCAAGCAAAGACTCCGTATGCTTTAAAGTCCCAGGGTCGGGGCCCTCATGCGATCCTCCGACCGGAAGAGGAGTGGGGTCTATAACAAATCCTACCTTAGCACCTGTTTTTTCAAAAATATTTTTTGCAACTCTATCAAAACCTTGCGCAAATACAACAGGATCAATTTTTGCTCCATGAATTGTCTCAATAAGCTTTATGACGTGTCGCGACTCACCTTTCCTGTCATACATTTTCTGCCAATTATCCTTGCTTCCATATTTTGCAACAAAATATTCAATCCTATCCTCTAATTTTGCCGTATCATAAGGATAATCTTTCCAGAATTCAAATTCGGGAGATACCTCCAGCACTGGGGATACAAGCATTTTTCTCTTCTCGCATTCATCGAATACTTGTTCTATAACCTTGTCAGTACACAATGTGGGCGAATATTTCTTAAACTCGTCATTATATCCCCACCAAGAAAGATCAATGCTATTTATACCTGTATTTTTTAAATTATTAAAAATTTCATCAATTGAATCGTCTCTCCATTCGATATTCGGGTGTAAATTCTGAAGCAAAGAATCAGGGTTTGGGGGCCCTGCGAAGAAGAATGCAGATCTTGTAATATCATTACTTAATTCGGAATTTACAAGCTTCCCCCATAAAGCAGACGGTTTATCGATTTCTTTAGTGGCCAAGACATTACCGGTCTTCTTGCTGATTTCACTTGCTATTGCTCCAGCTGCCAGACCACTAACAAGCTTGAAAAATCCCCTTCTTGGAATCGTCTGAGTTGATACTCTATCCGAATCTGCTTGCTCAATTTCCTCCATTATGAAATTATTTCTACCTCAACTTCGGGAGTAAATCCAAATGATTCCTGCATCTCTTCTTCTATTTCTGCGATAAGTCCCTTTACCTCATGAGCTTTTGCCCCGCCCTTATTTACTATAAAATTCTGATGCTTTTCGCTTATTTGCGCGGCTCCATTTTGCTGGCCTTTTAACCCAAGCCTATCAATTACGTATCCCATGCTTACTTTTCCATGCCATTTACCTTCAACGAGTTCTCTAACATCCGGCCATGACTCTAAAATCCTCTCAACCTCTTCTTTTTTTGAAATATTTTTAAAAACACTCCCGCAGTTAGGATAATCAAGAGGGTGCTTATCCTGACGATATGTAATATTTGCATAATATGTTTCGCGCGCGGCAAGTAACTCTTCGGGAGTTGCTTGCTTTAGCTGAAATTGTGCACTTACGACAATTAGTTTTTCTTCTTTTACTCTGCTTGTTCTATATGAGAATTTCATCTCTTCATTATTAAGTGTTACTTCTTCATAGTCCCCATCACCAAACCAACGGATAGCATGCGCTTTAACAAAAACATCTTTTATCTCTCCGCCAAATGCACCTACATTACCTCTTACAGCGGCGCCAACCGTCCCGGGAAGACCTCCTGCCCACTCTAGACCTACCAAACCCTTATCAAACCCGAAATGAATGATACTATCTAAAAATTCACCGGCAAAACTATCAACAATGTTATTCTCAAAAAGCTGAATACCTTTCCCATCTTCTTGCATTAAAAACCTTATTATTGCGCCGTCAAACCCCTCATCCGGAAATAGAAGATTGGATCCAAGACCAAGAACAAACACTTTAGTAATTTTATTGGATTTTACAAATTCCAAAGCATCATAAAGCTCTTCTCTTGATGCTACATCAAGTACATAACGGGCTACCCCACCAATTTGATACCAGAGAATTGTTGAAAGTAGGACGTTATTGTATATATTCATTACATTAAATTTTAAATTTAGAATTATAAATTATCAATGAATTTTAAATGTTTTAAATTTAAATAATTATAATTTGATTTAAAATTGAAAATTAATAATTGAAAATTATTGTGAAGCGTCAGCTACATCACTTTCTGCGAGTCTCAGAAGTCCTTCATCAAGTCTTTTTTGATCCAAAAAGTGGGCGATAAATCCGACAGATCGGGAAAGCACAAAAAGAGCATTGAAAAATTCTTGAGTTACCAATTCGTTGAGCTGTTCATCGCTGTATCCTTCTTTTTCGGAAAGAAAGTCTAAGAGTAAAGCTGCTATTGCACCGTCAACATTTAAAATTAAATTCCCTTTTTTCTCGGTTGTTATTCTCTCAACATCAAGTGCGAAATTTATAAATCTCTTTTTCTCCAGTCTTTCAGAATAAGTCTTAAGTTCCACAACTCTTGGATCCGGCATGTCAATTCTATATTTTTTATGCCCTATCCCCTGTATATAGATTTTCTTTGATGCATATTCTTCAACAAAATCATGTGCGCTTTTCCCATCAGATACGCCAGTTAACCAATTACGAGCCGCTTCATTTAATGCACCCCCAAAGCGCGGTCCGATTGTCAAAAGACCCGTCGCAAGACTACTTACCAAATCCTTTCCCGCTCTTGCACTCACAATTGTGTTCAAAGCCCCACTCACATATGGTCCATGGTCAACACTAACTTTTAAAATAAAATCTACCAATTCTTCAGTATCAGGAGAATTTATTTTGTGACCAAGAAAAAGTGAGGCAGCAATTTTTGCGAATGAATTGTCTTTTGCAAATGGTAAAAGATCCTCACCTAAGATTTTTATGTCCCCATCAACGTCTTTTGAAATACTAGATGAAATAAGTGCGTGTTTTCTATCGTCCATATTCTCAATTGTACCAGATGCGTGCGTAAAACCGAACTCAGGAAGATTTTGTATCATTCCAACAAAGCTAGAAAAACTCTCAGGTACCTTTGCTCCCGCCAGACTTAACGCTTGGCGCTTTTCCTTTGCCCCTTCAACTTTTGTTTCTGCCATTGCCTTTGCGTGTCCGAATTGCGGAGGGGTCTCAAAAAGGTCGGAAATTGTCCCAGCAACATAGCATATAACGGGCTTTGTAATATGCCCTATCTCTATTAGTTTTGCTAATTTATACTCATCCTCACCACCCAACTCTCCGTAATACACAATTGCTTGTGTTTGCTCATCGCTTTGTGCCGCCATTAATGCATCAACGGGTTCTAGAAGTGGAAATCTATCCCCTCCGAAGGAAAGAGAGAAACTCACTTTATTGTGCGTAGCATTTACAACATTGATAATCTCATTTACCATCCCTCCCGATGCTGATAGTACACAAACCCCTCCACCCGAAAGAATGCCTGATGATACTATTTGTTTTTGAGAAATTCCCCCAATTGCCCCCAATTTCACAACCCCTGGAATAACAAGACCAACGCTAGCAGGACCAATAAGTGTTACATTCTTATCTTTTGCATACTCGAAAAGATCTATCGCATGTTTTTCAGGGACGCCTTCTGCAAAAATCGTACCAATTTTAAGATTCGGGAAAAAATCGATGGCTTCAATAGTTGATAAAAGAGTTCTTCTCCCCGAACTTACATTCAATAACATATTTGCCTGATCCTTCGTCTTTTTTGGAATTTTTGAAAGCGAAGCAAAAACGGGAATAAGTAATTCCCTTCTTCCAAAAAAGAACCGTGCATACCTTCTTCCCGAGGCAACAAGTCCAACAATTGATGGTGTAGATCTGCCGATTAAAAAATCGTAATCCAGAACAGACTGGATGATCCCGGGATGATATCCAATACTCACTATTTTTGGTTCCAAAACTCTTAATTCTTGTATATTCATATTTTCTAAATCCTAAATCCTAATATCGAAATTCCAAACAATCTCTAATTATCTAAATAATAAATTTCAAACATTATAATTTGATATTTTAAATTTGTTTCGTACTTCGAATTCAGTGCTTAGTGCTTTAACTAACATATTCAAGTGCCGGTTTTACAATATCTGTTAATACCATCTCAGGTCCATGAATCTCTCCCAAAAGATCGTTTTTTTCAAGAAATTCTTTCATGAGTAAAAGCCCTTCTTCCTGGTGTGGACCTCCGCGTCTTACAAATACTTTGGTATTTTGTTGTTTTAATTTATCCGAAACCTCCCCTAAAGCTCGGATGATTCCTTTAAAGGTGATTCTGACATCTGTAAAATTAGCAACACCACCTGAAATAATAACTGCTTTTTTTGAAGCCGTTGACTTCAACATAGAGCTAAGAACATTTTTAACATACAAATAGGTCTCCTCCTCCGTTGGACTCCC
>JAUSNA010000025.1 GCA_030645455.1 Candidatus Levyibacteriota bacterium | reverse complement strand
CTAAAAGGGAATCCCTCCATGTAGATATCAGCAGCCAAATAATATTGCTCTAAAATACTCCTATCCTTAATTCTACCCAAGGGTACAAATCGACCATAAAACTCCTCAGATAAATACTTCCAGCAATTTTTTGGTGGCAGTCCTATCCCAATTATTATTACTGATGAATCTTTTCGAAAAATCCGCCTAACACAGTCTATAAAATCATAACCCAATGATTTCTTATACTTATACTCATCGCCGATAGTGAGAATAATTCGGCAACCTAAATCCAAACCTAGCGACTTTCTTGCATGCAACCTCTGCTCAATTCGATTACAGTCATGGTCATTTTTGTACCCATCAACTAAGGGGATGGGAAGTAGAAAGCTTTTTGAACATAATCGTCTCGCCTTAGTAACTCGTTTCCCAGAAAGTCTAAAGTCCACGATGGCATCGCTAATCATCCCACCAAGGGAAAACACATGATCAGCATGGTTAAAAAATAATATTTTTTTTGTAAAGGATGAACAAGAAAAAGCCAAATTGGCAACTGGATCATTAGGATGAATGTGAAGCACAATCAAATTTGCTTTATTACAGATTTTTCGCAACAGCGCTGCCTTGACCAAAAAATCTTGATTATTAGGCAAAACAGAAATTCGCCCACTCACGCCATCGACTAAAGTCAATATCCAATCTGGCAATTCTGTTGTGCGTTGCTGGGTTAAGCAAATGGAGTGTGTCTGTTCAGGGTAAAAAACTTTACAATTTTTAATCCACTTTTCGACCACTCGCGAATGCCCACCAGTACCTGATACCGTACTAACAATATGTACAACACAATTTTCTGGTTGATATTGTGTTTCAATTGAATGAGGTAATTCTGAATTTGAAAAACAATCAGTTGAGATATGGCTCAACAGATCTTCCATCTTTCTACTGTAGAAATAGCCTGGGTGAATAGTCCACGCAACAGTTGAAGCAAAATAAATCCATGATACTGACTGCTCATAATCCTTTAAAAAATATGAAGCGTTTGCCTTTGAAATACAAAAATCTATAGTATTTTTGGATAATTCCTGCATCTCCGTAGCTAATTTAATCATACAACTTGTAAGTCTTGGCGCATTCACAATAGAAACCATGCTATTTAGTTTCATTTGGATAGTCTTTATATGGCGCATTCAAGTTCGAAGTGCGACAGGCGATGGTTGCTTGGTGTGGTGATTAACCGCGATATAAGCAATGCCTGAAGCAAAAATCAGAACATACGCAGGATCAAAAACATGGGGCCGCTGATAAATGTTTAGGGCGAATATAGCCAAAAAAGGCCAGTATAGTTTTAAGTCGCCTTTTACGTTAGATGTAGCATAGAGTACAAAGAACAATAACAATAAAGTGCTGCCAATAATCCCGTAATCCCATAATAAATTTTTCCAAGATGCAGCCCCCATGGCATACGAGTCTTGATTCTCAACCCCCATCCATATTTGAGATGAATCAATAAAGTTTGTATAAGCTCTATCAAACTCTTCGTTTGCCCTGTTGTCACCAGCAAATTTCCCTTCGCTAACCGAAAAGCGATCTAACAATCTTTCCTGTACAAACGAGTTCGATTGTAAAACAAAGAACAAAGGAAGAGCGAAAAGTGCTGCAGCCAATATTTTCGAAATTTTTAGTGAAAATAAAAAATAGATTAAGGTCATCACATAGAACGCGAATGAAAAAGAAAGAAAACCTGCGGCAATAAGAATTGCGTTTGTCATATTTTTTGAGTATCTATCCACAATCAAAAAAAGTGCTGAAAACGTACCAACAACACCGGCCTCATCAAAAAGCCCACTCATGCGATAAAACAACGCCCCATCTTGATGAAAGTAATCAATTAGCTGAAATGAAAATAAATAGTTTTTGTAATACCACCCTAGCTGTTCTTTTATTTCATGAATAGGTACTATTTCACCAACGGGTGATAGACCTGTTGCAATTAATGGATACAGCAGTATGCTCGGAATCAGAGTAATCACAAATATTGTTCTAAAATACCCGAATGCTAGGTTTAATATTTCTCTTGAAGATGTAACAATTAAAAACATTGACCACATGAATGCCATATATGAAGCAAAATTTATTAGATCAAATTTAACCACAAAAACAAACACGAAAAAAAACATTATCGTGATCAATATTATTTCCTCAAAAGGCTGCTTCTTAAAATTCAGCTGCTTTAGATGATTAAAATAAATCAACATGGAAATAAAAGTAATTGCTTTAGCACTATTGGCATAAAAATCGGAATATCCAACAATAGGCGTAAAATGCAAAAGATAGCGCATTGCAATCAATGATAATAAAAATGCTTGAAGAGACTTATAGTTATACTTGAGCATGTTTTCGTTCAATTTCAATAATAGGCTGTCTGTTTGACTATTCGATACTTGATGAAACGATATATGTTTCGCACTCTATCTAACATGCTAATTGGCAAATAACCTATCAAAAAAAATAGCGGGTAACGCCAAAGTCCATGTATTAATGGCGAAACACTAGCTGATGCCCATAAATATCTCATCCCAGTAGTTTTATCGCCTTTTTTTAAAAAATAATTTCCTGTTTTGTAAAAGACTTTTGAACGTATTTCCTTGCACGCAGTTAAGTAGTTTGAGTATTGAGCTTCCAGCAATCAAATGGTAATGATGCACTCCTTAAAAATCATATCCATATGCAAATCAGTAATGCTCCCTCCATGCTTCCTGTAGCCAGCATAGATTCCATCTATACATCCATATTCCCCCCCGTTGGCGAGGCAATCAATTGTAAACTTCCAATCGGAAACCGTAGGGATACGCTCATCAAACCCATAGCTTGGTATTGCACTTTTCCTGACCATAATTGAAGTACCACTATAAAAAGATGCAACTCCAAATTTAATAATGTCCTCGGCACCCTCCCCCGCTCTATTGGGCATCATTTGACTTTTGATACCTAACATTTTTCGTGTCTTTGAATCAAATACC
>JAUSNA010000052.1 GCA_030645455.1 Candidatus Levyibacteriota bacterium | reverse complement strand
ACTGCTTGACAAGCATCGAAAGTCCGCAAAAGATACCACATAAAAATGCGTATCTGAGTTTACTCAGGTGCACTAGTTTTAGATAAAAGAAAATGGCCCCCGCAAAAAAGAACATTATAAAACTCTCGAGAGTTGCAAGTTGAGAAAGTCCTATAAAAAAAGGTATTAATGCAAAAATCAATCCTGCAGAAAACCCTATATGCGCAGAAAAATATCTAAAACCAATAAGTACAACAAATACAGCAGATAACGAGCCGAGTATCACAGAAATTAGTCGCGGATAAGTATAATTGTAGAAAAATTCGGTATTCCCATTTTTATCAACTCCCTTTATGTCAAGAACCGCAGCCAATCCGTACACGTATCGAATTAATGGCGGGTGATCGGATTGTATATACCAAAAAGGGTCATGAAAGTTTAATTTGCTTGCGAGCTGAATATAACGGTAGCCTGTTTCAACGTATGCTGGTTCGTCCCATGTTTTCCCCATCTGGTTAAGAGTTGCCATTCTTACAGCCATAGCAACCAAAAAAACCAAAAGACTGGCCTGC
Organism: Candidatus Levyibacteriota bacterium; assembly: GCA_030645455.1. Classification (GTDB taxonomy): domain Bacteria; phylum Patescibacteriota; class Microgenomatia; order Levybacterales; family GWA1-39-11; genus JAUSNA01. The sequence goes on along the minus strand of JAUSNA010000052.1, from coordinate 20,606 downwards.
CACCAATTCAAAAAATAATCCTGCCTACTTTTCATTACATCTTAAATAAAGTTTTCCTCTCACTAAGAAAGAGTGAAAACTCATAAGCATTGCGTAGAGAAAACCCGGAATACCATCCTTGTAACCATGCTTAAAAAAATAATTTACAACAAATTTGGCAACGGGATATAAAAAAATTGTAACAACCGAACTCCTTTTTCCATTGTCGAAGAGTTCATCAGCTCTAAGTGTTGAATAAGAGTCCACTTCTCTAACAAAATCTGCGATTGACTGGTGAGGTATGTGTAAGAGACTGGCTTCCAAGTCATCCTTTCTTCCCCCAATTTTCCAAGTCTCATGTACCTTTCCGTGCCATTTACCAAATCCCTTCTTTGCAAGGCGCATAAGTCTTACTCCTCCCGCCTCACCGTGAATAATCTTTCTTCCCCACATATAATCTAACCTCTTCAAAAAATAACCATTAGCTATACCGCTTTTGATTTTTGTTAGGATTTCATTTTTAAGACTTTCCGAAATAATTTCGTCAGAATCTACATACAAAACCCATGGGTTGTGTACATAATTAAGAGCAAAATTTCTCTGGCTTGCAAAATTTCCCTGAAGTTCTCTCCTATAAATAAGGTTCGTATATTGACGGGCCAAATCAATTGTTCTATCCGTAGAATTATCATCCACTATTATGATTTCGTCAGCAAAGGACAAGCATTCAAGACAATCAACAATTCTTAATTCATCATTATGAGTAAGAACAACCACCGATAACTTATTTTGCATTACTATATTTTACACTATTCAAAAGGAAATTAAGGGATTGTTACAGGTCAATTATATTTCCTTCTTAGATTTTTTTGCCTAATCTTTTCAATTGGAATTTCAATTAACATTCTCAAGACGAAGGAAAAAATAATTGTTAAGAATAAAACAAATAAAGGATATACATTTTTATCTACTCCAACCAAACCTATCGGTAATAATAAAATCATCAACGAGTGTGAAATATAAATCGGATAGGATAATTCTCCGAAAGAATTAATAAATTTATTCATTTTAGTATAGTTGAACAAAAAAGGAATACTTAACAGTACGCTTAAATAATATAACCAACCGACAATTCCCTCCCCCTGGGGAAATAATTGAATAATATAGGAAAACATCAGCGTAAATAATACTAAAAACATTGAACTCAATGCATATATATAATTTGGAATCGTCATTCTTCGAATTTGAACGTATATTTTATACGAAATCGTACCGAATAAGAAAAACATAAGCTCGGACGGCAAAAACCACATGTTAAGATATACAAAACCCTCAGACTCAAGATTATTGTACTTAAATACGAGAATTCTAGTAATATAACTCAATAAAATAAGTATAAGAATTATCTTGAGTTTTCTTCTGACAAAAAAAGGTGCTATCAAGTAATAGAGCAGCTCCACTCCTAACGTCCAAGAAAAAGGCACTAAGAAAAATCCAAACGAAAGACTACTTGGAGTAAAGTACGTAACAGATATAAAGAGAAAAATATTTTTTAAGAAATATTGAAGAGAACTTATGGCAGTATTTATTGAAGAACTACTTACGGGATAGTTAAAACAATATAAAATATTTCTATCACAATGAATGAAAATCTCAATACATATCAGTACTAACACAATCCAATAAACTGGATAAATTCTGAGAAATCGATTGATTATGAAAATTCTGTAACTATCTTTTCCAAATATATACTTTTCGTTGAGAACAAGCGTCATATAGAATCCTGAAATTATATAAAATGATTGAATCGCAACTTTCGAGGTTATTATTTCGTATCCGAAAGGTCTTCCAGCGTGAGCAAAAACAATACTTATAGCTAATAGCAATCGAATAATTCCCATATTTACTACCTACCTTTAAATAAATAAGTAACCAATCAAACGTTGAAAAATCAACAAAAACAATAAAAAGCGCGTACCACTTACAAAAAATAATTACCTTTTAATTCCTAGGCAGAGGGATAATAACGCTCATCACAAAACAAACTATTTTTTTCTCGCAACCACTATTAACGAAATACCAATTGGAAGTCTACTCTTCGGCTCGATTACTTTAAGAATTGGCACGATAAAGTCGAATAACTTTACATGCGATTTTTTAAGATGTTCTTCTCCGCGGCTCACCCTATCGCGAACTAGCCAGCTTAATAAGCCTAAAAAATTAAAAAATTCAATTTTCTCTAATTCAAAACCTGCATGCTTTATTTTCTCTTGAAGCTCGTTTTTTTCATAACGCCTAAAATGCCCCAAATTTTTATCAAGATCCGTAAAAGCAAATTTCTTTGCCGGAACAAGAAGAACAACGCGCCCCCCCTTCTCAAGAAGCATGTTCATATTTTGCAGTGCCTTCAGATCATCTTCTATATGCTCCAAAACATTAATCGCAAAAATTGTTTTAAATTGACGTTTAACTTTGCTTATATTCGAAGCCACATCAAGAACTTCAACTGCAATATTTACATTTTTTTTGAATTTTTCACTCAACTTTCTCACAAGCTGACTGTCATTATCGCTAAGAACTAGATCTTTAATATGTGTAAAATACTCTGAAATGTTACCTGTTCCGGCTCCAATCTCAAGAGCTGGAGACTTAACATGTGGCATAAGCGATGAGGCAATCCATTTGTTGTAGTTGTCCGCACCCTCCAAAACTTCAAGTGTTTTGGTACCTTTATATTTTGTCATAACATCTATACTAAACTAAATTAATTTAAGAATCTCTGTCTTTTTATCATCGGGTATAGAAATACGGAAATCATAACCGTTGCTGCCGGAAAAATATGAATCAGCAAACGGTCAGTAATGCCTTCTGCATGAGTAACCGGGTCAACGGAGCTGAAAAGAAATATGATTAGATACACAACAAGCTGAGCTAAAATTATTATAATTACCCCATTGATTTTTTTTGATGCTATTAAATATGCAGTGGACGTAATTAGATATACCCATCCAAGATTCCAGTTTTGAATATTGAGATATTGTAAGAACTGTATTTTTGCTACGTCTACAAAAATACCTACACTTAACACAGGGGTTGATCTTAAAATTCCACCAGGTAAACCGTAAATCTCTTTTAATAGAGGCCATACCAGCATACTAACTATATAAAGGAGGTACAAAAGCCAATTTCTAGCAATTCTTCCAATTACCGCATAGTACAAAATTACAACAAAAACAATTGATGAAAAAACTATTCCCTCATTTTTTATCTGAGACGTCAAAGCCATTACAAAAAGAAGAAACGCCAAACTCATCATACTTTTTTTCTCAAGAGCAAGGTGCAACAATATAATCGTAATAAGAACAAAAAAGGACATTACGATATCGGCCATACCTGATTCATACCTTCCACCATGCCGGATAATATTTTGAGTTGAAAGCAACAGAAAAGTAATTAAAAAAGCAAAATTTGTACTTGTTTTTTCCCGAAGGAAAGAAAAAGCAGCAAGACCAATCATTGCATAAAAAAAGAATGACACAAGAAGAATTGCCGTATCATCAACTTCTCCAAGAATTTCATATACAAACACCGAATACAAAGGCACTGCAAGGGGATATTCCGTTTCAAAATATGCAAATTGTCCGGTTGTAATTTTTTGGTCAAGATACATTGCCTTGGCACGCATTTGCCAACTAGACCAGCCGTCCCACGCAGAAAGTGGACGGATTGTTGATTCAAATAACACAAATCCAACAAGCAGAATGATTGTAATAAATAGAAAAGTACTTTTACCTGATAACTTCGCAATATTAATCCTCTTATGATGCTTATATGAGAAAATGAAACCGCAAGCACTAATGAAAAAAATCGGAAAAAATATCAACGTGGCATTCCACTCAAGACCTATGGCATAAATAATAATCATCAATAGATAAATCGCACCAAAACCCACCCCGAATCCGAGAGCAAATTTAAAAAACAAGCTTCCCACTTCCAACCTCATAAATTTAATAATGGAATATCCAAAATAAACAGTTAAAACTAACAAAAATAAAACAATTACAATATTCATAGACGAATTACGGACACAAATTGGTCAATCACGCGAATTGGTTTTTTCAAATAACGCAAAACCTCAGCCCTACTTTCATTACTAACATTATAAAGAATAAGCAATGAAGCATTTTTATTTAAAATAACACTCTTAACCTCATTCAATGATTTTGCGTGGTAAATTTTAATGGGATAAAGAATATACCTTCCCAAAAGATACGGCTTTGCATCCTTGGAGAAAATTACTATGTTAGAACTGGAAGCTAGCTGGTTCTTCAACGAGTCAAAGAAAACATAATCCGCACCAAATAGTTTGGATTTTTTCTCATAAGTGTTCATTCCAATCCATGAGGTCTCTTCGGTCAGTATCTTTGAGAAATTGTTGACTGTTCTGATAAATGATAATCCTAGCCATGCAATAAGAATTGTTAAAATTGCCTTTATCAAAAAACTATTTTTTTTGGAATTTTTGGTATCCATAGATAAATCGCTCCTCCTCTTTGACGTCTATTAACGATAAGAATGTACTTTTTCCCAAATCAACAATTTTATTCCCCGATATATTCCATTTAACAGCTTCGTCATCAAAAAGTATTATATTTTTTATATGCTTAGGGGTTAAAAACTCTTTGTTTCTTGGGTTTACCTTAGGAAATTTATAATTATATCCAAATCGCCATACTTCAATAAAACGAGGGTCAGTTGTTGTAAGTATATCAAATTGAAAAATCATATATTTCTCAAGGTGGTAAGCTACGGGCAGAAACAGCTCAGGTGTGCCAACGATAACAATAGTGTCTGCTGGACTGTAGTGGTTATTTATATATTTGAATTTCTCCCCCATTTTATAATCATTCTTTCTAATCTCCGAGTAGTGAAATGATGATGGCGAATAGGGTTTTACAAATTCAGGATCACGATCCCTAAAAAAAGTATACAAATTAAAAACAATAATAATAGTTGTTAAAATAAATATCATTTTCTTACTACCTTTAGATACTTTTACGATAACGGCAGACACTAGGACAATCAGGGGGATAAGGTAGGCAAACTGGTATCCAGCGTGCTCTACTCTAAGAAAAATGTTGAAAATAAAATTAGGGAGCATTAGAAATACAAAGAATATAAATGTTCTATTCAGTCTAAAAAATATTTTCTCTCGCATAACAGCAAACACCGAATACACTGTTAATAAAACCAGACCCAAGCCTAATGTTAGATAAATACCTCTCAGTATTCTAAGAACAAAAATGTCATACCCAAATCCTTTCATCAAAAGAGAAATACCGGGAAATGCTCCACTTGTACTCGATTCTTTCAACAAGCGGAGGTAGTTAGCAAAACCGCCTATGGTTTGAGATACTGGAAATAACCACAGTAAATTGACAACAATAATAAAACACATGGATCTTAATCTATCGAGCCAATTTAAGTGATAAAAAAACAATAAAAAGATTGGTAGATTGAAAAATATATCTTGCGGTCGAAAGCCTAGACTTACCGCAAACATCAATGAAGGCAGTAAAACTATTTTTTCTTTTTTTACATAAGCTTTATAAGTTGCTAATGCGAATAACGAAACGATTGTAGGCAAAACAACATAACCGTATGTCGTAATCCCAAAAAAATAAAAAGTTGGGGAAGACAATAATATTAGAGCAGCAATAATGCCTTCTGTTTTGTTAAAAACATTTTTTGCAAAAAAATAAATAGAAACTGCACCAAACCCACTGAATATTACGCTTATAAAAAGCAGTGCTATGTGTGGATCGTTGAAAAAAATATTGAAAAACTTTCCCAACCCGATATAAAAAGGGTATCCGGGTACTGGGGGTGTTGCTTGAGTTAAATTGTAAGATAGTACAGCAATTGAATACAAGGGTCCATCCCAATGCGATTGGAACTTTTCTACGATAAAAACTCTGGATAAAAAACCTGTGCAAAAAAGTGCTATTGCAATAAAAAATGAAGATTTCGATACCATATTTTTTTGTGTTAGAATATTAACACATTTCAGATCTTATCACATGAAAATTATCGAGTGTCCCCTTTGTTCCGAAAAAAAATACAACGTACTTTACAGATCAACACTCACAGCACACGATACGAATACAAATAAAATTTCCCAAAGCCTACTCAACACTTTGGATAAATCGCAAAAACACGGGCAGTATGTAAAATGCGAAAGTTGCTCATTGGTTTACGTAAACCCTCCGGAGGATCTCCGTCTTTTAATTGCCGGGTACAAGAATGTTGTCGATAAAACCTATCTTTCTACGGAAAAGTATAGAAAAAAACTTTCTCAATCACATTTATCAAAAATTATGAAATATAAGAAGGGTAATTCAATACTGGATGTGGGTTGCTTTGCCGGATTTTTTCTGGAGCTCGCAAAACAATCCGGCTGGAAAATAGTTCACGGGATCGAACCTTCCACATGGGCAAAAATGATTGCTAAAGGTAGGGGAATTGAAATTGTCGGAGAGACAATCCAATCAGCCAAACTAAAAAAATCTTTCTACGATGTCATTACGTTGTGGGATGTCATCGAGCACTTACCCAATCCGGATGAAACAATTGACATTTTAAAAACATCTCTTAAAAAGAACGGTATTATAGCAATAGGCACTCCGGATATAGAATCTCCAATTGCCAAAATTTTAAAAGAAAGATATCCGTATCTTGTTCGTATGCATATAATACTGTATTCAAGAAAGACTCTGCGCTATCTACTTGAGAAACACGGCTTCCGTGTTCTTTACACTAAAAGTTATGGTAGAACTTTTCCAGTAAGTTATATTATTGACCGCATCCCTTTTAACGACGGGCTTTTTGGCGAGATTAAAAAAAGACTAACAAGTATTAAAATACTTCAGAAATTAAGTTTCACGTTGAATATCGGCGATTCATTTATTATGATTGCACAAAGGAAATGAATAAGGAATTAATTTCAATTATTATTCCTGCCTATAACGAAGAGCGAAATATAAACAAAGTCCTCTTAAAACTTAAGAAATTAAAAAAGATACTAAATCTTGAGGTTATTGTTGTCGACGACGGCTCATCAGACCAAACTGTAAAAGTTGCTAAACAAAACGCTGATATTGTAGTGAGGTTAAAAAAGAATAAGGGAAAAGGCGGAGCTTTTATTGCAGGAATTCAAAAATCTAAAGGAAAATACGTTATACAAATTGATGCCGATGACCAATTTCAGGTCAAAGATATTCCTAAGTTTTTGGATAAATTGAATGAAGGTTACCAGGTAGTTCTGGGCACCAGGTTTGACAAAGGAAATATTGAAAAAGGGTCGGTTAGCATCGTTAATTTGTTTGGTAACTGGCTAATGTCACAAACAACAATATTTTTCTCCGGTATTCACATAACAGATATCATGGCTGGCTTTAAGGGATTTACGCGTGATTCTTTAAAAAAAATGCAGTTATCAACCAACCACTTCGGTTATGAGGCAGAAGTTATTGTTAAGGCTGGAAAATTAAATTTAAGAGTCGCAGAAGTCCCAATTACCTATAAAAAGAGGCTTTTTGGCACATCAAGTGTTCATGCACTTAAAGATGGCATTAAAGTTATTTCGACTATAGCAAAAATGTATTTTACCTTTCCCGGACAATCACCCGGACAAGGAATAGTTGGAAAAAGAATTATTATGATTCTTACGCCACTTTGGTTTACTATTGTTTTACCTCTTTTCTCGATCATTCACTACAAGGACATTAGCTTGATACTTGCGCAGACCACCATTTCAATAGCTGTCTTTATAGCAATTGGGTACTATGCTAAGAGTAAAATCGCAGCCTATATTTCAAGCGCCCTAGTCGCGTCCGCACCGCTTTACGTTTATAGTTTGACCGGAAACTATTCTGATATTTTTTATTTTGGAGGAAATAATCCTGGATATTTAATAATCATACTTCTATTTCTCACTTCAATATATTTTTATTTTTTATCAAAATCTCAATGGAAAATAATTATATATAGCTCGATTGTCGGTTTCCTATTCACGAGTCTAGGAATTTTCTTCGGAAAAGGCATTGAAGTATATTTAATTTATTTGCTTGCTCTTTGCTACATTATTTACAGAAAGTCCGAACCTCAGGTCTCTCACCTTCTCGCAATTTCATTTGTTTTGGCAGTAGGAAATTCCATGTCACAAAACTTAATTTTGGGAATCTTTGCAATCGCTATTGGCATGGGAGGTATTGTTGCAAATGTTTTTCTTGAAATAGTTTCATTCAAATCCGATAAAAGCCCACTGTTCTCGCTTTTTAGAATTATTAAAGTAATTATCCTTTTGATATTTACACTGTCAATTTTTATGAGCATTATCTGGAAAACGTATTGAGATAATATTCTTAACTCCCACCCTACTTCTTCGAAACCAAAAATATCGTAATTCACATAGATACGATACTACTAAGTAAAGGCGATTTAAAACTTCAGCAAATGCTTCCTTACGCCGTACATGTACCAACGTAGATAGTTGGGTATGTATGAAAGCAATTTGAACTTAGAATAGCCGGTATCCCTTTCTGTCCAAATCGTAGGTATCTCTGTAATTTTAAAATTCAGCAAGTGAGCTTTGACAATCAATTCGAGTGGCAACTCATACCCCACTTCACTTTCAATATTTATTTTTGTAAGGATCTCTCTTCTAAAGGCCTTGAATGCATTTGTGGCGTCATGGCTCTTAAGTCCTGTAAGCATGAACAAACTCTCGCATCCCAAATAGGAAAGCGCGGCTTTAAGAATTGATCCACCATTCCTTTTTCCCTGCTGTATATATCGAGATGCGCATACGAAATCATATCCGTCAGTAATTTTTTTTACCATCCTATCGATATCCTTAGGATCGTCGGAAAGATCAGACATCATAATAACAATTATAGGAGATGTAGTTTTTTTAAATCCATACTTAAATTGCCCTGCAAGTCCCTTAGTCGGGCTGATAAGCATATTTACATTTTTATATTGCTTGAGAATTTTTTTGACCACCGGAATAGTAGGGTCATTTTTCGAATAAAAAACAAGGTTAATTGTTGCATTCGTTTTAACATGTCTTTTTATGCCAATTAAGACACGCTCAATATTATCCTGCTCTTTATAAACAGGAAGAATAATATCAATCTTACTTTTCATCTTTTAATGTATAAACTTCAATTCTTCCATTACCGATATAAGATTTATTGTAATAATCATTTATAAAATCGATAATTTCCGGGAGTCTTTTTTTATTACTGACTTCGTCAACCGGCCACGATACTGTATCATAAAAAATCAACTTTGGGGAATTTAATTTGAGAGCATTTAGGAGTTCGTAACGCTTTTCCGGAGAATGCGCGATGTACGGCAAATCGTACCGTGAAGGGTTAACCCTGTCAACCAACAAATACATAATTGGCTCATTAGAAAGGAAATACACATAATCATTCCTTGTCGTATTTCTTTCTACGTAATTTCGGATAAGCTGAAAGTAGACCTCTTGTTCAAAAGAAATAGTAACTGGGCCCAATCTCTCGAATTGCTGCTTTCGTTCAAATTGAGTTGTTAACCCTTTTAGATTTTGCAGGGATGGAATAAAAATATACAAAATTCGCCCTGTTATTAGTAAAATTAAAATTAACAAACCCAACTGTGTCCTAGTACCATTACGCTTAATCGCCAGCAAGAGCTTTTGAGCAAAATAGGCAAGAATAATTATAGTCGGTGTAAGCGCGAGAAAAAAATTTCCGGTTCTACCGACGAGAGAATAATAATGAATATAGCCTGTCAGTGTAATAAGGAGCAATAAATTGTCCCGCTTGTCATAAGTAGACAATAATTTCCTAGTAACTAAATAAAGAAAGGAGATCATGAAAAGCAAAAACTGGTAATAAAGTAGCATGTCCTTGGATACAATGTATTTAACCCATCCAATTGATGGAGAATTTGCAACAAAAAAGTCCAAAGGATTGGGAAACCCTTTACCGTTAGGCAAATTGCTACCCGAAAAAGACTGGAGTACGTCGCGAGTGGTGCTTATATATGATCCCAACCAACCCTCGGATTGTGCCCAAGCCACAAACAGACCGGACAAAACCATCAACCCCGCTATAAAAGATAAAAGACTCAAAAAAACTGTTTTTAAATTCTTATCAAATATCAATTTTTTACCGTACAGTAGAAAAACCGCAAAACCTGCAATAATTCCCGCTTCCGGAGTTATTAGAAAACAACATGCAAGCGTAATTCCTGATAAAAAATTGTAAAGAAACTTTCTATTTGAATGCTCTAAAATTAACCAAAGAAAAAAGAAAATTACTCCCTGCCTAATGCTTACCCCAGGAATAAAAACCAAGAGAATAAAAAGCGGATAGAAAATTATTTTTTTTAAATTAAAGCGCGATATGAAAAGAAGCAATGCAGCAATCCCAAGGCTTGTGCCCACGCTGCCGTAAAATAATCTTACATAAAAAGCTTCTGGTCCTATGAGCTTGAAAATAACATAAATTGGGTAAACATAAAATGGCCCGTAAGTTATGTAAATGTCCTTATACATTAATTTCCCATGCAGCATGTGATTGGCCCAAGCCCCCATTTGACCTTCATCTATTACATTGATGTCTCCGTACCAAGGAGTAATAAAAAATAGTGAGCCTAAAAGCAAAGGCACCAGAACTATAATTAATGTAATTATGACTTTTTCTTTTTTTGAGAATTTTTCCATATGTAAAAAACGGTAGTTAATATTGGCACAATAATAAATATAATTGTTGCCATAAGAAAATAATATTGATCATGCCTTCGAGAATATTTATTTTCACTGTACCAATTAATGCCTTCAAAAGCCCTATCACCAAAATCAATTTTTATTTGCGATAGAATTAGAAAGACTACCAAAGCAATAGCAAAACCAAGCAGATAAAGTCTTAGGATTTTATCTTGGGTGAGATATGCTCGATATAAACCGGCTCGGTTCTTAAGTAAAAATTTTCTTTCACTTCGTGCAAAATAAATTATAAGTGCCAGAAAAGTAACTCCTGATAAAATTACCCCAATTACAAATAACAATGGTTCGTATTTCGCAACAATATAATGTGCTCCTTCAGGAATTTGTAATTTCATGAAATAATGAGATTCGGTTTGCACTTTTGCGTTATCAACATAAACATTCCATCCCGGATACATTGTTTTTTTAATCGAAATGGATGTTCTTTTATAAGAATAAGTGACCAAACTCAATTTCTCCGGATCATCCTTCAAAATTTTATATTTTTCAACGCCAATAATTTTTTCCACACCAGGAACTCCCCACAAATAAACATTTTCTTTATTCCAAAGTAGTTTAAATTTTTTATCTTTACGTGAAAGAATATCTATGTAGGGCTTTCTCCCACCTCTTAGGGCAATTGCATTAGCAGCGTTTGGAGCAGTTGAAGAAAACTCTAATTTATATTTCTTGCCGTTTTCAAGGACAACATCACTCATAGGAATTGAGTAAAACGCATTATCACGAAAATCACGACACTCCATAGACTTTTTAAATAAAATCCTTTCATCCTGGTAGAGAGAAACAAAAAAGTTACAAGAATTTTGCCGGTTATAGGTAGCGGTAAATATCCGGACTTCTGAAAACGTATTTCCTTTTCCTAAAAAATCCAGAACTGTAGGTTTTTGTGTTATCGGAAACAGGTGATTAACACCACTACTCACATTAATAATATTAGAGTTCAGATTGTAATCTGAAATAACGTAAGAAATTCCGAACTCCCGAAGAGCATTAATTTCAACCCTATCTACAATTCCCAGGTGATTTCTTGTTGGAAAAGCTTTTCTAAAGGCTGTTTGAAAATCTGCTACCCCAATTGCGTCTTCGCTTTGTATATTTGTAAAACCATACGCAAGATTAATATTCGGAGGAAAATTCAGATTTCCCACCTGGAGAATTGCTCCCTTCGGTATTTTATAAAGTTGTTTAACTAATTCATGTGCAGGATAGTAGGAAGTTGTAGGTTGTAGATTTACGTAATTGTAGAATAATAAGACATTCTGCAAAAGTATAGCAAGCAATATTACAAACATACTCATTTTTTGCATATTCCTTTTCAACATAAAAAGAAAAAGGATTATAAGGATCACGGTTGAATAGAAATAAAAGCTTATGTATTTAAATAATTGAGGTAAAAACTTTTCTGCTTGCCCTGGGAATAGATTTTTTCCTATTATAAAACTTAATGTTAGTAGTGGAACTGAAACGAGCAATAACACAAATAGGGCCAAAAAAAGTCTTTTATATACTTTTGAATTTAACCTAATGCCGGTGATATTATGTGCAACCACAGCCAATAAAATAGAAATTCCAAACCCAACAAAACCAATAAGCCTGTGGTTGGCTACAGAATTAATAATCGGCAGATCAGAAACAAGATAAAACGGGAATATTTTATATACAATGCCAAGAAGAATAACTATTCCAATAGCATAAATTCTCACAATCTCTAGTTTGAACAGCCGCACACTACCAAAAATTACAATTAGCAGTACAAATATACCGGAGAAGCCTCCGGCAAGTTCTTGAAAATGAGTCCCATCAGGTAGTGCCTTATAATACTCGAGATGTGGAGCACCAAGGAGTAAGGGGAAAAAATTATAGAAGATTCCCTGGATGGGAAGATAGTACCCAGCAGGTCCGTTAAAACGATTTACCATCAACAAACTATGAAAAACATACTCAAAAAATGGGAACAGTAAAAAAGCGGACAATAAGAATCCTAGCAAAACGAAGATAAAAAATAAAATTAAATTCCTTGTTTGCTTGATTCTAATAATTGAATAGATAAAATGTAAAATTCCTGCATGAAATAGCGTCTCAGGATGACCTCCGGTAACTCCGATGAAATAAACAATTGCTAAAAGCAGCAAATAACGATTTATTTTTTTTCCAATACGTATCCTCTCGGTTATAAAAAGCATTAACGGAAATAAAATAAAAACATTTGTATGCGGCCACAAAATCCACATAACGGTAAACCCCGCAAAGAAACTCAAGATTGCTCCGCAAACAGACGCAAGTTTTGAGATATTCAAAACTCTTAAATATATATAGGTAAATCCAACCATCAAAACCATTTTTACAAAAGGAATTACATTAAGCGCTAATTGGGTAGGCAGAAAGTAGTAGAAAAAATTCAACGGGTAGAAAAGTCCTGTCTGGGGATTTGCGAGGAAAGGTACTCCTGCACCGTTATACGGATTCCAAAGAGGCAACTCACCCATTAAAATTCTGCTTTTAGCATAAATTCTCCACGGTTCAAATTGAAACACGGGATCAGCAAGCAGTGAATTATGAACCCTTATCCATTTTTCAAGAGTAAAAGCCGGAAAGTAATTAAGAATATCTACAGGAAGATATATAAAATTATTAGACAACAGCAAAAAAAGAATTATAAATCCTATGGCTAAAAATAAGAAAAATTTATTTATCTTCATTTTTTTCTACAAATATAAAATTGTTATCAAATATCAATAAATTCTTATCTTTGACTGCGTTGATATCTTCATAAATCGTATAGGAAAGTACTGAACCTTCAACAACATTTCCACGAAAATACCACGCTAAATATGTATAGTTATCAAGGCCTGTTGTAAGAGTTCCCAAAAATCCGCCGCTCTTAAGCATGAAATCCCTACCATTCGCATCACTAACAATTTTTCTAACCGCATCCTCCTGTATCGAGTAAGCTACCCCATACTGATAGTTGAAAGGCGGCAACCCTCTATTATTTTCTTTAGTCGCTAGGTAGTAACTATTGGTAAGGAGAAAAAAACCATTCAAAAAACTCACGACAAAAAGGATAAATATATATTTCCTATTCTTCTGGTAAAAGGCAAATATTCCAAGGCTTGCGCTTATTATGACGACTGGAAAAAGCAAGGGGAAATAAGCAACACCCGGAGCCGCATGAATCAAAAATGCTACCAATGGAACAAACAACCACAACAGGAGTAATAGTACGGGGTTTAGATTTTTGAGTCGAAGTACTTCAGATCTGTGAGAATAAATAAAATACCCAAATAGAGCAATAAAAAGAATTACAACTAGTTGGCTTTCGGGAAAAACTATTCCAGTAACTTGCTGATAGATTCTTATTAATGCCTCAGGTATATTTCCGGTAGTCACTTTTTCAGGCGAGGCAATCCCCATAAATAATCTAATTCTATTAATTATCCATAAAGGAAATCCAACAGTTTGAGTAAAGCGATGAGTTATATCGTAAATAATGAATGGGAGAATTCCGATAAGAAAAAAACCGAATGCAACAATAATCTCTTTTTTTGTAAATTTAGGTTTTTTAAGAAAAAGTAAAATTCCAATAATAAGTAGTACTACTGCATTCGATAGCTCGAGCAATAAGAGCAATCCTAAAATAAACGCTGTGAATGGAATAATTTTTCTATTTCCACGCATAATCTTTACAATCATCAAAAACAAAAGTGTTATAAAAAAAGGTATTGACGAAGTGTGATAAGGCATTCTAGTACTCATAACAACAAGAGGAGAGGTTGCATAAAGAAGAGCAGCAAAAGCTCCCGCCGTTCTTCCGAATAATAATGTAGTCAAACGGTACACTAAATATACCGTTCCTACTCCCAAAAAAGCATAAAAAATTGCGGGCGCAACTGGATTAAAATTACTAACGAGAAATGAAAAAGCGATAAAATATATCGATAGCGGTCCTTGGTGCAGCCACACAACTGATGAAGGAATTCCAACTAAAGGTACGCTACCTGTCAATAGCATATCTCGTGCAGCTAGAAAATCGCGTCCAAAATCACCAATAAAGAGCATGTGCGTATTTATTCTGTAAAGGTTAAGAAATAAAGATAAAATTAAAGCACATGATAAAATTAAACCCGAAAGTGTAGTTGTTCTGAAAATAGACTCTGCAGCAACAGCCTTCCACAATGGGTTGTATTTCTTTAAGAATTTAAATCTGCTAATTTGGAATTTTTCTTCAATTGCTGTTTTATCATCAGAGCTTGCTCCAATTGCATGAAAAATCTTGGAACTTGGATAATAAAGGATGGAATATCCTACTCTTCTCACACGATAACATAAGTCATTTTCCTCAAAATACATAAAAAATTGCTCATCAAATCCACCCACTTCTTCAAATACTTTACGCCTTATTGCCATACAGGCCCCGCTAATTATTTTGACATATTTTTCTTTATTTCGATTTACATTGGTAAGCCAAAAATCTCGGCTCAATCTGTTTTTTGGAAAAAGTGTATTTACGAATGAGGTTGCAAAAAGTAAGGATTTCAGATCTGATTCCCCGCTTATTGTTGGGAGTATATTTCCATGACTATCAAGCATTTGAGGGCCGACGATTCCTATTTTTTTTTCTTTAACTTTAGAGATTAATTTATGTAATGAATTTTCGAAAAAAACAACATCAGGATTTGTAAATATCAAAACCTCACTTTTAGAAGATTTAACTCCCACGTTTAAACCCGCTCCATATCCGCTATTCTTGTTATTTATAATTACGATTTTTCTATTTTTTAACAATTCTTTGGGAATTTTTTTTGGTGAATCGTTATTGACTATTATTATTTGTAAAGACAGTTTTTTCTTTGCAACCAATACTGAATTTACAGATTGGACCAATTCCCTCGGAGTATTGTAATAAACATAAATAACCGATGCGTCGTATTTCATAAACCTACCTTTCCTTTGATAATTTTTTCCATATCCCTTACCCTAACTCTCCAAGACCAACGCCTCACCGCTTCCTGCCTTGAACTTCTGGAATACTGCTCAAGCCTTTTTGTATTCCCCAGCAAGCTTCTCAATGCCTTTACTAAAGCCTCGGGTTTTCTATTTATAAGAATACCTGTTTTGTTATGGATAACTGTTTCGCGGTAACCTGCTTCATCAACCGCAACAACAGGCACTCCGCAAGCCATAGCCTCAATTGCTACAAGTCCAAAGGGTTCGCCATGGGAAAGACACAAAACAACTTTCGCGCTATTATAAAGTCTGGCCATTTCCTGATCATCCTCAATCCATTCGTCTTCGATGGCAAGTATTTTATACGAAGGTTTTTTTTTCATCAGATCTACCGCCTGGTGCAAAAGGTTATATCCGTCAACAGGATGATAAGATCCTACAAATAAAAAGTCGTATTTTTTCTTAATTTTCAATGGTTTGTAAATCGAAACATCAACCCCCAAATACGAAACTATGCTTTTCTTTCCATAAAAAGATGCGATCTTATTTTTAGTGTAAATCGAGTTTGCAAGAATAATATCTGCACTTCTGACATTCTTTTTATCTATTAATTTTCGGACGTACCTATTCAAGTGTTCGTATATATACCTTACCCTATCTCCTTTTGGAATACCCATAACGCGCTCGAAAATCAACGTATAATTTGGTGCGTGAGCGTAGTAAATTTTAAATGCATTTTTAAACAGTAAAATAAACGGTGATTCTGTCAAGAATGACCCATGGACAAATAATACATCATATTTTTTTGACCTTATTTTAGCTGCAATTTTCCTGTGTAGCAAAAAGAGTTTTAAAAGCTCGACAGTGTCTCTGTATAGTCTTGTCGCAGGATTATTTCCCTCCCATATTACTGGAACAAATTTATAAAAAAATATTTTATGAAAAGGGTTCTTCGTAGGATAGCTAGAAGCACTATCCACATAATGAACGTCAACTATATTATCCCCTGAAAGAAGTTTTGCGATAATATCAACTGATTTTCTTGATCCGCTTTTCTTCGGTAATTCGTGAAAGATTGCAATTCGCATATTGTCATAGGCAGACTACATGATTTTACTATTTAACAGCAGATGTTGTCCTCAATTATTGCTTTACACTCCTAAGAATAATCAAAAACGGTAATGATACCGACTATATCACAAATATATATCACTTCCAATATTTCCTATACCCAAACCGGCACAAAATAAAATCAATCACTCCCAATCCAAAATATTTCCCGTCACTACTACCTCTGAGAATTTTCTTGGCACTTAAACGCACGGCAAGATACAATTCTCTTATCAACAATTTGAAGGTACCGTGTTTTTTTATAAAAAGTAAATGATTTCTCGAGTTGTAGTAAGTGTGGGATGGAGAATTCATGCCGATGGTTGCGCTTTCCATGTGATAAAGCACAGCATCTTGGATAAAAACACTTAGGTAACCTTTTTTCCTTGCCCTTACACAAAAATCTGCATCTTCAAAATAAAGAAAATAATCTTCATCCAAAAGCCCACACTTCTTATATACTTCGCTTCGAGCACAAACTACCCCTGCAACAAAATCTGTATATGCTATTTTGTTACATTGTCCTTTATCTACCTCTCCCGCTCCCTTTGCATGGCTATAATAATGGCTATTGAAAAAATTTCCGGCATTTGAAATTATTGGAGGTTTTGTATTGTATCTGTATATCTTCGGACTTGCTATCCCCGCAGGCTTATTTTTCTCAAGACCCAGGATGAGTCTATCTATACAGTTTTTCTCAACTATAATATCGTTATTTAAAAGAATTATAAAATCAGCCTTATTCTTTATTGCATACTTTATCCCAATGTTATTTCCGCCACTCCATCCTAAATTTCTTAAATTTTTTATAACTTTAATTTCAGGATAAAACTTTTTTAAATATGGAATTGTATCGTCAATTGACGCGTTATCAACTACAATTACTTGAATATCGTGAGAAGTCTTTATTTTTTTTAGGGACTCAAGGCAATTAACGACCAGCTCCCTTCTATTCCAAGTAAGGATTATCACAAATACTTTTTTCATTAATTTATTTGTCAAGAGAATACGATTATAGACTAAAATGCTTGATGAATGAATAGTATGGTTTATAATGGGAAAACAAATTCATGCTAAACAGATTAAAAGTACAAAAAATAATAAAGGGAAAAACAATTCTTGTTACTGGAGGTACGGGTTCATTTGGAAAAACGATAGCATCTGCTCTACTTAAGTACAAACCTCAACAAATAAGAATATATTCCAGAGGTGAAGACAAGCAAGAACAAATGAAATTCCTTTTTAAAGGTGATAAAACTTTCAAATTTATTCTTGGTGACGTCAGAGACAAAAGCCAGTTGGAACGAGTAATGAAGGGTGTTGATTATGTTTTCCATGCTGCAGCCCAAAAGCAAGTGCCGGGAACCGAAATAAATGTACTCGAGGGAGTTAAGACCAATGTACTTGGAGCACAGAACGTTATTGATGTATCAATTGCAGCAGGAGTAAAAAAAGCAATCGCAATAAGTACTGACAAGGCAGTTGAGCCTATTAATGCAATGGGCATGACAAAGGCGCTACAAGAACGGCTTTTCATAGGAGCAAACACATACAAGAGGGGCAGTACTGTCTTTTCTTGCGTAAGATACGGAAATGTTCTTGGCTCTACGGGATCGGTTCTACCTCTATTTCTCAAACAACTAAAATCAAATGGGCCTCTTACTATTACACATAAGGAAATGACCAGGTTCCTTATTACTCTTGATGAAGCAGTCAATCTTGTCTTGGAAGCGCTCATCCACTCGGTAGGGGGCGAAATCTTTATTCCGGATATTCAAAGCCATTCAATAATTGACCTTTCCGATGCACTGTACGATTTGTTTCCTCTTAAAAAAGGGTCAACAAGACTTGTTGGTATACGTCCGGGAGAAAAATTGCATGAAACTCTTATTTCACCAAATGAATCTTTATGTAGTGTAAAAAAAGATAACTATTATATTATCTATCCAATAACGAGTAATCCTATTTTGCTCAAAAAACACAGTTCACAAATTAATAAAAAATATTACAGATATTCATCAGATACGGCAAAAAGACTAACAAAAGTGGAACTAAGAAGCATTCTTAGTAAGAATGATCTGGTTAAAGAAGCTATAGCTCCTTCAGCATAGTATCAAAATCTGCAATCTGCAATTTTTTATTTAGATTAAACACAGTACCGAGTCTTCTATCTATTGGTTGGACTTTTTTCTTTTCGATTATAGCACCAAGATTATATTTCTCGTTTATTTTAGTTAGAATTTCGTATTTTGAAATTTCGTTTGAAAATATATGAAAGATTCCATTCTTTGGGTATTTTGATCGGTCTGAAATTATCTTAAAACAAACTTTCCCAAATTCTTTAGTCGTAATCCCATTCCACAAGTGATTTTCATATCCAATAATTTTTTTCCCTTTATTTGAAACGACCCACTCTAACAATGAAGACGGCTTACCAATTTCTCTACCAATAAATGAAGTTCTTAGGACCAAAGAATCATCCGGTTCACCCAGGCTTTTCGAAAGTCCATAGAGATCATTAGGATTTTTTGTTGATTTTTCGGTATATGGTGCACCCGATATGCCATCAAAAACACAATCTGTTGTTACATGGAGTAGTTTATCCTTTAAATCTCTACTCAATATATTGGGGAAAGCACCATTGATAAAAAGGGTACTAGCTGGATCGGTATTCACGAAAGGCTTTATTACTCCAGTACAATTAATAATAGCATCATATTCGGAAAGAATATCTAAAAATAATTTTGTTTTTTTTATTCCCGAACCATTCCCAGTACTGTTTACGTATTCCCTATATATATTCTGTATATCCAATGGTAAAGCTTTTATTCTATGCCCCTTCCCAATTTTTTTATATAACAAGCTCAAGTTCTGTTTATTTCGGTATGTTATCAGTAATTCAAAATTGTCTTTAAGCGCTGAGTATACAGCACTTCCAAGCATTCCGGTTGCCCCTATAATAGCTATTTTTCTCATTATTTTTTTACAAGCTCAAAGATGAATTGATATGCAAATAGTTTGGCACAATATTTTTTTAAAAAAACGTCTATTTTTAAAAAACCAAAACGATTATGTATTTTTAAAAGTAACAACGGATAATTTATAACCAAATTAAAACTCTTAATTTTGTATCCCGCTTGTCCAAACATTTTTTTTGCCGTATCATATGTAAAAAATCGTATATGGCCTTCCTCAAGTATCGCGGTTTTTTCCGAATCAAAGCGTCCGAATAGCAATTCCTTTCTTACTTCCCAATTGGCAACGTTTGGGATGGTAACTATGACTTTTCCCTTTTCCTTCAAAAATGGTTTCAAATTGAAAAGGACATCTTTGGGGGAAAATAAGTGTTCCAGAATATCCATTAAAAGAATTGTATCGAAGTGAGCTTTTCTCCAAGGCAACTTAATTGTTTCAATGTTGCCTACAATTACTTCATCGAGTACTTTGGCAGAATTTTTTGCCATTTCAGGGGAGACTTCAATACCATAAACTGCTGCGCCTTTCTTCTTTAATTCTTGAGAAAAATTTCCATTAGCACAACCCACATCGAGCACTTTTTCTTTCTGCCCGATTAGATCAAATACTAATTGGTATAAAGAACCCGGTGTTAATATAAAATTATAAACTTTCTTTCTTTTATTATAAAACTCTGTAATTTTATCTTTTGTCATCTCTGAGAATCATCTTCTTTATAAGAACAAGTAATTCTACCACCTCTTGCGTGGATAATGCG
>JAUSNA010000051.1 GCA_030645455.1 Candidatus Levyibacteriota bacterium | reverse complement strand
CATATAGAGTTTAGATTTAGGAATTATACAAAAACTGGAACCTGGACGCTAGTCCCTAGAACCATTATTTCAGAGTCTTAAGAAGATCCATCGATTGCTGGTCGTTAGGATTAATATTTTTGAGGACAAAATTTAGGGCTTCTTTGGCGCGGTTATTCAATTCTGCGCTTTTATTTTTGTCGTCTTTTATAGTTTCTGCCTGTTGCGAAAGAAAAAGTGCCTTTGCATAATATGCATCCCGATAGTCAGCTTTTAATTTTATGGTTTGATCCAATAGGTCAAGAGCTTTTTCTTTTTGCCCAATCTGGTCATATATAAGCGCTTTGTTGTAAACGACTTTTGCGTCTGAAGGTGCTAGCTCGTGCGCTCTATCAATGGCTGCAACTGCATCATTGATAACGGTAGGAGAGAGTTCTGATAAGGAAAACATAACTCTGGTTCGTGCTTTCCAATACACGACGTTATTTGGGTTATTTCTCGCAACTTTATCGCTCAAATCCTTTGATCTTGTTGCAAACTGAGAGGCAGTATTTGCGTCATTTTGCGATGCAGCAATGAGCGCCAAGGCTGCGAGATTGACCGACAATTCATTTTTGTATAGATCTTCCCCCCCATGCATTTTTACAGCTTGCTCAAGAGAGGGATTTGCCGTTGCGAATTCATTGATCCTGTTGTAGTTGTAGCCCAGGCCATAGTTGATGTCGGCATTCCAGTAATTTATCAGGAAAAATATGAAATATAGGCATAATATTCCTATGCCTGCGATTGACATGATCCTGCCGGTACCCGGAGTATCGGATGTAATATAATCCGCTTTCGCACTACTTGGAAGGACAAACAATTTATGTGATGGTTTGGTAATGCTCCAATAGAAAAGTGGAATGAGAAACATTAGAAGATTGACATTTACAACAGAAAACCCGAAGAAATTACTGACCATAATTCCTATAAATCCCCCTATCAATGCCGGGAGCAGAGGATTTCCAAATACTCTTTTTTTCCACTGCTGTAGCATGTATCTTAATGCATAAAAAATGAAAGCTCCCAGAAAGAGAAGATAAGTTCCTAGTCCGAATGCTCCTGTTGTTGCTAAATAATTCAGAAATTCGTTGTGAGCTTTGTTGTAGAGATAATCCCATTCAGATGTCAGATTGTGCTCGATTGGACGATGCTTGTAATACGCGTAAGCGTACGTTTCAACACCACTTCCAAATATAGGATATGCTTTCCAGATTTCTATTGCCCCACTCCAAACGATCCGTCGGATATTTCCGGAATCGGTTATGCTAGATTCAAGAGCGGGTTGTGCTGCTTGCGGCGCAGGAGTAGAAGGAACTTGAGCAGCTTTGGGTTGTTGAGCTTTTGGCTTTTGAGAGAGCTGAGATACGAAAGAATTAAAGCTAAACTTTTGAAATCTGGGAATAGGATTGACTGTCATGAATGTTGCTAATATAAAAATTAGCTGCATGACAATTAGTATTTGAAAACTGCGCTGCTGTAGTATTCCGAGAAGTGAGAACGAATTTTTCCTGATGATAAGAAGAATAAATAAAATAACAAAAACCATATTTCCTACCCAAAAACCGACAAACCCGGATTGAGAGAGGGTCCATCCAAGGTCCAGGTAAAAGAGAATTACCGCCAGTCCAAATCCTATCGTTTGCATGAGTGGAAGGTCGAATAGATTACTTCTTTTAATCTTCTTTGCAGCATTTATTGTGTACGCTGTTCCAATTGGAATAAGAATTAGCAGGAATGCTGCCAGCCAGTTGGGTTGTCCCAATGTTGAAAATATTCTGATTTTTGGTTGAAATGCTTCAGTCCAGCAAGACACATCAAGAGTTCCTCTGAATGCAAGGCACGTTGGGTCGTATCCAAAATGACTTGGAAACCCCCAGAGTGCAACTAAAACCCCTGAAATGAAAACTGCAAGAAGCATCCTTCCGGCTTTTCTGAAGCTTTCTTCTTTGTCTTGGGTAAGCACATTTGTTGCAAAAGCAAAGTAGAGGAAAACATAGCATAGCATCGAAAGTAGTCCTCCGTTGAACCTTGAATAGTATCCCCAGAATGAAGTGTGCATATCAAGCGAGAAGATTGTTGACACTATTTGGGAAAGCAAGAATAGTAGAAGAACAAAGTCGAAAGGAGTTCTTCTTACCTCTAGCTTTTTTTCAATTATGACTTTTGTTCCCCACAAGAAAAATATTATTATTGAATAAATATAAACAAGCCACATTTTGTTAAGCTCAAATAGTTCACTTGTATGGGGATGCATGGCGAGCGGGACGGTTAAGAAAAGTGCGTAAAAGGTAAGCGTTATTGACTTGTTAATCCTCTCAATATATTTGCGCATAGAACGAGATTTATTTTAACTAGGACGAAAAAAGTGTATCATAGGAAAAAGGAAAGGACAATATAGGTGAAGCGAAAAATAGTTTTAGGCATAATTTGGATATTTTTTTTGGGAACTTTAATCTGGTTATTAAAAGTGCTTTTTTTGGGTTTGTACCCTGATTTTTCGGTTTATTATTACGGCTCTAAGTTTTTCTCTGCTGGGCAAAATCCATATCTTTCGGGGCAAGCGTTATTCTCCGGTTACTCTTACCCGCCAATTGTTTTTCTACTGTTTATACCTTTCACTTTTTTGCCTTTTCAGATATCGGAAGTTTCCTGGATTTTTTTGAATGTGGCATTCCTTATAACGGCAATAATCTTTCTGACAAAGATTTTTTCCATTTCCTTTTTTTCAAGAGTTAATTTGTTGTTGTCGAGTTTTGTTTTTTTGTCATTTCCTACAAAATTCACATTAGGTATGGGACAGATGAATATTGTCATTCTTTTATTGCTCGTTTTATCCTTATATTTTATAAAACAGAAAAAAGATTTTTACGGGGGACTATTATTGGGGGTGAGTCTGATGCTAAAACTATTTCCGCTTCTTTTGCCTTTCTATTTTATCATCAGATTAAAAAAGGAAATCTTATTGGGGATTTTTTCCAGCATAATCGGAGCGACATTTCTTGTAGTCTTGTTTGTCCCTACGAATATTTATCTATACTTTATGTCAAATGTAGTTCCGTATTTCTTTTCATCCTCGTGGAAATTGGAATATTATAGTCAGTCTCTAAGTGCTTTTGTCGGAAGGACATTTGGCGTGGGGGATGTGGGAGTTGCTTTAAAAATAGGTTTAACTCTCACAATTGTACTAATCACTTTTTTTATCGTTTTAAAAAAACAAGAAAAAGACTTTTTAGCCACTTCTCTAATATTTGGATTCTTAATAACAGCAACAATGCTTATTAATACTTTCTCATGGCAGCATCATTTTGTGTGGCTTATTATCCCTTTTTACGCTACAACTTTCTACCTTATTAAAAAGAGGTTTGGGAAGAGTGAGTTTATAATGCTTGGAGTTTCTTACTTTCTTGTTTCAATAAATTTCAAAAACCCTGAAATAATTCCAGTTCTATTTCGCTCGCATGTTTTTTATGGAACTCTAATTTTATTTTTTGTTAACGCAAGACTCTTATTTTTAAAAAAGCAGAAATGAGGTATACTACGGAGTATGTTTGACAGTATTTTTTCACTTTTTTCCCATGATTTAGGAATAGATTTAGGGACAGCAAACACCCTCGTTTTCATTCGTGGAAAAGGCATTGCAGTAAGAGAACCATCAATTGTTGCACGGCACCTGAAATCCAAAAAAATTATTGCAGTTGGAACAGAGGCAAAAAAAATGCTTGGTAAAACTCCGGGAACAATACAGGCAATAAGACCCTTAGAGCACGGAGTAATTTCTGATTTTGATGGAGCAACTTATATGCTTTCATATTATATTAAGCAAGTACATGAAGCGGGGAGAAGGATCCCACTTCTGGCCCGCCCAAGAGTTGTTGTTGGAATTCCATCAGGGGTTACAGAAGTGGAGCGACGTGCAGTGTGGGAAGCGGCTCTTACTGCTGGTGCGAGAGAATGTTATTTGATAGAAGAGCCTATGGCGGCAGCTATTGGATGTGGAGTAAGCGTTTTTGAACCGACAGGGGTAATGACTGTAGATATCGGAGGAGGCACTACAGAGATTGCTGTAATTTCTCTCGGAGGCATAGTTGTTAACCGTTCATTAAAAGTTGCAGGGTATGATATGGATCAGGCAATTGTGCATTACATTAGACTGAAGCATGGGCTTATCATTGGTGAAAAGACAGCTGAGGAAGTAAAAATGAAAATCGGCAGTGCATATCACAAAAGTCAAAAGTCAAAAGTCCGCCACCGTGAAAAGGAAAGTCCTCTTGGGGGGAAAAGTCAAAAGTTAGATGAAAATGATGTAGCAGAGAAAAATGAAAACAACGAAAGGGTCGCGCTTGTAAGGGGTCGGGATGTTGAAAGGGGATTGCCGCGAAGTTTGAGAGTTACCGAAAGCGAAATACGCGAGGCAATAGGTCCTACAATCAATGACATTATTGATAGCGTCATGGAAGTTGTTGAAGAGACGCCTCCTGAGCTGACTTCGGATATTTTAGAACATGGAATTCTTCTGACAGGCGGCGGAGCTTTGATAAAGGGCATTGATGAATTGATCGTTGAGCGGACAAAGCTTCCGGTAACAATTGTTGATGACCCACTCACAACGGTTGTCAGGGGTTGCGCAAAACTTCTTGACGACCCTGCGCTTCTAAATCAGGTTAAAGTCACAGGTGGATTGAGGTAGTTTTTAGTCTTTTATGAGACATGTAATTATCTTCTTTGGGCTACTTTTGATTCTTTTCATACAGCTGATATTTAGCACACTAAACGAGTCTCCGGTTTTTGATGAGCTAGCTTTTGCACCTGCCGGCTACGAATTTTTAACAAAACACGATTTTAGATTTGAGCCTTTTAGTCCCCCTTTGACGCGTGAGATTATCGCTCTGCCAATGCTACTAGATAACACAGTAATGCAGGATCCTGTTTTTTTCTGGCCAAGATTTATGGTGATGATTTTTGCTGTAATTCTTGCAGTTATCGTGTATTTTTTTGCAATAAGGCTTTACGGGAAAAATGCCGGACTTTTTGCTTTATTTTTATACGTATTCAATCCGGAAATTCTTGCTCGCGGTCATTATGCTATGACGGATTTTATTACTGCATTTTTTATTGTTTTGTCGGTCTTTATATTTTTAACATGGAAGAAAAATTTTACATATTCAAAAATTATACTTTTTGGAATCGTTATTGGATGTGCTTTGGCTAGTAAATTTACATCTCTACCGTATTTATTAATAACTTTCGTAAGCATTGCCTTACTGGAATGCAAAACAAGGGTTTTTAAAAAAGTTTTTTGGAGAAAAAAAATAGGAAGGCTTTTCTTTCTGATAGGTACTACACTTGTCATGGTTTGGGCGACGTACTTTTTTACATGGGAACCGGCATTGGGGTATCGGTTTGACACCAATAGGCTTGCAGTGCAACTTGCCAAAACAAATCCATTGGTAAAATTTGGGCTTGAAGTCCCTATCCCATTAGGAAGTTATCTCAGCACAATAAAGATAAATATTAGGCATAATAGTACAAATGATTTTGTGAAAGAATCGGTATTTTGGGGTAATTATTCAAAATTCAGTTTTCCCGGGCTTGCTATTATTCCAATATTTCTCATAAAAACTCCAATTCCTTTTCTCATTTTTTCTATGGTAGGAATTTTTATGTGGTACCAATCATTGGGAGAGAAGGTCTCTGGAAAAAAACTGATCAAAAAATCTAATAACTTTTTTTACAAGCTAGCACATTTAAAAGAGAAAAATGTTGAGAAGACTTTGCCGATCATTTTAATACTGGTTGTATTTATAACAATGCTGGCATCTCACGTGCTATTGGTTATCCGGTATATTTTACCCGTTTATCCTTTTTTGGCTATATTATCAAGCCAAGTAGTATTGGTTAATTCTAGAAAGTTGAAATTTGCTATCTTTTTATTATCTTTATGGTATGTTGTGGGGACAGTCAGCGCTTCACCTCACTATATTTCCTATGTAAATGAATTTATAGGTGGATCTGATAATGCATATAAATACGTAGCAGAAGGAAATCTAGATCTTGGGCAGGGATTGATAGCTTTATCCAAATATCAAAGAGAAAATAGAATTAATAATCTTCAGCTGGCGTACTTTGGGGTAGCAGACCCTCAGGATTATGGAATTTCATACGAGCGGATTTATGACAGAAGCATTGCAGACGACAAAAAAATTGTATCTCTAAAACTTGAGGGAAATACCGTTGCAATAAGTGCTACCTGCTGGTATTTTTGCGGGTATTATAAAAATCCCCTGATCATGAGTTTGAAACCTGTTGATGTTGTTGGAGGATCAATTCTGATATTCCACAGGTAATTTACCATGTTTTTTTAATTACGGCTGTCAAAAATATATCAGTTTGAAGTAGTTGATCCCGATTTAATCGGGATTGACAACATTGAGGCTATAGAGTATCATATACATACATGAATTTGAACTTGTTCATTCGTGGTTTTGATATAAGAGGAAATATGAAATCAGCTATCGGTTTGACTACATTTTCTTCCTAGTATCTTCCGCGGAAAACATACAATTCACGTTTGAAAAAGGAGCACATTAACCCTCTAGCTAAAGCTCAGGGTTGCGGTGCTTCGCACCTTAACAAGTGAATAGACGTTTGAAAAGTGGTGGGAATACTGCTTTTCAAATTTTTTTTAAGGTTCTTTTGGCGTTAATTTATTAACGCCACAATTCTTAAATAGTAAATTGACGAGCAGGACAAACACAAAAAAAGTTTTGTCTGTTTTGAATATGCGCAAGCAATTGTACAAATAAAACAGTCACTCATAAATATCAGATAATTCGGTAGCAATACTGAGCTTGTCGAAGTATTTTTTTGAGAGTTTGATCCTGGCTCAGGATGAACGCTGGCGGTGTGCCTTAGGTATGCAAGTCGAACGAATTTAGTAGCAATACTAAGTTAGTGGCGGACGGGTGAGTAACGCGTATGAATCTACCCAGAAGTTTTGAATAACCTGCCGAAAGGTGGGCTAATACAAAATAGTCTCTACGGAGTAAAGGGCTTAACTGCCCGCTTTTGGAGGAGCATGCGTCCTATCAGCTAGTTGGTGAGGTAATGGCTTACCAAGGCTATGACGGGTATCTGGACTGAGAGGTTGAACAGACACAGGGGCACTGAGACACGGGCTCCACATCTACGGATGGCAGCAACCAGGAATATTGGGCAATGGACGAAAGTCTGACCCAGCGACACCGCGTGGAGGATGAAGGCTTTAGGGTCGTAAACTCCTTTTAATAGACCCTTCACGGTCTATAGAATAAGCACCTACTAACTACGTGCCAGAAGTCTCGGTAATACGTAGGGTGCAAGCGTTATCCGGATTTACTGGGCGTAAAGAGTGTGTAGGCGGTCTACCAAGTCGCAGTTTAAAGCCCGGGGCTTAACCCCGGATTTGGTTGCGATACTGATTGACTCGAGGATTATTTGGGGTGCTGGAACAGTTGGTGTAGTGGTGAAATACGTTGATATCAACTGGAACACCGAAGGCGAAGGCAAGTGCCTGAGATTTTCCTGACGCTGAGACACGAAAGCCAGGGTAGCGAAACAGATTAGAGACCTGTGTAGTCCTGGCCGTAAACGATGGATGCTAGCTAGTGTGCAAGCACTGGCGTAAGCTAACGCGTTAAGCATCCCGCCTGGGGAGTACGACCGCAAGGTTAAAACTCAAAGGAATTGACGGGGACCCGCACAACCAGTGGAGCGTGTGGTTTAATTCGAGACGAAGCGAAAAACCTCACCAAGGCTTGACATGCTAGAGTTCTAATCCCGCCA
This sequence comes from Candidatus Levyibacteriota bacterium, assembly GCA_030645455.1. Classification (GTDB taxonomy): domain Bacteria; phylum Patescibacteriota; class Microgenomatia; order Levybacterales; family GWA1-39-11; genus JAUSNA01. The sequence continues at coordinate 4,902 of JAUSNA010000051.1, read as the reverse complement.
AAACGGGATGATCCGCAAGGAGACTAGCACAGGTGCTGCATGGCTGTCGTCAGCTCGTGCCGTGAGGTGTTCCCTTAAGTGGGGAAACGAGTGCAACCCTTGTCTAATGTTAAATATTCATTAGAGACTGCCCCGATTTTTCGGGGAGGAAGGAAAGGCGGACGTCAAGTCAGCATGGCCCTTATGCCTTGGGCTACACACACCCTACAATGGCGAAGAACAATGGGTCGCAAGCTCGTAAGAGCAAGCTAATCTCAGAAATTTCGCCTCAGTTCAGATAGAGGTCTGAAACTCGACCTCTTGAAGTTGGAATTGGTAGTAATCGCGGATCAGCGGGCCGCGGTGAATACGTTATCGGGTCTTGTACACACCGCCCGTCAAGGCAGCAAAGTCGATAGCTATCGAAGGTCGCGTATGCGGACGAGATAGAGATTGATGATGAGGCTTAAGTCGTAACAAGGTATCCCTAGCCGAAGCTGGGGATGGATCACCTCCTTTCTAATTAAACTCTCAGCCCAACCAGTTAAATGGAAGGACTAAGTTAATTAGTCTTTCCCGCCACTTTTCAGACGTCTAAATGTTCACTTAGTTAAAACAGAAACCTCGATCCGCCAGCTGGTGGACTTTCGAGGTTTTTTTGTGGGGATTTTCTATCTACTTATACGTTACTGTGGTTTTTCCAGTGGTAAAATTTCCGGTAATTTCTGTTGTCTTGCCAATACTGATTGTAAATTTAGTTGTGCGGGGAGTTCTAAGACCTTTAGTTCTGGGATAAGAGAAAGTTACATAATATTGCCCTGGGTTAAGATTTGCACCAATTATTGAGCCCTGACTTGTTATGACCACGCTTCCGGTTGAGTTATCCACGATTTTAATTGTTGCAGCAAGAGTCGGACTGGTTTTGACATTAAGAAACCCAGTAGTTATTTGAGGGGTAGGAGTAGGTGTTGGTGAAATCGTTGGTTGTGGTGTTGGTATATTTGTTGGAGTCGGAATGTTTGTGGGCGTAGCTTGTATCGTGGGGGTTGGAGTTGCCGTTGTTGGGAGGGTAAAGGGCTGATACCCAAAATGCCAGATGGATTTACTGTCATCGAATGGGCTTCTTGTAATATGTACCGTCTCAAACCAGTTTTTTCCAGGTGCGGGTTGGCTGGGCAACCAAGGTGTATATCTGACCTCAGATACTAGCTCGTCCTGAAGAGACAGCGGTACATCGACAAATTGATATTGTTTTAACTTACTTTCACCCCAGAATTCGACTCTATTATTAGTTGGGTATTCATATCGTGTAAATCTACCAAGGGTATAATTCCCATCCGGATCCGGTTTTGGATAGGATAGTGCATCATAAATAGTGTTATTAATTTGAAGGTATCGGACCAACTGGACATATCCATAGTAGTTGCCCAGGGCCAGAGCTTCAACGGGGGCAGAATCGCTATTTAGTTTTACTTGGAATTGGACATCACTTTTTCCATTAACAAGCGTCATTATTAAGTAGAAATGTGCACCATTTGAAAGAGGTGAAAATTGGTATTTCACTTCTTGCTGCGTGAAATTAGTTGAAACATATTCTCTGGTTATGGTTGCCCGATCAAGCTCAGCATTTGCCCAAACACCATTCACGCGAGCAATCGGTACTATATTATTATATTGTTGCCAGTTCCCATTTTGGTCGATATAAAACAAATCTATGATTCCCGGAAAAACCCTAGAATCCCAAATTCTCAAATATTCATTTTGCACATAAGAAAGATCGCTTGCTCGTTGTCGTAGGTCATGTTGTTGTTGGGTAAGGTAAAAAGTAAGGCCCACAACAAGAGTCATGATTCCCAAGAATGAAAAAAGTTTGAAGTTGCCTAAATTTTCTCTAAATCTCTGCTGCAAGCTTTTTTTCCGAATAATTCTCACCATAGGTAACTCCACGCTAGCATAGGAGTGTAATATGAGTCAAGGACAAATGCTATTTTGGAGAGATCATTGTGCAGCAGCGTGCAATTTTCCCAAGTCTTTGGGTGCAATCACTTTTTCCATTCTCTTTTTCAATTTCACCTGCGGGACAGGCTGCTTCTGCGCGGCAGACATTGCTTCTGCCGTCAGAATTTTGGGTAGGGCACCCGGCTTCTTCTTCAACAACCGGGGTGGGTGACACTGCGCTGGAGGCTTGCTGTCTGATATCTTGAGGCTGATTTACAAGAAAAATTGTAACAGCAAGTACGAATCCAACTCCGATAACGCTAACAAATGATAGTATTGAATATTTTGAACCCATTTACTTTTACATTAGTACTCATATGCCAAAATGTCAAATCAGTCATCCTTTCCGGTTTTAACTGATTTTTTTGAGGCACTTTTTTTCGATTTTTCACTTTCCATTGATTGTGTTTCTTCTCGCTCGGTTTCCTCGATTTGCTCAGGTTTAAATACTTCCGGATCTTCTACTGCTTGCTCTTCTGACGGTTCACTGTATTCTTGAGGCATAACGTTTTGCAGGATTTGTTTTTTTATTTCCTCTAGTTCTTTCTTAGTTTCTTCAATGTTTTGTATTATTTCCGGGCTACTCTCTTTGGCTTTAGGTGAAATAGGAGTTGGGGTGGGAGTAGGCTGTTCTACTATAGTTGCTACCGCTTTTGGTTGTGCAATCCGTACTGTTGGTTGATGGGGTTGTGTTGCGCTGGGCTGAATTGTCACGGCTTCAACCGGTTGATAGGTAGCATTTACTGTTTGTTGAGTCTGCGTCAGACTCTGCTGATACTGCGTTATATTTCTAATCAGCTTTTCCTCGATAAGTTTTTTTTGTTGGGGATCTTCAACTTTTGAGGTTGATAGAGCGGTTTTTTGGGTTTGCTCTACAAGATCCGTAAGCCCAGTAGTATTGGAGTTTTGAATAATTAATGCTTGAGCCTCCTCAAAGCGTCTCTCAGTAAGAGCAGTATTATAACTGGCGTGCGATTCGGGAGTAAAAGCAAAAACAAGTGATCCGGTTTTTTCAATGCCAAGCTTTATCGGATAAAGGATTTCTCCCGGAATAGAATTTTGTGAAAAAAGCCCCAATAGTGTCATGGGCGAGAGAAAAATGAAGCTGACCCACAATGCTTTATTCAAAAAGTTTTTCATACCTGAAAGTTTTATAATTACTTAATAATACTACTTTTTGGCCTGCTTGTTGTTATCGAGTTCAAATTTTAGTAAAATAACTGGTTGAGTGTTGGGGCGCATAGCTCAGTGGTAGAGCGCATTCCTGATAAGAATGAGGTCCATGGTTCGATCCCATGTGCGCCCACCCAAACTTTTGAAGGAATTTCAAAGACCCTTCTTGCCATTCATCATCCTGTTTGCTATTCTATGTTATCTTTTGTTCTTTGTTTTCATATTTTTGAAACTACAAACTACAAAATACCAACTAATCTATGGTACTTTCAGACCGCGACATAAAAGAATATATCAAAAAGAAAAAGATTGTAGTAACGCCCCTGCCGGATTTTACTACTCAACTTGGGTCATGCTCTCTAGACCTTAGACTTGGGGATAAATTCAGGGTATTTGACCACAGTAAGAATCCTTATCTTGATCCAACGAAAAAAGACTACACCAACGAAATAACTTCCGAGATCATTGTTAAAAAGGGCGATCCATTTATTATGCAGCCAGGAGATTTTGTTTTGGCTGTGACAATGGAGACGGTGAAGATTCCGGACGATCTTTTAGGGAGACTTGAAGGAAGGTCTTCTCTTGGAAGACTTGGTATTGTTGTCCATTCAACAGCAAGCATTTTTGATCCCGGATGGGATGGAGAGTGCGTCTTGGAATTGGGAAATTTAGGGCGCATGCCGGTAGCCCTCTATCCTGGTATGAGGATTTGTGCAATGACTTTTGAGCAACTGTCTTCACCTGCGCAGGTTCCGTATGTGAAAAAAACACACGCAAAATACCGCTTTCAAAAAGGACCCCAAGAGAGTAAGTATAATTTGGACAAGTAAGAAAGGATTAGAATTTCCAATTTTCATTGATTTAGTGAGAACTTATTGAAAATTGAGAACTGAGAATTGTGAACTTATTTACAAAACAAGCAGGAAGATTCCTCCGATAATAATAATCAGTATTCCTCCAAATAGTCCGATCGTCTGTGCAATTCCTCCGGGTTTTGCAATGGTTGGGGTTGGGGTAGCAGTTGCTTGAGGAGCGATAGTTGCAGTCGGAACTGAGGTGGCAGTTGGCGCAGATGTTGGCGTTGAAGTAGGTGTAGACGCAGTCGTAGGTGTTGCTACTGTAATTGGCGTCGGTGTGGGAGAATTTGTTGGTACGGGAGTGCTTGTTGGAGTCGGCGTTCTAGTAGGTGTTGGGGTTGGAGTGCGGGTAGGGGTAGGTGTCGGGGTACTAGTTGGTGTTGGTGTAGGAGTTTGTGTGGCGGCAAGTGTTATGGTGGGATTTGTTGTCGGGGAGGAAACTCCAGTTGGGGTGGATGTTGGCTGGGTATCTGTTGGAGAAGTGGTAGGAGCTTCGGTTATGGAGCTTGTCGGTGCGGGGGTAATTTCTGCGTCTAAAATTGTTCCAAAATCAGCAGTCCAAAACCAATTATTGGTAGTAGTTGATTTGGTTCTTGCAATGCCTATGGTTCTTGCTCCGGTGCTTTCCATTTGTTCCTTGTGCCCCATGGTTGAGGAGAGCCAAGCATCAAAAGCATTTTCTCCGGTTGGACCAACATATGCAATATTTTCACCATCACCATTTGTAAGTGTGTAGCCAAAAGAACTGACCCGTTGACTAAATGTTCTGCCCAGCGAGTCTTTATGATCAGCCGGGAGGATGTTCCTTTCCGCCATATCATCGCTCATCCATTCAGCCGCTTCGGTCAGCTTGTATGAAACTTTTAATACCGCAAGTCCCTTACTTTCTCTGTGG
>JAUSNA010000050.1 GCA_030645455.1 Candidatus Levyibacteriota bacterium | reverse complement strand
AACATTAAGCATGGCATCTATTTGGTTCCACTTGCTTGTTGTGTCAGGGTCGTAGAGTGGAAGGCTTAGGTGTGTGTATTTTTGTCCTTCATTAACTGGAAGCGCATCGTCCCAATGCTCTACTGCAATTGTGCTCCCCGGTGGAATATTGTTATTGATCCATTCGGATGCTTGAATTCTTGTTGAAGGATATAGATAAATTGATAGGAAGGAAATCGGATAAAGAATGAGAAAGATAAGCAGTAACAGTAATAGAGATTTTCTAGCTAAATAGTTTTTTGCAAATTTTGGTGAAATAAGATCGGTTATTTGGGAAAGCAAATAGCCACCAAACAGGACAAGTACCGGATATATAGGAAGCATATATCTCATCCATCCCACGGCAAAGTTCCCAAACAATAGAAAATAACCGACTCCGTATGATGCCAAAAATAGTACAAGAACGTGCTTTTTCCATTTTTTAAAAAAAGAATGAAGAGCAATTACCAATCCAAAGAGACAGATGGAGGATGTTATCGGGCCTTGTCCATATAGGAAAATATTTTTTAGTTCGTATATGTAAGAAATTTTTCCTACGTACTGTAGGGTGTAAGGAAAGACAAATGGGTCACTTCCCATTTTTGATTGTTGAGATGTTTGCTGAAAAAAGTTGCTAAAATCGATTGCCACATATGGTTGCGTTATGAAAAAAACCGATAGACAAGATAATATAAGTATAAGAATGAGAAAGATTAATGAGTAAATTTTAGTTTTTTTTCTTAGTATAAAAAAAGCAATTAAAAATGACATAAAAACGTAAGGTAAAAGTATGAGTGCGCTAACTTTTGTCGCTAGGCAAAAGCCTAGTAATATCCCAATTGCCAGTGCTGTTTTTTTTGAAGGGGATTTGATAAAAGAAATAAGCAAAAGTATTGTTGTTGTCATAAAAAAAGTAAGCAAAGTATCAACCGCGAAGAAATGTGAAGTTTGTATAGGAAAAACTGATAGCGCGTAAAGTAGAGAAGCAAAAAGCCCGGCTCTTCTTGAGAATAATACCGATCCTAGTATAAAAATGATTGCAACAGTTACGGTATCTGCTGTTGCTGAAATCAGACGTCCAACAATATGCATGCCGCCATATTCTGAAAAAGTCGTGTCTAATGGAGACAAGAGTGTACCAAGTCCTTTCAGTAGATATAATGGAAAATTTCCATATGCAAAAAAATGAGGATTTAAAGGACTGGATATACTCAAAAACTCATCCAGGCTGACAGGGAATTTAAGAGGAGCCGCGTACATGATGATTGCTCTTTCATCCGGATGAAAGTAATAATTATTGTCCCAGTTAAGATTGAAGGTGCGAAGGTAAAAAGCGAAAAGAATTATAAAAAATAAATAAATAGAATTTCTGTATTTATTTTTGATAGCGAGGATTTTCTTTTTTGTCATTTTTAAAAATATATACTTCCGGCCTGTCAAATACGTTTGCTGTCTGCTCGTAAGAAAAAGATGGACTTCCTAAGTATAGTATTTTGCAAAAAATATCGCACGATGATTTATAAACCATTTTGAAATTATCAGTTCCAGACAAAAGGCTTTGGTAAAAGGGGCTACCGGTGGGAAAATATTTTTTATTGTTAATTCTTGGCTCAATAACTCTTTGCCCCGGTAATATTAGGTAATCTGAAGAATTAAGCATCACTTTGAGTTTATGCTTTGCTTGAGGGTCCGTGTCTAGCGCGTAGAAATCAAAAAGAGTAATTGAGGAAAAATAGGGGTTGAATGGAACGATACCCATATCATACAGTTCGGATAGGATTGGAGAATTATTCGAAATATTTTTATCTGCCCATTGTGCCGCACTTAGCCTTGTATCTTTGTTATAAAGAACGGATTTAAAGTAAGCCAAGGAATAAATCAGCGAAACGGTAAAAAGGAAAATAAAAATACCCGATCCAATATTTATCCTAGAGAAATATTTTTTAGAAATTATCAAATTAAGTAAATATCCCATGATTACATAAATAAATGCGAGCGTTGGGATGTAGTAACGGACCCATTTTACATATAAAAATGCTTGGGAAAAGAATGCAGTTATAAGAAAACCACAGAGTATTAGTAGTGAGGTTTTTTTGTGCTTGAAAAGTTCCTTTATGAGTAATGGAAGTAAAATTAGCCATGTTATTAATACAAAAGGGTTGAGTATGAACGGATAAACCTTAGTCAGTTGGAAAGTAATAGGAATTGATCCAAGAAACCCCTGAGTGTAAAAGACCGGAAGAGTGCCAAGCCCTACTGATGATTCGTAATTTATGCTGTGAAGAAATCCTGCCGAATCCAACCAGAAATAGGGGCAAACAATATAGACGATAAGAACTGAAATTGAGAGAAAAATGAGTAATCTTAAAAATATTTTTTCCAGAATTATAATTTTTTTTTGTTTTACTTTAATGTCTTTTCTTACAGATGTAATAAGAATTACAAAAATTGCTATAGGAAGAAACGCCAGTGAGGAAACTTTTATTGCCATTAAGATTCCCATGATCCCTCCGGAGTATAGTAGGTAATTCTCTTTCAGAGTGGAGAGATAGTTCATAAGCATATAGGATAGAAGTAGCGTAAAAAAAGAAAGCCATATTTCAAAAGTTGCAAAATGAGCGTATTGAATAAATCCTACACTTAAAGATGCCAGAGTAGCGCTAATCATGCCACTTGTTTTGCCTCCAAGCCTCTCTCCGATGTGGTAGATCAAAAACACTAGAAGTATTGAGAGAATGAACGAAAAGCTCCTGCCAATAATAATTGAGTCCTCGAAACTAACGCTTGTAATATTGACACCCGCATTAAATAGTAGGTTTTGTATTAGATTTGTAAGTACTCCTGTGAAGTATATGCTGTAAATGGGAAGTGTTCCATATGCGAAGAAGTGAGGATTCATTTGAGAAGGATACGAAAGTTGAGTTACTGAATTTGCTATGTTTCTTTCATCAGCGTGAAAAAAATATGGTGCTCCCCACGAGAGATTGTAAAATCTTAAAAAAATGCCAGTCAGAATAGCAATAATAAAAATTATGCTGAAAAATGAAAGGGGGAAACTTATAATTTTTGAGGACTTATTTGGCATGCTAAATAAGTTTACTTACTTTTTCTCCCAGTTCGACAGCATAGTTTGTTCCTCTATCCCATGGGTATACTTGCTGAATATTTGCAAGATACACGTTTTTTAGTGGAGTTTTGAGTGGTGGTAATTTACTTGAATAATTTTTTGGAATAATAGGTTGGGCAAAGGGGGCATGAAACGACTGATGACTGATGACTGATGACTGGTAGTTTGGATTTATTTTTTTCAACCATGGGTCGTAAAGTTTTAACAATTGATCATCTGTCATCGAAAATCTGGGATCTGATGTCTCCATGTAATTTCCTATATATAAGAGATGTTCGTTATTGTAGTTCTTTTTGTTCATAAAATTAGTATGTTCAACTATTGCAAGAATTGGAGATTTGGTATCGCACATATTTAGCCAGTATGTCCCATCCGTTAGAAACGGAGCCTTAAGCCTTAGCACCAAATTCATAGCACCAATTCCAATAAGTGAAGAATATTTTTTGACATACGTTTTGGGTAGTTGTGGGGAGATTTTCGTAAAAGCAAATGTAGGAATCGTGACAATTACTTTGTCGAACTTTTGATTTGTAATTTTAGACTTAGAATTTATGATGAGTTCAACTTTGTTGTCTGATGTAAGTTTTGAAACGTTTGAATTGTAGTGAAAGGTCCCTCCGTTTTTTACAATGGTTTCTTCTAAATGTCTAGCAAAATTGAGAAATCCTCCTTCGGGATAAGCAAGTTTTGGTGTTCTCTTGTAGACTCTAGCCCAAAACCACGCTAGAGAAACAATTTTTGTATATCTACCTAGCTTGTTTGTCATTAAAGGTTCCCAGATTTTTTTGTAAGAACGCTCTCCCATACTTTTTTTAAGATAAGGTTCTGCCGTGAAATTCTCCAAAATTTTCCAGAACGGATTATAGCGAAGTAGTCCTATGGAAATGCCGGTCCGAAATCTTTCAATTATAGTGAGCTTTGGAAAGTGTAATAGTGACATTGGGGAATCGAGTTGGTATATGCCGCCATCGACATAAGATGAGGTTTTGGGTCGTTTTATGATTACGGGATGGGAAAGTTCTTTTGCGAGTGTAAGAACGCTTTTATCATTTGTGAACCAATGGTGGTAGTGTTCTTCAAGAGTCCAATCCCAGGAAGTTTCCTTGTATCCGATCGCCAGCCCACCCGGCTTGCTATCTTTTTCAAAAATAGTGACGGAATGTCCCTCTTTTTGTAGATTAAAAGCTGCTGAAAGCCCCGTAAAACCAGCTCCGATAATTCCAATTTTCATATAACGAATATATACTCTTATTGCTATAATTTGCAACAAGAATTGTTGTGAATTATAGCCTACGACAGGTTATTCTCTTTTGATATTGGGCTCAATGAATTTTTAAAAATAAAACAAGCCTAAAATTACAGAGCAAAGAGAAGCGCAATTCCTGCAATTATCAAAACAACCGATAAGCTAGTTAGCATTGCCGTATTCTCAAATGCACCCGGAGCGCTGATGGTTGGTTGATTGGTGGGAGTAAAGTATATGGTTGGTAGAGAAGTAGGCGTCGAGACAACAATAGTTGGTGTTATTGATGGAGACGTAGTGATAGCACCCGTTGGAGTAGGTGAAAGTTGCATTACCGTTGGAGCAGCAGTCGGTTTTGAGGTTGGTGTTGCGGGGATTTGCGTTGCTGTTGGACGGAAGATAGGCGTTGCGGATGGGGTTGCGCTCTCAACAACTTGAGATCCAAGCGGAAAAATAGTAAAGCTTTTCGAATCGGTAATTTTATTATTGCTTGGGTCAGTAACTGTAATTGTAATCGTGTGATCTCCCTGAGAAATACCATTGCTTGCTTGGAATGTCCATGAACCGTCTGCCCGTGCCAGTATTTGTTGTTGGGCAACTCCAGGGATCAGAAGATCGACTCTGCTATTGGGGTATGATGTGCCTGAAAACACCGGTCGCTGGTCGATAAATTCCTCTCCCTGCAATGGTCTTTTTATAGAAACTGTTTTTCCGGTTGTGTCCTGCTCGACAAATGTAAGTTGGGAACTTTCATTGGTTGAAATCTGTTCTTCTGCACCATCCAAGAAGGTATATTGTTGCAGTAATGATACTGATGGAAGATTTTGTGCAACATCAAAGGATGCATTCACGGTTGCACTCATGAGTTGACGGTAAACGGTGATACTAATAACAGTC
>JAUSNA010000001.1 GCA_030645455.1 Candidatus Levyibacteriota bacterium | reverse complement strand
GTTTTTTTTGCGATACTATTGCGAATTGAGTTTGTTCTGAGTTTTTGATATAGTATGCAAAAGCATCATCGCAAAACAGGTGTCATGCCTGTTTTTTTTTGCGGGTAATTTATGGCAAGCAAAAAGGAAAAAATCGTTCTCTCGCTAGGTGGTTCATTGGTGGTACCTGAAGGAGGTATCAATATCCAATTTCTCAAAGAGTTCAATACATTCATAAGAAATAGTGTTAAGAAAAATCCAGAACTTCAATTCTTCATAGTTGTTGGTGGAGGAACGATTGCTCGGCATTACAGAGATGCAGGCGAAGAAGTCCTGGGACACGAGCTTACACATGAAGACCTTGATTGGCTTGGAATTCACGCAACAAGGCTCAATGCTCAGTTGATACGTACAATTTTCAGAGATATCGCGCATCCCCATATACTCAAGCATTACGAAATTATCAGAAAAGTTGATGAATCTGTGGTTGTGGCTGCGGGATGGAAGCCCGGATGGTCGACGGATTTTTGCGCGACTCTTGTTTGTGATGATTACAATGTTACAAAAATCATTAATATGAGTAACATTGACATGGTGTACGAAAAAGATCCTAAAAAATTCCCCAATGCAAAATCAATAAGGAAAGCAACATGGTCGGATTTTAGAGATCTAGTAGGGGATAAATGGATACCCGGCATGAATGCTCCATTTGATCCGATTGCGGCAAAAAACTCGCAGGAATTGGGGCTTACAACCGTAATTTTGAACGGGAAAAATTTAGATAATCTTCAAAATTACCTCGACGGAAAAGAATTTATCGGAACCACTGTCGAGGGTTAAGCAAGCGTTTAGTAACTAGCGTCTAGCGTTTAGTTTTAGTAAACTAAGCACATGCAAGAGTTTGATCCCCAAGTTTTACGGCAATTATATAAGCCATCCTCTGATTCCCATAAATCCCAGAATGGTAAGGTGATGCTCATTGCAGGTAGCAAGCTATTTCACGCAGCTTCAATTTGGCCTCTCACTACAATTTCAAGGATAGTAGATATGGTTTTTTATGCCTCTACCTCTGAAAATAATGAGATTGTGACAAGGATGAAGGAGCAATTTTTGAATGGAATAGTTATTCCCCGAGATAAGATTGATGATTATATTTCAGAGTCGGACTGCATATTAATTGGTCCCGGTATGCCCCGAGAAAATGGTTACCAAGAGGGAGACGATGACACAAAAATACTTACAGAAAGTTTGCTAACTAAATATAAAGATAAAAAGTGGGTAGTTGATGGTGGCAGTTTACAAACAATTAGTCCTGAAATATTGCCACCAACTGCAATTGTAACTCCTCATAAAGGAGAGTTTTTAAAGCTATTTGGAACCGAAGCAACCGAAGTATCAGTACCTGAAATGGCGGAAAAATATAATGTCGTTATTCTTTCAAAAGGAGAGGTTGATATTGTAAGTTCTCCGACAGAAACAGTTGTAGTAACAGGCGGAAATGCGGGTATGACAAAAGGTGGAACGGGAGATGTTCTGGCAGGGCTTGTTGCTTCACTTTATGCTAAAAACGATGCATATCTATCAGCATGCGCTGCTAGTTATATTAATAAAAAAGCAGGAGAATCATTGTTTGAACGCGTAGGCCTATACTTCAATGCCTCAGACCTGGCCGATGAAATCCCGAAAGTGATGAAAGAAATTACAACTCGATAATCTCTACTTCCTCTTTATCCAATATCTTTTTTGGGACGAATTCTTTGTGAGTTGTTGTAATGATAGTCTGCTGGTGAGGTAGTAGGTCAAGGACTCTATGGATATTTGTGGTATCAAGTTCTGAAAAAATATCATCAAGAAGAAGGGTGGGGGTGATTCCTGTTTTTTCCCGGATATAAAAGGTTTCGAGTATCTTCATTTGAAAAATCGTGAGGCGCTGTTCACCTCTGGATCCAAATTCGGAAATTGCTTTTTCCGTTCCCCGGAATCTGAAGAAAAAATCATCCCGCTGAGGGCCAACAAGCGTTGTTGCTGAGGCGCGTTCCGCATCGTGATATTTTTCTAACCGTTCTGAAGTAATGGTACTTTTATCGTAATAAATCTCAAAAGGGAAGACCTCTTTTTCAGAATTATTAACGTGCTCTATAAGTTTTTCCCGTGTTTCGGTTACGATATTACCATTTTGAATGACAATATTATCCCAATACTCAAATTCTGCAGGCCCAAAGTACTTTTTTCCTTCGCGGTGAAGCCACAGCATGCGGTTGCGGTGACGGATTGCTTTTTCATAAATTCCCAAAGAGACTCTATATCGCTTGTCAGTTTGTATAAGAATTGAATTAATGTAGTTTCGCCTTACTGAGGGTGAGTCGGTAATTATTTCCAAGTCCTCAGGAGTAAATAATACGGATGGGAAACGTGCACTAAAATCAACGAGTCTTCTTGCAACATTGTTGACCATGAATTTTTTAGAGAAGCGCCCGCCTAGCCTCGGCGAGGCTGGATTTTCTTTTTTTGCCAATATCGCGACAAGTTCGACCTTTCCATCATTTTCGATTACAGTTGCTTCGATCCTTGAGAAATCTTGTCCCTCAGAAATCGCATCCATGTCTCTTTCCGCCTTAAAACTCTTACCCAGAGATAAGAATTGAATAGCCTCAAGAATAGAGGTTTTGCCCACAGTATTTCGCCCGATGATAACCGTTGTTAAAGGAAAGGAAAAGGAAGCTTTCTTGTGGTTGCGGAAGTTTTTTAATTTGAGGGATGCAAGAGACATTGTCTCGCTAATATAACACACATCAGTTTACAGTTCCCAATTCTCAGTTAGTTCTTAATTGAATAAATGTAAGTTTGGAAACTTAATGAAAACTGAAAATTGGAAAATGGAAACAAAATTACAGTTTCTTGGAGTTACTTCTTCTCATCCTTTGCCTCGAGACGGCGAAGAACTCTGGAGAGTTGGTACGTCACAAAGACAGCAAGAATGGTCACGATAATAGCATAGACTGCAAGAGAGGTTAGTTTGCCTCCACCCGGAAGCCATATCTTGATATAATCTTCAACGAATGTTTGGATGAGACTGTTCCATGCAAGCGCTGCAACAAGCCCAAAGCCGGCAGTTGCAAGAGTGAGCATTTGCTTGACTATTTCAATGGTAAGCTTTAAGTTTTCCTTAGATTTCGATACCGCCATGTACGTAGTATAATACAATAACCGAATTCAAAAGGCAAAAGTTAGAAGTTGAAATTTAAAGTAAAAATCAGAAGTATTACTTTTAAATTTATAATTTCAATTTTGACTTTTGATTTTTGAATTAATGATATGTATCGTCCTGATTTTGCCATCACAAATAAAATTCTTAAGCACATCGGTGAGATAGAGGCAGCGAAGGAAATTATCGAGCATGCCCCATTATTGCCGTATTGGGAAAAGAAGTTTCAAGACGAGGCAATGCTTCGTACAACCCATTATGGAACTCACATCGAGGGAAATGAATTGTCCCTTTCTCAGGTTCAAAAAGTACTGGATGGGGAGAGAATTGTAGCCCGTGAGCGCGACGTACAGGAGGTTATTAATTATAGAAAGGTAGTGGAATATATCGGCAAGAAAAAAGATCAGCCAATAGATGAAGATAGTGTTGCGGATTTACATAAATTAACAGTTGAAAAAATGCTTGATGATAATTTTTCCGGAAGATACCGGGAGAAAGAGGTTGTAATACGAAATAGTATAACGGGAGACGTTTCCTTCAAGCCTCCACACGCTGTCGAGGTGGAGTGGCAAATGAAGGATCTTGTCGAATTTATACAGCATGAAAAAGAAATCCACCCGGTTCTCAAAGCCGGCATTGTTCATTATGAATTTGTCAGAATTCATCCTTTTCTGGATGGGAATGGAAGAGTAGGACGGGCATTATCAATGCTCGTGCTTTTTTCAGACGGGTATGATATCCGTGAATTTTTCTCACTTGAAGAGCATTTTGACCGCAATGCACAGGAATATTACAGCGCGCTCCAAAGCGTAGCTACTCACAATGGAGACGTAACAAGCTGGCTTGAATATTTCACACAGTGCCTTGCAGTCGAGCTTTCAAAGATTAAGGAAAAAATTGAGCGTATTTCAATAGATAACAAGATGAAAGAAAAGCTTGGTGGGACGCCCGTTATGCTAACCGATAGGCAGCTAAAAATAATCGAATATATACAAGAAATCGGGTATCTGGAAAACAAAGTTTTTCCTTCTCTTTTTCCGGATATATCCGAAGATACTGCCTTGCGGGAAGTTCAGGATCTGGTGAAGAAGGGAATTGTTGTTAAAAAAGGTAAGACCAAGGGTGTAAAATATTTGATGACATAAAACTATGGAGAGTGTTGGGCCATCGGCAGAACAAAAAGAGAAATTTGGGAACAACGACTGTGCATTATTGGAAAATGTGCTTGCAGGTCACTCTGAGCATGTGACAATTGGAGGAAAAACTATTATTTCGGGACCAACTACCATTTCCGAAGACTTTAAAAAGCATGCAGATATGTTTTTAAAGCCACCCGCTGTTTTGAAAAAACTCAAAAATCCGGAGGACGTAAACGCACTCAGAGAGGGAAAGCTTTTGCCTGCAGGGCTTCTTCCCATGTTTGAGACCGCTCTTGGGTATCTTATGTTGCGGGGATTAACGCCAGTTTTGAAGCTCCAGCAACTTGACTACGAAGGTAAAATAAATGCGATAGAGATTGTATTCGCTCATATAACAAGAACACCAAAAGCGTTAAGGGGGGGAGAAGTGAGTTCTGTCGAGGAGATATCAGTCAAACCGAAAGAAGAGTGGGATGGAATAGATTTTAGATTAGCCTCGGGTTTTGAGGATGTATTCGATCAGCCACAGCTAACTGAAAATTCCATGTTTTTTCCTATTAGGACGCCTCAGCAATGACATTTAAAGACCTTTCCATTTATCTACAAAAATTAGAAGTTACCGCTTCCCGAAATGATATGATTTTAATTCTTGCGGAACTTTTTAAAAAAGTACCTGCTGGTGACTTTGATAAAGTTATGTATTTACTGCAGGGCAGAGTAGCTCCGCTGTTCGTAAATCTTGAATTTGGAATGGCCGATAAGATGATTATCAAAGCGCTCGCTGTAGCGTACGGAATTGATGAAAAAATTGTTTCGGTGGAATTTAAGAAGATTGGGGACATCGGAGAGCTAGCAGAGAAGCTTAGTGCCGGGATTAGGGAGAGGAACTCAGGGAACAGTATTGATAAAGTTTTTGGCGAATTGGAAAAGGTTGCAAATATAAGCGGAATTGGTAGTGTTGATAAAAAAGTTGATACACTATCAAATCTTTTCAAATCATCAGATCCACTCTCTTGCCGATATATCGCAAGAATTCCGGTTGCAAAGTTACGTCTCGGATTTTCTGACATGACTGTTCTTGATAGTCTTTCTTGGATGATAACAAATGACAAAAGTCTTCGTCCTATAATTGAAAGGGCATATAACATCAGACCCGACTTGGGGTACATCGGAAAACTCATAAAGGAAAAAGGAGTGGAGGGCCTTAACAGTACCAAGCCCTCAGTTGGCACTCCAATTCTTATGGCGCGTGCTGAAAGACTTTCCTCGGGGCAGGAGATAATAGACAAAATTGGAGAATGTGCAGTTGAGCCAAAGTATGATGGGTTTCGTCTTCAGGCACACATTAAAAAAGTCAAAAGTGAGGAGACAGAAGTTAAGTTATTTACGAGAAACCTGGAAGAAGTTACTTTCATGTATCCGGATATTGTTGCGGGTTTGAATGCTCAAATAGATGCTGATGAGGTGATCATGGAAGGTGAAGCAATCGCCTATAACCCTAATACTAACGAATATTTACCTTTTCAGCTCACTTCACAACGTAAAAGAAAGTATGACATTGAGGAAATGGCTCGTAAAATCCCCCTAAAATATATGGCTTTTGATCTGTTGTATCTTGATGGGGAAAATTACATTCAAGAACCGTACATAAAACGGCATGAAACCCTAAGCAAATTAATAAGGGAAGGGAAGACTCTGTATATTTCTCAGGAGGAAGTTTTTGATGATGGAAAAAAGATAGAGAACTTTTTCGATGACTGTATTTCCCGTGGCCTTGAAGGAATTTTGGCCAAAAAATTGGATGGAACATATCAAGCGGGTGCCAGGGGATGGAACTGGATAAAACTAAAAAGGAGTTACCAGTCAAAGTTAAATGACACCGTTGACTGTGTTGTTATGGGTTTTAACCGGGGGCAAGGGAAGAGAACGTCTTTCGGAATAGGGGCATTTCTTATCGGCATTTATGATGAGAAAAGGGATATGTTTGCGACAATTGCAAAGGTTGGGACAGGGCTTACCGATGAGGAGTGGCGTGATTTGGCCGTGAGGGCGGATGTTCTTAAGTCAAAGGAAAAACCGGCCCTTTATGATGTTGATAAATGGCTTGAGCCGGATTTTTGGATTACGTCTGAAATTGTGGTTGAGATAAGAGCAGACGAATTGACCCGTTCACCCGTACATACTGCAGGAAGAGTTATGAAGGCGTCGAAATCAGGCTCCAGCTTTGACGTAGATGTTCCTGGATATGCTCTTCGCTTCCCTCGCTTAGAACGTTTTCGTGACGACAAAAAACCAACCGATGCCACGACTCTAAAAGAGGTTGAGGAAATATTCAAGCTTCAGAAGAAATGATTTCCTGTTCGAATCCAAGGGAGAGTTGATAATCCATTGTTCTAACTATGGTTCTGTCCTGATTAAGTATCAATTCTCCGCTACCTAATAAATCTAGTACTCCTACTCTTATATCTGCATCACGAAACCCATGCGTCTGAAGTAGGACATTGTGTTTTGTTAGTTGTATTGGCCGTGAGGTCGTATTGAGGATTGCTTTTTTCGCATCGGATACTCTTTGTTCTATCTGGGAATTAGGGTAGGCAGCGACTGTCGCGTCGGTTATCGGGAAATCTCTTTCCATAAAATAATTGTATTCTCAAAGAAAATAATGTCAACTACCAGCTTCCACCTTTATAAATTATTGTAAAGGAAAATGCTTTGTAAGCTCTAAAAGTATTGAGTATATTCAGTCTTCTGAAGAAATAGAAGTTATCAAATTTTAGTATTTTTTAATAGGTTATGCTAAAATTCTTTTGAAATATGTTTGAGAGAGAAAATCTTACACAGCAAGAAGAAAAAGAATTAGAAAAGAGATTTGATGTTGCAAGGGAATATTGGGGTGTAGCGGTGCGTGATGGGCGCGCCCAAAAAACGGAATTCTATACTCAATTATTCCAAAGTGTTGAAACTGAAATTTATAGAGAACGTGGTGATAGTGAGTTGTTGCTTCATGCAGCTAAAACTTTAAATCAAACTTGGGTTGGAGTGAACCGCGAAGGAGTAAGGGACACTCATCATTTACCAACTTCCTCCGCCGCCTCCACCACCACCTCCACCTGATGAGCCACCCGAAAATCCTGAGGATGAAGAAGAGGGTGGAGTTGATGAAGCTGAAAAGCTACTGTAAGAGTTTGATAGATGGGAGGCAAATACTGCTGCATTGAAATGCGAAGTCGAGGATCCTTCGTACCATTCAGGATTTTTAAGATCCATTCCTTCAAATCGTTTTGCCCATGCTTTTTCTACTCCAAATGCAACGGCGAAGGGCAGTAGTTTTTCAAAGAGCATCTGTTTATTCCCCTGGAAATTAAGCTGACGTTCTTGTGAGGTGAGAAAGTTCTTGAGTCCTTGTGATTGTTGTGCCATTTGTGCTCCGAGGAGAGTTTTTCTCGGCATAATGCGTCCGAAGACAAAACATACAAATGCAAGGACAAAATTAAATGTTGTCATGGCAACAGCACCAATACCATAGTAGATATTTCTTGTTGTTCGGGGATTTTTAGGAAAATACGAGTGTTCTACGAGAAGCGAGTATACTTCACTTTCAACTGCTGTTGCTGTCGTGTAGAATTTTACATCTTTTAATGTTACCTCATCAGAGGATGTAAAAATGCCATTATAGAGAGTGGTTTCAAAAGGAAGAAGAGGATCGTGTTTTTTTGGTGATGTTTTTACTAAATGGAATTCCTTATCCTTCGGTTCTGAAATTTTCAAGTGTCCACGGCGGGCCAGATCAACTATTGTTGCAAAAAGGTCCCTCCTGTCAACCGTTTCGTCTAAAAGCGCACCCGTTTCGGCTGGTGTAAGTAGACGCTTGCCTATTTTTGGCGAATCAAATGTCGCGGTGGGAGCAATGCCTACAAATGGATCGCGTCCTTTTTGGAACCACCGGAAAATAAGATATACCGGTAAAATAAGATACCAAAATACGCCTATCAAGATAATTCCTAAAAGCGTTATTTTTCCATACCACCGCTCAAAAAATGGAATATATTTTTCAGGCAATAGTACTGCCGTTGTTCCTTTTGGAAATCCGGTGACGACCGTTAGGCCATCATGAGAGTTGAGAAAGAGGGTGGTTTTAAATGTTGAAGAAATGCCATCCGTTGTGCCAGTGCAGTTGGTTTTTGTAGAACCTGCAGGCCCCGTGTAGCAGGTGATTTTGACCATATTTTCGTCAATTTTCTTGGGAAGAGTAAATACAACCGACGCATTTTTTATGGGGACATTCCACCCATTTCCGGTAACATTCCAATAGAGTTCGTCATGATCTTCAAAGTAACCCAGTGCTCCCCTAACGGTATAGGCAAGTATATATGTGTGTGTTCCGCTGATTGTTTTATCCGGGTCTCCTATTTTTAAAACCCACTGTTCTCCTTCTTTGCTTTTTTCATATTTATATTTTTTACCCCTCTCATCAGTTATCGATTGAAATTTATAAGCAAGATCATAACGGGTTGTGCCGTCGTGCTTTGTGAAGGGAATATTCCGAAATATTCCATGCCGTTCATTTTCGAAGAAATATACGATTGTTTCTTTAACATCAATTGTTCCATCCGTATTAATTCTTATTTCAGAGGCAAACTTTTCAACCCGTTCACCTACGACGCTGCTATTAATAAGATCTACCGTTTCTTTTTGAGTATCCGTGAGGGTATTTATTTCGGCTGCAAGAAGAGGAGCGGGTATAAGTATAAATACAGCCAGTGATAATAAAATAAGTAAGTACTTCATGTTTTGTGAATCGTCATATCTACATGTATATCGTCTCGGAATGTTACCCCTTCTGCTTCAAGGAGTTTTCTTTGTGCGCCCAATCCTCCAAAAGCAAATCCCGGTGCAATTCTTCCATCGCGGTTAACGACTCTATGGCACGGAACCTCACCTTCGTAAGGATTTAAATGAAGGGCAGTGCCGACTGTTCGTGGTGACATATGGAGAAGTTTGCCGATTGAGCCATATGTGGTCACTTTTCCTTTCGGGATTT
>JAUSNA010000070.1 GCA_030645455.1 Candidatus Levyibacteriota bacterium | reverse complement strand
TAAATTTTGGCCTCAAAAATCCATGACCCTCGGGTTTTATATCAAGAATTCCGGCAACAACCTCAGTTGCCTGGTCTTGCCTATTATTGGATCTTTGCTGCGGCTCATACTCCCTGTCGTTTGCCACTGAAGTTACCTCCTCAACTTGTGAGGCGGACTCGTTTTCTATTTCTTGTGATTTTTTAATCGAACTCATGCGTTTTACCTGTGAAGAAAAAACAAATGGAAAATTTACTGAAGGCTCACTTTATTTAACCACGCACCCTTACAATTGTCAACAGACAATCAAGAGACAGAAATCAGAGCTCAGAAAGAAGTCTGTAAACTTATAGTAAAACATGCACTCTATAACTACAGGATTATCTGTCTCCTGCTCTCTTTGCCCTATGCCTTAATATTTGCGTCCTATAGCACTTGACACAGCCCACTTCTCATGATAGAATGCTGGAATTCAGACAGAACTATTAAAAAATTCTGTTTGGAAATAATATTATTCAAATATGAATATTCATAAAACACTTACAACGCTTTTCGTAACAGGAGCTTTTCTAACAACTGTAGGGAATTCCTTTGCAGCGGGATCAAGCCAGTGCCAAATTGTTTATGGAGGCGGAGAAGTTTGTGAAGATAAAATCCAATTTACTCTTGATAAAAGAGTACTCACTCCTACTAAAGGTGGAGACTTCGTAGATAACCTTACTCTTAATGATGCACGTTTTGAAATCGGAAATACAGCTTCTTTTAAAATCATCGTTAAAAATACGGGAGATAAGAAAATTGATACCTTAACAGTTGTTGATACTCTTCCACAACATTTGAATTTTGTATCAGGAGCCGGCACCTACAATTCCAACAACAGAACTATTACCTATACTATTAATAACCTGGACAAAGGTCAGGTAAATGAACAAGTCTTTACCGTTACTATCACAAACTCACTTCCAGCAAATCAAGGCATTGTGTGTCTTACCAATCATGCTAAAGCAACCGACAATAATGGAATAACAGCAAGTGATACTGCAGGACTTTGTGTGCAACAGGGAGTAACTCCTGTCCAACCTACACCTGCACCACAAATATTTAATAAAGTACCCGTTAAAAATATTCCTAACACCGGACCTGAAATGCTCCCGTTGCTTGGACTTATACCTTTAGGAGTCACAGGTCTTATCCTAAGAAGAAAATCGACAATCAATTAAAATTACCTATCATTGAGGTTAGAGAAGGCAGCTTTTCTCAGACACCCACCACCCCTACCCAGTAGAATTTAAAAAACTCAAAAAAGCTTTCTTCCCTAGCCCTAACAACAGAAAATTAAAACTCTGTCAAAGTCCTAGGCGATATTTTCGTGTGGTACGGCCATTTGCTGGCTACTACTACATAATCCTATCGGTTCTTTGACAAGGTATACAGGCAACCCCGATTAAATCGGGGAAAACTAGCGATTGATCCGGGTGCCGGACACTACGCATTGTTGTAAGTTAAGCTGCTACAACGGTGCGTGGTTTCCGGTGCCTGAATTTATATCGCAAAAGAAAGGGAAAGCGGTAACGGGAAATCCGGAAACCCTCTGAAAGGGGGGACTTCATCATTGATCCCCCGGTAGCAAACCTACGCAAAAGCGCCGGTTTCTGCCGGTGCACCATATAGTTACGCCGCCCCGCAAGGGGCACGGACTGCATTTGCAGTTATCTCGGGGCGCAAGTCGCCTCTAGACCGAATTTGAAGGAGTACATCATGTCTCGCTCGGCGGTCACCTGGGACACTCGGTTCCAGGAAAAGCCCACAACGTGGACCAGCCTCGTGCTGCTCCTCGCGGGTATCCTTGCCATCGGCCTTTTGGCCGGCGGCTGCATCTTCGGCGGAGATGACCCCAACCGGGCCAACGAAACCTCCGAAGCTATAAGCTCACTCACGGACACCTCGTCTGACGAAGACGTCCGTAGTGCGGTTAAGAACGAAGTCGGAAACGACAACGACGCGCGGAAGATCGCAACGGCCATCATTTCAGCTCGCACTCGCGGCGCCTCCATGACGGAGATTGCCGGCAAGCTGGACGTGTTGGACGACACCGATACCAAGCAAGTCGTTAGCACGATCAACCAGATCCGTGCTAATCAGGCTGCATCGGGTGGCACTGCCACACCGACGGCCGGGTCTCTCAATGAAACTCAGGTCCGCACGGTTGCTGAAGAGACTGCCCGCAAGGCAGTCACCGAAGCCGGGGGCAATTTGCCCTACGCACAGGTACAGATGATGATCGATAAGGCAGTGGCCAATGCCCTTGCCCAGTACAAGCAGACTCCGAACCTCACTGAGGCTCAGATCCGCACCATCATCATCGATACGCTCAAGAACCTTAAGGGTGGCGATACGCCACCTCCTGTTACCGCCGTTGATACCCTCAAGGGATGCAATCAGGCGGTCAAGAACGCTGAAGGATATCCTGGGCCAACAACTGCCCAGGCCAAGTTGGACACAGGCATCGATGTCCAACGTCTCGGCACCGAATGCGCTGCATGGGTGTTCCGTGACCCTAAGGCACAGACCCATCCGACAACGTGCAAGACCGGATACGTTTGTACGTTCACGCTTTCCGGCGGCGCCGTCAAGGTTTTCGTCGGCGATAATAAGTCCCAACAGGCATCCGCAGCCATCTACCGGTGGGTTAACGGATACTCGGCCAACGACAAGGTTCGTGAGAACCCTCCCTGCGAGCTCGCTCGAAGTGAGGACAAGTTCGGCCGCGGCGAAGATCCGTCGTTCCCGGCTACAGCCGGGAACTTCACTTGCACCGGCTCTACCACTACCACCACCACTTCCAACCCGTCTACCGCAACATGCGGCAAGCCGGAAGTTGATCTTGGCGGCGGCACTTGGGTACGGATCGGAGACCGTATGAGTCTTCAGGGTACAGCAACCATTCATGGCCACCCGGCCTGGACGGTTCACACCAATGCACACCCTGGCGACCCCGGACTTCCACCCGAATCAAGTGAAACGACTAGCGGCGCCAGTGCGTACTGCGACCCATACAAGGGTTAACTGCAGAAGGGCGTTGCATCCTTGTCACCCGAAGGGGGCCCGATTCATCGGGCCCCCTTCCTATCCCCATCCGGGGAAATGAAATAAGACAACATTCTTAACTAACTTCGCAAATAGCTTGCGAAATATTGGAGACAGAGTTTAGTTTTATTTCCATCCTGTATACCTGTCTTCCCCAGTTCATAAAATTTGTGATCTGAGCAAGACAGAAAAGTCAAAATTATGATTACACTATCAATTGTCATACCGGTCTTTAATGAAGAAAAGAGACTTTATAAAACATTTGAAGCCTTAGAAAGCCTCATACTTTTCCGTGGTCTAAAGCTTGAATCGGTAATATTTGTTAACGACGGCTCAACAGATAAAACCCTCAATATACTTAAATCGTATACGTCAAAAAATAAATCAATACCGATTACTATTAGTACGTATAAAACGAACAAGGGAAAGGGATACGCGGTAAAAATAGGGATGCTTAAATCTCCTTCTATCTACACTCTTCTTTGTGATGCTGATATGTCGACCCCATTTTCGGAACTCAGAAAATTTGAACGGGAAATTACAGAAAACATTCCAATTATTATCGGAACCAGAAAAAATGGGAAGTCGACAGTTATCGTTCATCAGCCAAAAATACGCGAGCTACTTGGTAAAGGTTTTACACGTCTGACACAATTCCTACTCCGTCTTGAAGTATCCGATTTTACATGTGGATTCAAATTATTTAGTAAAGAAGCGATACCGCAAATCTTTACAAATACGTCTGTCAACCGCTGGGGATACGACGCTGAAATTTTATATATTGCAAAGAAAAAAAGTCTGATGGTTAAAGAAAAACCTGTACAGTGGTCAAATGGTAAAGGTAGTCATGTAAATGTCTACATAGCAATTCCACAAACATTCTTTGAGATGGGAAAAATCGTAACCATTCACTCCATACTGCCTCAACTCATCCGCCTAAATACTCTTTCAGCAAATTCCTATGTCAAAGTCAGTCAATTCTTAACGGCTCATCATTAATATGGATAAATTACTTGTCATTTCCAGTTACCCAAAAAGGCTGTCTGTACACGGCAACTCAACTGTTGGTGTCGCATCCTACGCTAAAAATACTCTTATAGGCATAAAGAAGGCTGCTTTAAATAAAATTAACATAACCGTTTTGGCTGAAAAGCTCCCTGATGACACCAGCCACACACAAACCGGTATAACAGTTAGAAGAGTCTGGGAAAGAAATTCTTTTATGATTTTCTTAAATCTTATCAAGGAAATCGCCTCAAACTATAAAGATCACAAAACTGTTGTAATTGAATTCGAGCTTTCTATGTTTGGGAGTATTTTTCATCTTCTTCCCCTACCCTTATTCTTGCTGATTTTAAGACTAATGAGAAAGAAAATTATATTTATCAATCATCAGGTAATTCCAAATATTAATGAAATAGGGCCCCATATTAATATTTCTGATCATTCTTTTACATCAATATTCATGAATTTTGGTCTTCGCCTATTTTATACCAGTATCTTAGCTCTTTCATCAAAAATAATCGTTTTTGAAGACGTTCTCAAAAGTCGCTTTGCTGCTTTTGGAAATACGCGAAAAATAAAAGTGATTCCTCACGGAGTCGAAAGCTTTAATAAGCTTCCCACAAAATCGCAATCACGAAAAACACTCTCAATACCTAAATCAGAATTTGTTATTGTCTGCTTTGGATATATCGCATGGTATAAGGGTACAGATTGGCTTATCCATACTATGAGTGAGTTTCAAAAAAACTACCGAGGCAAGAAGATAAAGCTTATTATTGCCGGTGGCCCCAACCCTTACCATATGGATAAAAATTATTACTCTCACTATATCGAAAATCTTTCCCGTGAGGCAAAGAAAAATGGTGTTACAATTACTGGTTTTGTACCGCAAAACTCCATTCCCTTGTATTATCAGGCTGCGGATGTCATCATTCTACCCTATCGAACCTTCATGTCAGCCAGTGGACCGTTATCTATCGCGTTCTCATTTAAAAAACCTTTTCTTTTAGCCGCACCGTTAAAAGGTGTTTTGAACCAAACGGATATACATAATCTTATGGGAGATTTACGGATTTCGCAAAATTCTCTCCTTTTCAAACCAACTACCAAGGATTTTAAACGGGTTCTTTTCAATCTCAAAAATAAAAAGCAACTCACGAAAAAAATACAACTACTTTCAAGCAAACTTTCACAAATGCGAAATTGGGATGTGGTTGGAGCAAGATACTATGAAGAACTTATTAACTAATATTAGAAAACGTATTCATGTAAAGAATCCTTCATTTTATTGGGGAGGAATCGTACTGTTTTTAACCGTCATCATACTGGGTATCGTAAATTATAAATCAGGCACCATTCTTACAGGGTGGGACAATCTACATCCCGAATTTGCACTAGATCTAAATATAAAACGGTCAATTTTTGCCGCATGGCAGGAATACCAGGGACTGGGATTACTTGGAGGCATGGGTCACGCCTCGGATCTTATCAGACAATTATTTCTGCTTGTGCTCTCATGCGTGTTACCCATGGAGTTTTTGAGATATTTTATGACAATTTTAACTCTATTTATCGGCGCTTTAGGAGGCTATATCCTCATCAAAAGCCTAATTCCATACGAGAATGGAAGGAAAGAAGTTGTAGCAACTCTAGGTGGTCTTTTTTACCTCCTCAATATTGCAACGATCCAAACGTATTATGTCGCGTTTGAAGCATTTACCAGCCATTATGCTTCCCTTCCCTGGCTACTTTTTGGAACTCTATCATTCATAAAGTACCACAATAAAAAACACCTTTTCATATTTTCTCTTATCGTTCTACTGTCTACCCCTTCGGGATATATTCCAACCCTCTTTGTAGCATTTCTATTATCCCTGACAGTTATTATAGGAGGGCTTTTAATTTTTGCAGGGAAAAGACTTATGCTTCTCAAAAAAGCACTCAGCGCATATGCTTTGATATTTGCCATCAATTCCTTCTGGGTGCTTCCTTTCTTGTATTTTACTACCACTTCATCGTCTGTTAATGTGAATGCAAAAATGAACCAAATGGCAACCGAAACAATCTTTGCACAAAATAAAGAATTCGGAGATGTAGCAAGCGTCATAAAGCTTCAGGGATTTTGGTTCAACAATGTCGACCCTGATTTGTCAGGTAATTTCCGCTATATGTTGCTTCCATGGATTGAGCATTTCAACAACCCATATGTTACGGCCTCGTCATATATCGTATTTGCAGTCATTATCTTAGGAATTGTACATGTAATAAAGAACAAGCGCCCCCTTCACTTGGCTTTTTTATTGCTTTTCTTTTTTGCTTTTACCATGCTTGCAACCAACGCTATTCCTTTTTCGTGGGTTGTGGACCTGTTCAGAAGCTTTCCTTTATTTGAACAAGCATTCCGCTTTCCCTTCACCAAATTTGCCATTTTAACAAGCCTTACCTATTCGATTTTCTTCTCATTTGGGCTTATCCTAATAATAGGACTAATAAAAAGAACTGCTCAAAAACTCACAGTACCAATTGTAGCTCTATTTGCACTATCCCTTATCATCATAATTTCCTTTCCTGCTTTTAAGGGAAACCTCTTTTATAGCAAAGAGCAGATAAAACTTCCCCGGGAATATATCCACACATTTGAATTTTTTAAGAAACAAAATCCCAACCAGCGTATTGCAAATTTTCCGCAACATACATTTTGGGGTTGGAACTTCTATTCATGGGGGTATGGAGGATCGGGATTTTTGTGGTACGGCATCAAGCAGCCAATTCTTGACCGTGCATTTGACGTGTGGTCGGATGAGCTAGAAAACTATTACTACGAACTTTCCCAATCCTTGTATGCAAAAAATCCGGAAAAGGTTATCCAGGTACTTAATAAGTACCAAATTAAATGGCTGCTTGTTGATAGAAACGTATATTCACCTTTTTCTCCAAAGGCGATACATTTAGATGAAACTGAAGCTCTTTTAGAAAAAATTCCAACCGTTAAAAAAGTTCAGCAATTTGGAAGTATTAGCATCTATTCGGTTAAGCTTACGCACGAACCCAAAGAGTATGTTTTTACCACTCCGCTTCTCCCTAAAGTCAACGGGTATACGTGGGGGAATGATGATATCGCATACAGGAATTTTGGCAATTACATTTCGTCAGACAATAACACTGATACGTATTTTCCATTCAGATCATTATTTTCTTCCCGCACTACAAAAGATATTGAGTATAAAAGCACAGTCACAAATAACACTGTTGCCTTTACTACGAAAATACCAATAATGACGAACGGTAAAGTCCTTCAAATTCCTGTTTATACTGAAAAAGAAAATTTTATTCCCGTTGAATACTTTAGTGAGGCAAGAGGAACCGAAACTTATCTCTCGGTAAGACTACTTACACCCGAGCTAAAACTAGGGAGCACTACGATATCCAAACCTCCGGCAACACTGCCGGTTTTTATTATCCCAGAGGAGCTTAACGGAGAATATGTAATTAATAACAACGGGTTCAAAGAATACGCCGTTAATACAAAGGGTGAATTCTCCCAAAAAACCTACCTTAGCCTTAAGCAAGATAATGTGATTACGCTCAAAAATTCAACAACCGGGGAAATTCAAGTAAATGTTATTCCGTCATCCTATTTGACATCGTCTACCCAAGATATACCTACTTCCTATAAATTAACTCCACAGGATAGTGGAAAAACAATTACTGTTATTCTTCCAAAAATTGAAGACGGGTACTTTGGATATAGCTTTAATTCATCAGATATTCCGAAAGGTGCGGATTGTAATGCATTTAGAAAGGGACTCATCAATTACTCACTTTCTTCCGATAAAAATACGCTTACGATAACAAGTGTCAACGATACTGCTTGCACATCAGTTAGCGCTCCGACGCTAGTTCACAATATGGCTTATATGATATCGCTGTCTGCCACCAATAAATCAGGCCGGGGGCTTCATTTTTGGGTTCAAAATCTGGATCAAAAATACGCCCCTATTGATACTTACCTACAAAAGGATTCGGAAGATCCCATGATTCTTGCTCCTATGGAAGACTTCGGGCAAGGATACTCATTTCATTTTGAGAACGTATCAATTGGAAAGACAAAAGAAGAAAATGTACTAAAAAACATAGAAATACTCCCTCTTCCCTATCATTTCTTAACAAATATTACATTCTCATCTGATTTTGCAAAATCAGCCCCAACGGTCACATTCGATACCACTCATCCGAATGAAAGTCTTTACCATATACAAAATATTAAAACAAAAGAAAATCCTTTTACTCTCATTCTTTCTCAAAGTTATGATCCCGGTTGGCAGGCATACATTCCCAAATTAAAAATTCAAAATTCAAAATTCAAAACTGGTTTGTTTGTTGCCTTTCCATTTATTTTTGGAAAAGAGATAAAGACTCATATCAAAGTTAACAACTGGGAAAATGGGTGGGAAATCAATTCATCAATCATCAATCATCAATCATCAATCATTATTGTCTATCTCCCGCAGTATCTCCAATATGCAGGGTTTTTGGCTACTCTTGTTCCTTTCCTTATAATTCTTGGTACCTATCTTGGGTTTGTTAGTAAATCCTATAAAAGATTTAATAGATATTTTGAACACCAAACAAATCAGCTTCGCCTCAAGATGAAAAAATAGCTTTTATTTGCATTTTTTCTATTTCTAAACCTTATAACTAGAGTGACGTAAAACTCCTTTCTTTTGATAAGAAAGTTACTCACAGAGTTTTCCACATTTATGATGCGCTGTTAGAATAGACTGATAAATCAATCTAAATTAACGCATCACAAACTCTAGGATTATATCGGAATACATCAATTTTGTTATAGGTTGATAGGCTTGACAGTATGTGCTATACTTTGGAAAGTAAGACAAATATAGAAATATGAAACTCTTTTCATTCAACACAAAAAAAGATAGCAAAAAAACACGAAGAAGCAGAAGAATTTTCTCTGACTTTCAGCAAGAAAGCGTTAATTCATACGGAAAACAGCAATTGAAATCACTCATCGACCGGGGCTTAAGTGTCCAATGGTGAGAAGATCTTTTAAAACAGGTGTGCTTGCAGTTAATTCTTTCTTCAGTAGATTCATTCTATGAAAAGAAAGAAAAAGAGCATCGCTTTCGCTACTCATAAATAAATCCAAGTACGAAAAGCAATGCTCTTTTAACTGTTAGCTTTTAGTCTTTAGGCAGGGTAAGACTATGCTGTTTTCTAAATTAGCAAATGGTACTAACCTTGTCAAGAAAATTTGATGAAGCAAATTTTAACAGTTTAGATTGTTAAATGAGGACTTTTCACGAATCGTGAAAAGTTAGGTTTGTGCGCTTAATAGGGGGTAAGTGAGTTGGGCAGGCTTTCTTACTCCCTATTAAACATATAAACTGGAATCCACATATTTTGCACTTCTTGCAAAAAAATCGGCTACATTTATTTCCGCTCAGCTACAAGCTCCGCTTAAATTAAATACCTTTTTTAGAACTTAGTATAAACTTGCATGGCTCATTCATTCACATTATTTAATTCACTGCTTTGTCACTCTCTCTTATTTGACTTAATAGTCTAAAGATAGTATACTATAAGCCTATTTTGAGCACTTAATTGAGTTCAAAATGTACTTTAAAAATAGGATTAGCTTGTACTTCTGGTGCTCTTGAAGGGTCTTTTAATAAACGGCTTTTTGAGAGCGCCGGAAGGCACTACACTTCGGGAGGTGCCTACCATGGCACAGGAAATCACCGTAGTCAGGATCCAGAATCTCGGGCAGGACGCCCGGCTCATCTGCCACGATGGCAATCACTTCGTGTCGATGGTGGATACCAGCAAGTGGGAACGTGAAGGAAACTTCTATCCGGTTGGGGTGTGCGACAAAATCTCATGTGAGAAAGCACGCATCTATCCACTTACAGACAACACCAGGGAGGTGCCCCTCAAGCTCCTCCTCCATGTGGGGATTCGCGTTGAGATCCCACCGAGCACTATCCTCGTTGTCCTAGACGACGAGGAATACGCAACGTTGTACTATCGCGGAAGCGGTAGTTGGACAGTCACAAGGGAAACCTTTGAACGTGCCACTCAACTTGTGTTGGGACAGCGCATGAATATCGTTCAAAAGTTGGGCACAGCCCTTCCGGGGGCTCAACCCACCATCCAACGGTATCGCCTCACCAATCGTAATGGCTTTAGACCAGATCTTGACGACTGGGACGAAATGGCTTCGAAGGAGGCCGAGCTCGCAACCCAATACGGGACGTCTGTTGAAATCGTCCAGCACGCCTACGACAATTCCGCCTATCAGAAGTTCGAACCCGGAAATACAACCCGATGGAAAAACGCCGAAGCAATCCTTAAATGGGCGGCGACGGCACGAGAGATCCTGGTTTCAAACCCAGATATATCGGGAGACGATCTTAATTCTCTCAAGAATTTCCGACGCGTATCGGACAACACCTGCCAGACTGAAAACCTAAAGGCAAAGCTGGGGTTACCCAACTTTCCTTCCGTCCACATGTTCGTCCCGAACAATTGCATGGAGGCTCTTCGAGATATTTTGGCACAAGGCTAATCCAGCTGTTGGGGGTACCCGAGGATCTAATCCTCAGGTTACAGCCGCTCTACTTTTAGTTAATACTCTTGCAATAGCTGCATGAGAACGACTGAGAGAAAAGTGAAACCCCCCAAATTCCCACAAAAAAACCCGGCCGCAGCTGAGTTTTACACTAGAACCTAAAACCTATCACCTAAAACCTACACAGAAGGGCTTATTACTTTCACAGTCGATACTCTACCCTCAACATTCCAATTATCTCCGTAGAGAAGAATATAGTATTTTTCTTTATCGAATAGTCCGGCTATTTTCAAATGACTGATAGCATTTTTCATGTCTTCCAACTTTACCGGTTGGCCTTTTTTGAAAACATCCTGTTGTAAAAGAGGGATTACCCCGTAATTTACGGTCAGACTATCCCGCACTTTTTCATTTGGGGCAAAACAAAAAATAGGTGCCTCCGCTCTGTATCGTGAAAGCTTGCGAGCAGTTCTACCGCTCTCTGTGAAGACCACAAACCCTCCAAAATTGAAGTTTTTCTGTCTGAACTGTAGATAGAGGTTATATGCAGTATCACACAGCATTTCCTCAGCATCTACACTTATAAATTCGAAGTCTGTTCTTGTATCACGGACCAAAACATGCTTTTCATTAAAAACCAGCGTCTTTTTCATCATCGTCACCGCTTCCAATGGATATTGTCCGGCAGCGGATTCCTCGGAGAGCATAACCATATCGGTAAGGTCAAAAACGGCATTGGCTATATCTGAGATCTCGGCTCTTGTCGGATACGGCCGCTCAATCATGCTGTGTATCATTTGCGTTGCGGTGATAACAGGAAATCCACGCTCCAGACATTTTTTGATCATGATTTTCTGATAATAAGGCACCTGCTCGATGGGCAACTCTACCCCCAAATCCCCCCGGGCAACCATGATTCCCTCTGACGAATCAATAATTTCATCTAAATTATCTATTGCCAATTTTGTCTCGATTTTAGAAATTACCCGTCCGGAAAATTCTTCCTTTTGCATGAATTTTTTAAGATCCAAAACATCCTGGGCAGTTCTTACGAATGAGAGAGCTACAAAGTCAACCGGAGACTTTGCAAATCCTTTTATCGCTTCTTTGTCGCGTTGGGTAATTGCCGCAAGCGGAAAATAAACCCCGGGGACATTGAGGGTTTTTCGGGTTTTGAGAAGCCCATTTGAATGAGAAACAAGAGTCACGGCATCTTTTGAAGCTTTTACAACCTCAAACTGGAATTTCCCGTCATCGACAACAATTTTCTGCCCCTCTTCCATATAGCTCAAAACCACATCATCCGTTAGACAAAAAGTGTGATTGTCGGCAGTCCTTTTTTTAATTACTAGCTCTTCACCCTTGGTAATTTGAACCTCTCCCATTTCAGGGGTGATCAGTCTGATTTCCGGCCCTTGAAGGTCAATGAGGGTACCGATTGCGACTTTCATTTTGTCAGCGATATCTTTAACCAATTGAATTTTTTCCTTATGCCATTCGAGCTCGTTGTGCTTGAGGTTGAAGCGGAATACATTTACCCCTGCTTCAATTAATTTTTCTATCATCTCAGGACTCTCAGACGAAGGTCCAATAGTTGCGATAATTTTAGTAAATTCTTTTACATTATGCTTCATTTTTAGCTCAAAAAAAGCGGATCCAAGTGATACCGCCAAAGGAATATTTTAATATACAGGGAAAAAAAGCACAAGTACAAAAAGGGTGGTTAAATTACAATCTTACCAAAAAATATGCGTCCTACGTCTGTCTGAATAACCCGTGAAATAATTACTTTTACTGTCTGGTCTATTAAATTCTCGCCTTCTTCAACAACTACCATAGTCCCATCCGGTAAATAACCCACTCCCTGCCTATCACCTTTTCCCTTTTGAATAACCTTTATAAAAAATGCCTCGCCCGGAAGCGCTGTAGTCTTTAATACATTTGCCATTTCATACATATCAATAGCTACAACATTTGAAATTTGTGCTTTCTTGGAAAGATTGAAGTCGCAAGTAATAATTTTTCCCTTAGTCCTTTTTGCAGCCTCAATAATTCTTTCATCTACAGGTTTTTTTATGCTTGAATCATCATATGTTTCAAACCGTATGTTCTTGTCTTTGCGGAGAGCCTCAAGAAGCGTTAGTCCCTTTCGTCCCCGCTCTTTTTTAGCCAAATCCTTACTGTCAGCTATATGCTTAAGCTCATCCAATACACCATCGACTACAACGTATGTTCCGGTAAAAACACCGATTCGAATGAGTTCAAAAACCCGTGCGTCAATAATGGCAGACGTATCCAGAAAAAGCGGGTTTTCAAATTTTTTGTCAGTTTTTGCTTCACCGCCGCCTCCTGCTCTTTTTAATTGCTTAGCAACAATACTTCCAACCTCTTCAGCGATTTGAGAAACCACTCTTTGAGGCAACATGATGCCTTCCAAAATACGATTCGCCTCATGAATAGTGCGATTCTGCTTTTTTTGGACCAGCTTTTTGTCCTCTTTCTTTATTTTCTTTGATTTATTTTTTTCTTTTGCCATATTTTTACTTTTTAAGCGCAATATCTAGTGCTTTTTTTAGATAAGGCGCCTCGTTATATGTAATGATATTTTTGTATCCGAATTTCCCCGCTTCTTTTACTCTCTTTTCTAAGTTTATCACCGATTTTGTTTCCCCAAGTAACCCTACCTCTGCAACGGCAACTGTTTTGACAAGAGTAATCCCCTTGATACTAGAAGCAATTGCAAGACAAATCGCCAAATCGGATGCGGTCTCGGTGATCTTAAGCCCACCTACGACATTTACAAAAACGTCGTACTTATCAGCACTTATTGTACCATGGCGACTAAGTACAGCCAAGAGAAGTTCGAGTCTCCTATCGGGAATTCCCTGCGCGACTCGTCTGGGAAATGCCAAATTTGAAGGAACGGTCAATGCCTGAACCTCAATGAGCAACGGACGAGACCCTTCCATAACAATCGTGACACACGACCCTGGTACATTTTTTTCATTGGTACCCAGGAAAAAATCTTTCACATCCGTAATTTCTGCCAATCCCTTTTCCTCCATAATAAAAATCCCAACCTCACTGGTATCGCCAAAACGGTTTTTTAAGGATCTTAATATTCTCGTTCCGGTAAGCTCTTCACCCTCAAGATACAAAACACAATCAACCATATGAGCCAAGAGTTGAGGTCCGGCAATAGTCCCCTCTTTGGTCACATGTCCAATAAAAAATACAGGTATATGCGTACTCTTGGCAAAATTTACTAATTTTAAAGTGCAGTACCGCAATTGAGGCAAAGATCCCGGAAAACCATTGGCATCTACCGACTGCACAGTTTGAATTGAGTCGATAATTAATAGATCTACTTTCTTGCTTTCTGCGGCTGCGACTGCTTGATCAATATCTGTACTTGAAAGTAGATAAATATCAAGATTTGACAGCTCTTTTTCACTCGCAACTCTTTCGGCTCTTATCTTTATTTGCGATTCGCTTTCCTCTCCACTTACATACAATACTTTTTTACCGGTTGCGGCTATTTTTAACGCTATCTGGAGCATTATTGTTGATTTTCCGATCCCCGGATCTCCTGATAAAAGGATTACTTCTCCCGGAACAATACCTTGATACTTTTCCTTTCCACCAAGTACACGGTCAAACTCTGAAATTGTTGTAGATATGCGCTCAAGTGAAGTACTTTTTACCTGTGCAATCGTTGGGATATTTTTTATTTCGATTTTTGTTCTCCGTGAACCTAAGGATTGCTTTGAGTTATCGGGAAGAGTCATTTCCTGAAATGAATTCCAGGACGAACAAGATGGACACAGTCCCAACCACTTTGAAGATTCATTTCCGCAATTGTTACAAACGAAGATTTTTTTTGAAGCCATGAAATCAGTTTAAAGTTAAAAGTCAAAAATGTAAAATTAAAATGAAGAAATGAAACTATAATTTTGAACTTTGCACTTTAAATTTTTAACTATCTACCTATAGGTAATCACTTTTGTTTTAAGAACCGGAGAAACAATAATAAGACGTTTTTTATCGTCAAAGTCCGTAATTTCAACCTCAACCTTGTCATCCTTTTTGTATTCGGTTCCTGTTGGTATCTTGCTTGCCGAAATAAATGCCATAACAGTAGGCTCAATTTGTAGGGTAATGCCTTTAGTTTTTACATCGGTAACAGTACCGCTAATGGTATCTTCTTTCTTGTATTTCTTTTTAACGTCTTCAAATGTATCTTTTTCGAGGCGTTTGAGTGATAGATTGACTCTCTTATTGTCAATATCAACTCCAATTACCTGAACATCAAGCTTTTCTCCAATTTTAAATTTACCCTCAAGTCCCTCTACTCTCTGATGGGATACTTCGGAAATATGAATAAATCCCTCAATTAATATCCCTTCCTTTGGACTAATCTCCAAATATATACCGTAAGATGTAACCAAAGTAACAACCCCCTTAACCACGGAGTCCCTTTTAATGTGTTTTTCAATTTCAGGGATATTCATGAGATAGTGCATGGCTTTCTGGGACACAATAACTCTTTTCTTTTCTCGGTCAAATTCGATAACTTTTACCTCAACCTTGTCTCCCTGATTGATTCTACTATCTCTGAGCTGAGAATTAGGCAAAAATCCCTTAATTCCTTCGTTGGTTTCGATGAAATAACCTCCCCGTGTCACTTCCAGAACGTGAGCTACAAGTGCGGTATCCGCTTTAAATACCGTTTCTAATGCCCCGTATACTTTTTCTTCTAACATACGTCGGAGTGAAAGAACCGGAAATCCTTCCTCAGACTCGGGAGAAATAACCGATGCAGTAACTTTGTCCCCTATTTTTAAAATGCCCAAAAGATTTTCCAGATTTTGCTTATCGTACTCAATAACTAATGCATCGGATTTGTAACCGATATCAAGCAATATCTCGCGGGGTTCAAGCTTTTTGACAATACCGGTCACGATATCGCCTCTTTTAAGGGTTGAGAATTGTGAAGATGCGCGAGCCATGAGCTCGGCCATGGATTTAGCTTGCCCTGAGCCAGTCGAAGGGCTACTTGCCTTGGGAGTTGTTGCCATTTGATGTTGTTCCTTTCATAGTCAGATACGGTATTTTATCATACTTTAGGATACCAAGCAATTGAAAAACCCAAATGATAAAAATTTGGTATCATATACAAA
The DNA here is from genome assembly GCA_030645455.1 of Candidatus Levyibacteriota bacterium. Taxonomy (GTDB): domain Bacteria; phylum Patescibacteriota; class Microgenomatia; order Levybacterales; family GWA1-39-11; genus JAUSNA01. The sequence continues at coordinate 3,472 of JAUSNA010000070.1, read as the reverse complement.
TGGAAACTCTGATAATTGCAATTGTAATTCTCGTCTTCTCGGCAATACTGCACGAAATTGCCCATGGATACGTTGCCCAGATGCTGGGGGACCCGACAGCGCGCCTTGCTGGAAGGCTAACACTCAACCCAATCCCGCATCTTGACCCTATCATGAGTATTGCAGTACCGATTCTTTTGATAGTCTCAGGCTCTCCTCTTATTTTTGGAGCAGCAAAACCGGTACCGGTCAATCCCCTCATGCTTCGTGAAGGTAGAAAAGATATTGCGCTTGTAGCGCTTGCAGGGCCACTAACCAATCTCGCCCTCGCGCTTATTGGAGCACTCCTCCTCAAACTGATTGGATCCACATCTCCAACGATTACGGAAGTTTTATTTTTAGTTATCAGGTTTAATTTAGCATTGGGCTTTTTGAACTTAATTCCGGTTCCCCCGCTTGATGGCTCAAAATTCTTTTCAATTGTTATGCCCGAACGAGTCGCACAACAGTATTTTGCCCTTGCCCCTTTTGGAATATTTATCCTATTTCTACTACTCCTTGCTACCCCCATGGGTGATTTATTGAACATACTGATTCTTAACTCAATGCAAATTTTGGGAATCTAAGAGTTGTCTTGTTTTTTTAATATCTATTACCTAGAATATCTTTGGCATGATAATAACCAACGTACAATCACTTGAAATTCTCGATTCCCGAGGCAATCCAACAGTCAGAACCCTTATCACTCTTGAAGACAATTCCGTTCACTCCTCTTCCGTTCCATCTGGCGCCTCTACAGGCTCTCACGAAGCAGTAGAGCTTCGGGATGAGGATAATACGCGCTACATGGGCAAAGGGGTCTTGACGGCCGTTGAAAACGTAAATACCACTATCAAAGATGCCATTGTTGGCATGGAAGCAGATCCCAATACCATAGATTCGAAACTACTTCAACTTGATGGGACGGAAAACAAAGCAAATCTTGGCGCAAATGCCATCCTTTCAGTGAGCCAGGCAGTAGTTAGAGCCGCGGCACATACTGAAAATGTACCGCTATGGAAGTTTATGTTTGAGTACTATTTCAAAGATCAATCACCTAACACCAACCACCATTCACCCTCTTTTCCCCAATTACTTGTAAACATCGTTAACGGTGGCAAGCACGCTTCTTGGAATTTTGATATTCAGGAATTTATGGTTGTTCCAAATATCAAAACGCCTTCGGAATCTGTCAGAATTGCCGCCGAGATATTTCACTCACTAGGAAAGGTTTTGAAAGCGCGCAAACTATCAACATTGGTAGGAGATGAGGGGGGTTTTTCACCACAATTAAACTCAAATGAGGAGGTTTTGGACGCTATTATAGAAGCCGCTAAAAATGCAGGATATGAAAATGTGAAGGACTTCAGACTCTCTCTTGATGTAGCATCCACCGAGTTCTTCAAAGACGGAAAATATGAACTTAAAAAACAAAACAAATGGTTGTCTCCCGAAGAGTTGACCACCTATTACACAAATATTGGCCAGAAATACAATATTCTTTCATTTGAAGACGCTTTTGCCGAAGACGATTGGGAAGCATGGACCAATTTTACTGATATGGCCGAAAAGTTTAAATTCATTACCATCGGAGATGACCTTTTGGTTACAAATCCTGAAAGGATAAGGCGAGCAATTGATGAAAAGGCAGCAAATGCTGTGCTTGTTAAGGTGAACCAAATCGGGACCATAAAAGAAACGGTTGAAGCTATAAATATGGCACACAGCGCAGGCTGGAAGACTGCCATTTCTCACAGAAGCGGTGAAACCGAGGACTCTTTCATTGCAGACCTTGCTTATGCCTGCGGTAGTGAATTTATAAAAACAGGCAGTATGAGCAGATCCGAACGGCTTGCAAAGTATAATAGACTCCTGGAGATTGAAAATGGACTATAAATTAAATTTTTCGATTGATAACCTCAAAAACGATTGATATAATTCCGCAATGCATTCAGAAACAGTTGAAAACATTACTTGCGATTTTGCTCATCACATAGACTTAATCCGTAAATATTACCTAGACGGATACCTACTTGAGGATGAGATAAGATCTGAGCAGTCTAATCTAAAACCTGGCATTGAAATTCTAAGACCAGGAATTGAAATCGCACTGCCTACTGTAACAACTAGCACTGTTGAATTTATAGAAAAACCACAATACTTACCTGAACCATTACTACCCAACGTCCACAAACAATGGAATCGCGTTAAGTATAGCCCTACACCCCCGGAAGTAAGAAAACCAACACACTATTCACAACTTACTGAAGAGGATATAAAAAAAATTAAGGAATTTAGCGTTCCTCACAATGATCCTAGCATTACCATTCAGGATATCCAGTTTATTCAATGTATGATAGAAAACCCCGACGAAACTGATATTTTTGAAATTGCCCGACTAACAAACCCTGATCAAAGAGAAACGGAAGTTGAATACTTAAAGAAAAGATATAAAACGCTAAATTATTTTTTCTTACATCATCTAAGTTTGAAACTTGAAATGAAGAATGAAGAAGATGAGAACCTAATATCTTTGAACAACCCCACCAACATAGATTTAGAACACTTCTACAATCAACTTTCACGAATAGGTGAAAAAGGTATAAAAGATAGACGAACAAAACACCTTCACACTAAATTTTCTCACAATGGAAAAAATACTTTAATCAGCGCGGTATCTGTTGATGGAAAATGGTTAAAACCTCTCCCGCTTTTAGATGTTAAGCTTGTTGAGCTCCCAAAAAATGCAACAATAGACGCCTCAGGTAACGGCACAGTGTTAATAATAGGTGAAAACAATCATCAGGAAATCCAAAAAGTAAATACTACATATACTGAAGCAAAAATAGAAAACCAGGCAAGATTAATTAATCTGTTTTTTGCTGAAGGGTCTATGTCACGTCAAACTCTTTACACAAAACTCTCCACAGGTGAAGAACCCATGTCCTCAAGGGCAGAACAACTGCTTATATATACTGTCAATAAGCTTATGCGCTCCTGGGGTGTCGAGATCGCTTATGATGAATCGGGATCAGTATTTTGCCTTCAGTTGGCTGGCGAAAAAGAACCTGAACTTCCTCAACCCATAGAAGTGAGTTATGAAGAAGATAGCGCATTTTACGAAGACAGAATTAGAAAAAGGAAACCTAGCCATGCAAATATGAGACTCTAAATCCAGCCTCATTTGTAAGATTTTTTAAAATGTGGTATACTCGGCCCCACTAATTTATGAGCAAAGAAAATCCATCTTTTCAGGAAAAATTGCACTCGATTGAATCACAGTCAAATCAAATTGACCGGGCTTTGGGATTGGCTTTTACAATTGTTGATGACACAAAGAGTGTTATTGGAGAATATTTCCCTAAAGATATACTACCGACTGATGCCTCAACAAAGTCTAGACTGGCAAACTTAGTTGATCTTGGGATGCAAAGAGAAAATTTTGTACAACAAA
>JAUSNA010000046.1 GCA_030645455.1 Candidatus Levyibacteriota bacterium | reverse complement strand
GAGAGGACTCGAACCTCCACGACCGTAAAGCCACAGCGTTCTGAACACTGCGTGTATACCATTTCACCACTCGGGCATCAAAATATATTATACCAGTTTGTCCTATTAAGAGAGAATTTATATTCTTGACTTAAATATTTTCACGTGTTTAATTTAACACATGGAGAAAGATCTTTTATCCCAAGGTGTTAATCCGGTCTTACATGAGCATATCTCCGCTGATTCTCTCAAGCCAAAAAAATTATTTTTCATTCTTTCTTACTTAGCGGCCATACCGGTATTTGTTTTCTTTTTAGTAATATTTTCACTCGCCCTGAAGTACGAAGGGAGCGGACAGGTCAGCCGTCAAGTTCACAAGCCCCAATTTCAAGCCCTTCCTTCAGACAAGAATGTAAGTTCTGTTGAGCTTGAAAATCAGGATGCACGAGTACAGTCTTTAGATGATTTTTTTGCAGATTATGAGTCTCCACTTGAGGGATATGCCAAGGTGATAATAGAGGAAGCTGACAGTCACAATATCGACTATCGACTTCTTCCTGCGATTGCAATGCAGGAGAGCACTTTGTGCAAAAAAGTAATCAAGGATTCATTTAATTGCTGGGGATTTGGTATTTATGGAGGCAAGGTGACTAGATTTAAGAACTATGAACACGCAATAAAAGTTATAACTGAGACTATTTCTAAAAAGTATGTCCAGAAGGGATTTGTCAGCCCTGAAGAAATTGTTCAAAAGTATACACCCAATGATACCGGAAGATGGCCGGAGGTTGTAAACCTTATTATGACTCGTTTGAAGGACTCCATTTAGCCTCAACCACACTGTAACAGCCTGTAGTATTACCTCTTGACAAACCTATAGTTACTTGCTATAATACGTTTAGATCCTAAGGTAGCCCAAAACTACTTTAGGATTTTTTTTTGGAACAGCACTTCTTCTTTTTCGCTTAAATCCTCTTTTAGGCTTCATATTTAGCATAACTTTTCAAGTTATTCAAAATATGAATAAATATATCGCTTTACTGCTCATCTTGTCGGCCCTAATGCCACTTGGTATTGACGTTGCAAAGGTTCACGCCGCAACTTCAAAGCCTGATCTAATTGTGGCCTCAAACAAACCTTATGATTTAAGAACCCAAGCTCTTGAGAATGTATTAAAGAGATACAATTCTCCCCTGACATATCACGCTGCAGCTTACATAAAAACAGCTGACAAATACGGCATGGACTGGAAATTATTGCCCTCAATTGCCGGTCTTGAGTCAACTTTTGGAAAAAGACAAATGCCTGGCTCGTACAATTCGTATGGATGGGGTGGGGGAAGAATCTATTTTGAATCAGTAGAACACGGTATAGATACCGTACTATTTGGCCTTAAAAATAGATATGTTGCCCGTGGTGCAACTACAGTTGAAACAATTGCTCCTATATATTCTGAAAGTCCTACCTGGGCCCCACGCGTAAGACTATTTATGAAGCAATTTGAGGCTGAGTACGATAAACTCTCGAAGCAACATCTTGCCCTCAGTATTTAAGCTGAGCCATTATTCTTCTTCACGTTTGCTCAAGCCACCATTTACGGTATAATAATATTCTTGCGGATGTGGCCCGCCTTGACTTGCCGTCTTCGGCGAGGCAGGTGAAATGGTATACACGACTGTAGAGTAACTGATTAGTTACAGGATTATTTTATGCGGATGTGGTGAAATGGTATACACGCTGGTTTTAGGAACCAGTGCCTTAAAAAGCGTGGAGGTTCGAGTCCTCTCATCCGCACACTTCGACAAGCTCAGTAAAATTGAGTTTGGCAAAGTGTCTAATAAAAAGGACGAGAAGCAAGGTCCTGAGCGAAGTCGAAGGGAGTCCTCTCATCCGCACAAATTAAAATTAATTTCAAAAGAAGCATAGCTCAATAGTTGGAGGCCCGCCCTAAAAATCCTCCTGCGCTCACAATTTTGGAAATCGAAAGCGAATTGGGGGCAGCGCTAGCTGCGCCAGCCTTCGCTGACAGCGCTGCAAAGTCATAATCCAAATTCGCCGAGAGCCGCCGATTCATTAAAATAAAGATCGAGCCAAAATCATTTCTGATTTTTGTCAAGGAAAACGCAAAAATTATTTAACTCTATCTCATTAAGAATTCTATTTCGTATTAACTATACCACTTGCGTGTAATATTTACATATATTATGCTATATATAAATATATGGGAGGTGATTTGCAGACATGATTAAAGTTCTTATTGTTGAAGATGATGTTCTTATCTCACGGATGTATCAGAAGGTATTTGAATCCGAGGGGTATGAAGTCCTTATGGCGGGAAATGGTCAGGAGGGATTGGATATGGCCCGGACCAAGGCACCAACGATTATCCTTCTGGATATCATGATGCCAAAGATGAATGGAATGCAGATGCTTGAACAGATTAAAGCTGATCCTAAAATTGCCAAGATTCCAGTAATTGTTCTGACTAACTTATCGGGAACTACGGATGCCGAAAGGGCACTTAAGCTAGGTGCGGTCAAATATATTGTCAAAAGCGAGCATAAGCCCAAAGACGTATTTGATATGGTTAAGGGGATTCTGGCCGCGTCAACTCGGGACGAAATTCCGGAAGCGTAAATCGTATGGCTAAAATTCTGCCCGTATCGAAACCAAAAAAACAAGGACAATGGTCTTTGTTTTTGATGTTGTTTGCTGTTTTTTCGACACTGATTGCCGTCGCCGCATACGCGCCTATAATACATACCAAGGCCTTACCAAATTTATCCTTGAACGCAGGAAAGCCTCAGAGCGGAGTTTTAGAGGCAGCCAGAAGGTCAATAGAACTTACCTTCCTAGTAACAGTGGTTTTAAGTGTTATATCTATTCTTCCTGCGCATCTTATCACAAGGAATTTATCTTATCAGTTACGCTAATGTTTTAGAGAAGAATGATAATAAATTATAAAAAACTGCTGATTCATTTATTTCTATTTGTAATTATTATTTCTCCGTCAATAATAATTGCTTATTATAGCTATACCAGGCTTCATGATCAGCTGACTCAATACATTTTTTCACGAAGGGAATCTATAGCCAAACTTTTAGCTGCTCAAGTTGAGTCAAGGCTTGATGGAGTAAAAGATATAGGAAAAGCAGGAGCAGCACATGTCAGCCCGCTTGTTAAAGATGGAAAATGGGATACTGCTATGAGTGAATTAGACAAGGCCTTGTCAGAGTTTTCCTATATTGACAGAATATTTATTACTGATAAAGCAGGAGTACTTAAAGCAATATATCCTTCTTCTCCTGAAAATATAGGTAAAAGTTTTGCTTTTAGAGATTGGTATAAAGGTGTAAGCGAGAAATGGCAACCGTACGCATCTGAAGTATTCAAAAGGGCCCCTTACCCTCAATTTAATACGGTTGCTGTCTCTGTTCCCATAAAAGATATGGACGGCTCTATACTGGGAGTTTTGGGTTTGGCTATGAATTTAGATTCTTTTTACGAGTTGATAAAAGATTATTCTATTGAACAGAAAGAATTTTTATACATTGTTAACCAAAAAGGTCAGATTGTTGCCCATCCTAAATATTCGGCACTTGGCGAAATAGTAGACTACAAGAGTGAGCCTGTTGTTAAAAAGATTACTAATGGTCAAAACGGTGTTGAAATTACTTACAGTCCGATAGAAAAAGAGGAGCGTCTTTCAGCATACGAAATAGTTCCAAAATACAAATGGGGTGTGGTGTTTGCAGAACCCACCTCTACTGCTTTTATATCCAGAGAGAGGACTCTTGGGACAGTTCTCTTAGTAAACGGATTATTTATTCTTATTAACACTCTTTTAGCAATTGCGATTTTACTTAGTAAGGCAAGACTCACTCGGGCCAACCTTAGGTTAAAACAGCTTGACAAAATGAAAGATGAGTTTGTATCACTGGCTTCCCACGAACTCAGGACCCCCATGACATCCATTGCAGGATTTGTAGACATGATGCGTGAAGGCAGATATGGGACGGTTACAAAAGAGTTGCTGGAGCCTTTGGGATATGTTGCAGAAAGCACGGATCGGCTAATCCGGCTCGTCAATGATCTTCTGAATGTTTCAAGGATTGAGGCCGGACGGATGAAGTTTACTCTTACCCAGGTTGATTTGGGAAAGGTGGCTACCAAAGTAGTAACCGGTCTTGGGCCTATCGCTGAAAAGAAGCATCTTACTCTTGTTTCTGAGGTTAAAGAAGCGATAAATGTGCAGGCTGATTCTGAAAAAGTGGAAGAAATTTTGCATAATCTGATCGGCAATTCGTTAAAGTTTACCGATACAGGAGGTATTACGGTAACAGTAGAAAGAGACAGCGATTTTGGAGTGATAGAGGTGGTTGATACCGGCATAGGGATTTCCGCAGAAGAACGGATTAAGTTGTTTGGCAAATTCGAGCAGGTAGAAAGTGATGGAGCGGCCCGACCGTCTGGGACTGGCTTGGGACTTTACTTGTCCCGGCAAATGGCGCAAAAAATGGGAGGCGATGTAATTTTGGCAGAATCCAAACGGAACGCCGGTTCGAAATTTGCACTTAAATTACCAATTGTCGATTCTACCTCAGCTAAACAAGCGTCTAAACAATTAGCATCTGAACGCGACGCCACTCCAGATCAAAAGTGAATACGATGTAGCTAGCAAAAAAATCGCGCACGTAAAAAATGAACGGAATCGGGGCGAGCTAACACGACAGATGAAATGCCAGAGCCAGAAACTGAGAAAGAAGTAAAAACAGTATTATTACGCTAGCTAGTCTTGACCATTCCACTCCTCTCGGGAGCACAATTGAGTTATAGAAAGTCTGTTAGAATAATCAATGTGTATGAAGACATTTTGGCCTTTATTAATTTTTTCTCAATCAAAAAATGCTAATGAAGGTTTTAAAAACATATTTTTCTTTTATTTATTAACTACTATTTTTCTAGTTCTTGTAGCTATAGTCGTAATCAGTCTTCCATAGTAAAATGAGAGAAGGTAATGATGAGACTCACTTTCTCTTTAGGATCAATAGAGTAGGCTAGATAGGTTCTAACATCGTCCCAGATGGTGCACAAAGCAATTTTAATGAGCGGCAGCTCATTGGAATTGCTTTATCTGGTAAGGATTCGAAGGCCGGACCCTAAGCTTGCGAAGGGGAGGCGGGGTCGCGAGTCTGAGCGAAGTGAAGAACTTGTGACTCAAGTCTCCTCTCATCCGCACACGTTAGTACTTCTTTAAAAATTGTTGTATTCCAAATATTTTGTTAAGCTGGTCATATGGCCAGAAGAACCAAATTTAAATACCCGCGATTGACTCTTCTTCTTGTAATTCTTCTTGTAACATCATTTATATTTGCCTCTGAAGGAGAACTTATTCACCAGCTTGTGACGCCTCTTGGTTTTTTAGGCGCTGCCATAGCAGGATTTCTATACGCATTCTCTTTTACCGCATTTGCTGCAACAGGCATACTCTTAAGACTTGGGGGGTCAGAGAATATTCTATTCACTGGAATTGCCGCCGGTATAGGATCGGTAATTGGTGACCTCTTGATTCTAAAAGTTGCAAAAGTTTCTTTTGAACATGAATTTAAGTCTCTCTACAAAGAACCGTTTGCAAAAGCAGTAATCAAGCCCATTCCCCGGCCACTGCAACATTTTATTAAAGTGCTAGTGGCGATGATAATTATTGCCTCGCCTTTACCCGATGAGGCGGGAGTGGCTCTTCTTGCAAATGGCTACGTTTTGCCACGGCCAATATTTTCACTAATGTCTTTTATTTTAAATACGACCGGAATACTTGTCATATTATATGCAGGGAGAGTGCTTTAAGCACTTTACATAACTGCTTTGAACCTGTAAAATACACATTCATGGCTGAGAAAAAGACCGATTCAAAAAAAATCTCGAAAGAAGGAGTCGTAAGACGTCCGGATGGCACCATTGAGGTAACTATCATAATACCCTGGACAACTGCAAAAAAAGCTCAAGACGAAATTGAGAACAATCTCTTAAAACAGGTAAAAATTGCCGGATTTCGCCCAGGACAGGCTCCAAAAAACGTTGCAAAAGCCAAATTAAACCCTGAGCTTGTCAAAGAGGAAGTATTAAAAAAAGTGGTAGGGACTTCTTACAACGAGGCGCTCAAAAAATACAATCCCAATCCAATAATTAGTCCCCATATACACATTGAGGTCTTTACTGAAGGAACAGATATTATTTTTACCGCAGAGACTTGTGAGGAACCTACCGTTGAACTCGGAAAATATAAAGAGGCAGTTAAGAACATTACAGCAAAATCTAAAATAATTGTGCCGGGAAAAGAAGAACAAAAAATACCTCTCGAAGAGATATTGGACGCTGCAATTGGCACAGCAAAAATTGATATGCCCGCAATTCTTATTGAAAATGAAACATCCAGATTGCTTTCTCAAATGCTTGACGAGCTCAAAAAACTAGGTCTTACGCTTGATCAATACCTGTCGTCTAGAAATCTTGAAGCAGAAAAGATAAAGGCAGAATACAGAGATAAAGCAGAGCAAGATTTGAAATTAGAATTTTTCCTAAGAAAAGTTGCGGACGCAGAAAAAATAACTGTTGAAAAGGAAGATATTGAAAAAGCTTTAAATAGCATTGAAAATCCGACCGAGCGTGAGGAAATTATGAAAAATCCTTATCTTGTCGCGTCAATTATCCGTCAGCAAAAGACGGTTACTTTTTTGACACAGCTTTAGGTGTAAATATTTGAAACTCACTAGTTCTACGTTAACAAATCAATCTATCTCTTTCACAAAAAGCACTTTCTTTTTACATTAAAAGTGCTACAATTTTATAATAAGTTTGCTTAATTTGAACCTGCGTAGTATAATACAGCCATGAAAGGGCAGGGATCATCAACAAAATTTACAGGCGAAGAAAGAGTTCATTCCTCGGACGGGTCATCTTTGTTTAAAAAACTCCTTGAAGTTACAAAAAAGCCAGCGATAGTAAATAATGAGGCAATAAAAATAGCAAATAAGGCTGTAGCTAGTGAAGTGAAAAGTGAATTTAATGTTGCCATTTCTCAAATATTTGGAATAGAACTAAAAGCCGGTAAATCACACAAATTATCAGCACTTGCCGAACAAGCCTCGGATATAAAGCCGAGAAGTGAAAAAACGGCAATCACAGCTGAGCATATGAGTTACTTTTCCGAATTCAAAAGAACTTCGGAGAAAAAAGGAAATAGTGAGGATACTAGCGTGATACGGGAACAGCTAAGTGCTATTTTGTCGGAGCTTCGCAAGCTCAAAGATTCGTCTGATGAGCTTGAAACGGTATTTAAAGACGTAGTGATCGATGAAGTTCCTGAAAAACCGGGCGTTTATCACCTCACTTTTTATGAAGGGTTTTTGAAATTGGTTATGAAAATGAGAGATAGAGTTGAAGACGGAGTCATTTATGCAAAACTCTTCAGAAGCCGAAAAGCGGAAAAAAGCTACACTTCAATGGCAAAAAAGGGTGGAACAAGCTTTACTCTACACCACGATAGGAATGTAGCCACCCAAACAGGATAACTCATCAAGCACAGCGATTTGCTATATAATTACCTTATCTAGAATGAAAAAATTCATTTCAACAACAAGTGCTCCAAAAGCTGTCGGACCCTATTCTCAAGCGGTATTAACAGACAATATTTTGTTTTGCTCCGGGCAAGTGGCAATAGATCCGGCAACGGGAACAATTGATGTCTATACTATCGAGGAGCAGACAGAGCGGGTTATATCCAATCTTTCTGCAGTTCTTAAAAAGGCAGGTTTATCTATAAAAGATGTGGTGCAAGCCCAGTGCTTCCTAACAGATATGGGTGAGTATCAGAAATTCAATGAAGTTTATGGAAAACATTTTTCAAAATCAAAGCCGGCACGGTTTACCGTTGAAGTTTCAGAACTGCCATTAGAGGCAAAAGTCGAGATATCGTGCATTGCCACAAAAAGCAGTTGACTTGCCAAATTTCACCTGATATCATAACTCATAACATGAAATTTACAGTTAAATCAATTGTACTAGTCCTCCTACTTAGCAACCGCTAGGGGAGGATTTCGTGCATTCAGCAACCTCCCCAAAAGGGAGGTTTTTTTGTGGCAAAAAAGGAGAGGAGGTGTTTGTTATGAGTGAAAAATTAACAAGTGGATACGAGGAATTAGAGGCTGAAATCATAGAGGAAAGCGTCCAGCGCTATGTCCAACAGCAGGCGGTTATGCATATGGAGGATGCTATTGATGATCAGGATCCAAGAGTGGTCGAAACCGTAAGGATTGTAGAGTCATTAGGATTTTCCATAAAAGCCGGACAATACTATGATTTACTAAAATAGTTACCAATGTATAATTTTTCTTGAAAAAGGCAATTAACTCGGGAAAAACGTTGACATATATTGGGAATTTGAATACAATAGTTATAATAATATGAAATTAACTCATAACTTTTCTTGGTATTTTACCTTCGCGTAGCGGAGGTTGGTTTTTGAGTTAAAATCAACGAAATTTGACCTCCGCGTCCGCCAGCCGGCGAGACACACAAGCGGAGGTTTTTTTTGTGGAAAGGAGGGTAAATTATGACCGAATCAGAAAGAAATGAACATCAACTAGATCTTGCAAAAAGAATGGCATTAGGAAAAGTTGTCACGCCTTGTGTTTCTATAAGGCAATCTGCGGGACAAGTTGAAATTGCGTCTACTTGTGAATTTCTTGACGTCAAAAAAGGGTGTCAAAAAAATAGTGGATTTAGGCTTGCGCCTGGAAAGGCCGTAAATTGTCCCGATGGAAAAGGGACAATCATAATCCACACGGAAAATATTACGGAGCTGCTTCCAAATCAAAATCTGACGTTATTAACTACAGGAACATCAGATTATGCTAGGGAAATTGCTTGCATGAAAGTTGACAGCAATCTGTCCGAACATGCTGATGAAAGGACGATGTTATTTATGTAATTCTATTTGTGGACCCGAGTAGCACTCGAAGTCTTGGACCTTTGCAATGGAAAATGCGCCGCCAAGAATTGGCTAGTGCACTTGGGGTACAACGCTCGCGTTGCCGATGGCAACTAGGAGCAACTTTTTTGTGGACCCGACAGAACTCGAATCTGTGACCTTTGCAATGTCAATGCAACGCTCTAACCAAACTGAGCTACGGGTCCACTTGTGAATTCAAGCTTTGCTTGAAAATCATGTAATTTTACCAAATAATTGAGGCTTAAACAAATGGCTTTATACGACACTCAAGATAATATATACTAATTTTATGACAAGACAAGAAGCGTTACAAACATTGCAGGTTTATACTAAAGCTCCAAATCTTGTCCGTCATCACCTGGCGGTTGAAGCAGCAATGAGGGCAATTTGTAAAATACATAGTGCCCGTACTCACAATTTTGAGAATGAAGAAATGTGGGCAATTGCAGGACTTCTGCATGACGCCGATTATGAATTGACAAGAAATACGCCTGAAAGACACACTTTGTATTTAGAGGAAAAGATTGGCAAAGCATTACCAAAAGAGGTTCTTTATGCTATCAAAGCGCACAATTATAAATATACAAAGGCAACCCCAATTAGCGCAATGGATTGGGCGCTATACACTTGCGACGAATTGACCGGATTTGTGATAGCAGCAGCACTTATTCAGAAAGACAAAAAGATTTCATCAGTAACTGTTGAATTCATACTAAAAAAGCTAGGAGAACCCTCGTTTGCCAAGTCCGTAGATAGGGCTCAAATCCAAGCATGTGAACAAAGCCTAAAAATACCTCTGGATCAATACGTTGGCATAGTGCTTGCTGCCCTACAAGGTATTGCAACGGACCTTGGATTTGAGGCATGATATATACATATGGCAAAGAGTGAGAATGTTTATAGAAGCCGCAAGCGGATGCTTATAGACAATTTTTTTGGCGGAATTACGTGGGCATTAGGAGTTTGGGTTGGCACTACAATTGTAATAGCATTTCTTGCTTACTTTATTTCGCAAATAAATCTTATTCCTGCGCTAGGATCATTTGTTGCTGAGGTAAGTAAATATGCTGAACAATCAAAATCTCCATTCAATTTCTGAAATGATTCCTACTTCAAAATCGAGGCTAATTGAACTATAATCAAATAATGGAAACAAATTTCTCAAATTTAAGACATTCAACTGCACACCTTTTGGCAGCGGCCGTCCTAAGACTGTATCCTGAAGCAAAACTCACAATCGGGCCGGCAATAGATAACGGTTTTTATTACGATATTGAATTTCCAACTCCCATTACAGATTCCGACCTGCCTGCAATTGAGAAAATGATGCAAAAAACTCTTGATGCATGGGATTCTTTTACATCACGTGAAGTATCAGAGGAAGAAGCCCGAAAAATATATCAAAATAACCCCTACAAACTTGAGCTGATTGACGAAATTGTAAAAAAAGGGGAGAAAATTACTTTATTTAAAGCTGGAATGTTTGAAGACCTATGCCGCGGGGGGCACGTTGATAATCCCGCAAAGGAGATAGAAGCTTTTAAACTTCTGAGCATTGCGGGTGCATATTGGCGGGGAGATGAAAAAAATAAAATGCTAACTAGGATTTATGGAACCTCTTTTCCCACACAGCAAGAACTTGATCTCTACGTGCAGCAACTTGAAGAAGCGAAAAAACGTGACCACAGAAGATTGGGACAAGAACTTGATTTATTCACATTCTCAGAACTGGTTGGAAAGGGGCTTCCCTTATTTACGCCCAAAGGAACAATGTTGCGCGAACTTCTCAATGATTTTTCTCAACGCTTAAGAATAAAAAGGGGCTATCAAAAAGTTTGGGTACCGCATATTACAAAAAAGGAACTCTATGAAACGAGTGGACACTGGACTAAATTTGGAAATGAGCTTTTTCTGGTTACCAGCCAGGAAACAGATGACAAGATGGTCATGAAACCCATGAACTGTCCTCATCACCAGCAAATTTATGCATCAAAACAACGGAGCTACCGAGATTTACCAATAAAATATCTTGAAACAACAACTATTTATAGAGACGAAAAGGCAGGTGAGCTTATGGGGCTTTCACGAGTTAGATCGGTAACTCAGGACGATAGTCATGCATTTTGTACTCCTGAACAAATCCATGAAATTTACCAGTCCCTGATCGAAATAACAAAGGAGTTCTATGAAGCGTTAGATATGAACTTTCGAGCTAGGCTTTCTTTTCGAGATCCACAAAGTCCGGAGAAATATTTAGGCGAAGACGGTTTATGGAACAACGCGCAGGAAATAATCCTGAACATTGCAAAAGAAAACAACCTTGACTACTATGTAGCCGAGGGTGAAGCGGCCTTTTACGGCCCTAAAATCGACTTCATGGTCTCGGATGCATTGGGACGCGAATGGCAGTTGGCAACACCCCAACTGGACTTTGTCCAACCAAAAAGGTTTGGCTTGACATATATTGACTCGCAGGGAATTGCTCAAACTCCGGTTATGATCCACTTTGCCTTAATGGGCTCTATCGAACGGTTTTTATCTGTTTATATCGAGCATACGGCAGGCAAATTTCCCCTCTGGCTGGCGCCTGTTCAGGTTCAAATTATACCTGTTTCGGAAAAATTTACTGAGTATGCAAAAAGGGTAGTTGAAGCCCTTCAGATGGCAGGATTGCGTGTGGAGGTAGATTTCTCAAATAATACTCTCGGAGCCAAAATCCGTGAGGCTACTTTACAAAAAGTACCCTTCATGTGTATAATAGGCGGTCAGGAAGAAGAAAAAAGCAAAGACGGAAAATTAATGGTTTCGGTTAGAGCAAGAGATGGTAAGGATCTGGGAATGGTAACAATAAGCGAATTTATTAATCAAATTCAAAACGACATTGAGACAAAACACTAAATATACACCAAAAGTTTTTTTTAGGAAAAACTACCAAATCCGAGCTTCCGAGGTGAGAGTTCTTGACGATAAGGGTGAAATGGTTGGCATTATGTCAATAAAAGAAGCCCTTCAGAGAGCTGAGGAGTTGGAGATAGATCTGGTCGAGATTGCGCCGATGGCCAAACCACCGGTTGCTAAATTAATAGATTACTCTAAATTTCTATACCAGCTGAAAAAGAAAAAACAGGAAGAGAAAAAAGGAGCTAAAGCTTCAGAGACGAAGCAGATAAGATTTGGTCCTTTTATAGGTGAGCACGATTTGGATATAAAGCTAAAAAGGGCAAAAGAATTTTTAACTGAAGGAAATAAAGTAAAATTTACGGTGAGGTTCACCGGACGGCAAATGGGAAGACAGGACATCGGACGGGAGAAATTGGAAGCAGTAATTGAAAAATTAGGCGAGATGGCAAAAGTTGAGCGGGAAATAAAAATGGAAGGCCGTCAAATGACAATGATGATAACCCGCAACAAGTAGCGGAAATGCGAAGCACTAAATACGAAATTCGAAATGAATTTTGAATTTAGAAAATTAGAATTTGTTTAGGATTTAGAAATTAGAATTTAGAAATTCTTTTTCTAAGAAAAAGAAATATGTACAAACTCAAAACTAAAAGAAGTGTAAAAAGAAGATTTAAGGTTACAAAGACCGGAAAAGTATTGCGTGGATCACAGATGAGATCACACTTGCGTTCTCATAAATCAAAAGGTACACTCAGAGCTCAAAAAGAAATTAAATTAGTACATGGAAAATTTGCTAAGAAGATTAAACAGCTTCTAGGAGAAGCTTAAGCTAATATATGTCAAGAGTAAAAAGAGGGATTATATCCCGACAAAAACACAAAAAAATATTTGCGCTCGCAAAGGGTTACAGAGGAACGCGCTCACGGCTTATTAAAACCGCAACCGAAGCAGTTTTGCATGCTGATGCATACGCGTACCACGGAAGGAAAAGGAAAAAGAGAGATTTTAGACGTCTTTGGATCGTCAGAATTGGCGAAGCCGTCAAAGAGGAGGGTCACTCCTATAGTAGATTTATTAAAGCTATGAAGGATCAAAAAATTGAGCTTGATAGAAAAATCTTGGCAGGACTTATTACTGAGAATAGAGATGCCTTTACCCAAGTGGTGAAAAAAGCTTTTGACGGAAAATAAAACCCACCAAAGAAAATTCACCAGAGCCTCCACATGGAGGCTTTTTTTATGGACAAATATAGCCATTTGTCCAAAGGCTGAATATTTATTACAATACACATATGCAAGAAACATTAATCCAAATTAAAAATGAAGCAATGTCCATGATCGTAAGCGCCGAGGCCGATGAAATAGAACAAATTTATATTAGCTTTCTAGGCAAAAAGGGCAAGCTTACGAATGCCATGAAAGAAATTCCAAGCCTCCCGATTGAGGAAAGATCGGAAATAGGAAGGCTCGCAAATGAGATTAAAAGCACGCTCGAAGAACAGATCAAGGACAAAAGAATGGAACTCAAAAAAAATAGGAGCAATCCTGCGCAAGAAGAAAAGACGAATAGAAAATATATCCCCAACGATAATTCTCCTGTAGATATCACAATGCCGGGAAACCTTCCTCCTCTTGGCTCGCTTCACTTAGTAACGCAAGCGATAAGAGAAATTACCAGCATATTTGAAAAGATAGGATTCACCAGAGTCCGCTACCCCGAAGTTGAATATGATTGGTACGCTTTTGGCTCACTCAATTTTCCGCAAAATCATCCCGCCAGGGATGACTGGGAAACTTTCTTTGTAGATCTTCCTGCAGATTCAAAGAAGGGAAATATTTTGCTTACCCCACATACGTCTTCAGGACAGGTCAGGGAAATGGAACGCGTGCTCAAAAATATCGGGGCCAGACAAGACGGTTTATATGCAGAGCCTGGACTTTCAATAAAAATGCTAAATATCGCAAAATGCTACAGAAGACAATCCGATGTTTCACATACGCAAATGTTCCATCAATTTGAAGGACTTGTAGTCGGCGAGAATATTACAATTGCACACTTAAAGGGAGTTCTTGAGTACTTCGTAAAATCTTATTTTGGTGAGAAAAGAACATTTCGCATACGGCCATATCACTTTCAATTTACCGAGCCCTCTTTTGAAATAGATATTTCTTGTGGGGTTTGTATGGGACGTGGATGTCGTCTCTGCAAAGGTGGCTGGCTTGAAATGGGTGGGAGCGGTATGGTTCACCCAAACGTATTAAAAGCCGGAAATATTGATCCCGATAAGTATACCGGTTTTGCCTTTGGATGGGGAGTAGAGCGGGTTCTTATGATGAAAGAAGGACTAAAAATTGACGATCTACGCCTTTTATATTCAAATGATCTTGAATTTTTAGAACAGTTTTAAACATGAATAAAGTCAGTAGAATAATGTTCGAAATTATTAGCTTCGTAATCGCTTGGGGTATCCTTACTGTTATTATTATGCAAATTTCTCAGTTATTAAACATAAGTCCAATTCGCCTATCAACTGATGAGTGTTGGAACCTTGATCCTAGTTTTAATGCAATAAAATGTAGTCAAGAGGCAGAACAAAGTCGTTTTTATGGAAAAATATTCGTTTCTATAAGCATGATTATCGGAAGCATTTTAATTTTTATTTTTAATAGAATTTATTTTCACAAAGCAATATTAAACAAAAAAATATTTACGCGAATATACAAAGAAGCAGGAATACTCATATTAGTTGTTGTATTATCATTTATGGCTACGGCAATTGATTTTTTACATTTTTAATTACCTAATCAAAAAAACATGAACATACTAATACCCAACAGCTGGCTAAAAGAGTTTTTGGAGACCGATGCAACGCCGCAACAATTTGCGGATGCTATGAGTCTTACAAGCGTCTCAATTGAGCATATGGATAAAATTGGCGACGATACAGTCTATGACATCGAGGTTACAACAAATAGACCTGATCTTATGTCAATTCAGGGTATTGCGCGCGAAGCATCGGCAGTATTACCAGAAGCAGGTTTCAAGGCAATATTCAAACCCCACAAATTACTTACTGCTTCAACTACTGCAAAAAGCCCTCTAATAACTATTGAAAGTGACCCAAAACTCGTTAACCGCATAGTGGCAGTTGTAATGGATATAGAGTTAGGCAACTCTCCGGAGATACTTAAAGAAAGATTGGAAAAAACAGGAATAAGGAGTCTTAACAACGTTGTAGATGTCACCAATTACATAATGCGTGAGGTTGGTCACCCTTCGCATGTCTTTGACTATGACAGACTTACAACTAGACAATTACATATAAGAGCCTCGAAGCGCGGGGAACGCATCAAAACGTTGGACGAGAAAGAATTTGAGCTTTCAGGCGGAGATATTGTAGCTGATGACGGAACCGGCACTATTGTTGATCTTTTGGGAATCATGGGAACCGCAAATAGTGTAGTAACGGATAATACTAAAAGGATTTTGCTTTTCCTTGACAACAACAATCCCCATTTATTGCGAAAAACATCCATGAATCTTGGGATACGAACCGAAGCTGCAGTGCTCAATGAAAAAGGTGCTGACCCGGAACTCATGCTTCCTACGTTGCTTCGGGGAATTGAGCTGTTAGAAAAATACGCAAAGGGAAAAGTTATCTCGGAAATAATAGATATTTACCCAAATAAGCCACAGCAAAAATCAGTTATTGTGTCTTTTGCGAAAATTACTTCCCTTATAGGAATTAACATTCCTGAAAAAACCGTTGTATCAATACTTGAAAATCTTGGATTTTCTATAAAGAAAAATAATGGAAGAAGCATTGAAGTAATTCCTCCCTCTACACGACTTAACGATATTGAAATTCCGGAAGATATTATAGAAGAAATTGCCCGGGTTTATGGCTATCAAAAGATCCCAAATCTATTACCATGTAGCACTTCTCAATCTTTTTATCATCAAAGCCAGGATCAATTCTATTGGATTGAAAGAATCAAAACAGCTTTGTGCCTTTGGGGATTTAATGAGATATATACCTATTCTATGGTATCTGAAGAATTATTTGACGGTCCGGTTGAAGATGCAGTCAAGCTCACAAACCCACTTACTGAAGACCATGTTTATTTAAGAAATTCACTCACTCCAAGTGTTATTGCAACAACCTATTACAATAAAACACGTGGTGAACAAAAACTATTCGAAATAGCCAATGTATATATAAAGAAATCATCGGGACTTCCCGATGAAAATCTAAGGCTTGCGGTTTTAATTAAGAAAGATGGGGTTACATTTTACGATGCCAAAGGCATTGTAGAGCAACTCCTTTCAATTTTGGGAATTATAGAATTCAGTTTTACAAAAAAAGTGGATGGAATCGATGGGGCAGTTCTTGTGATTCAAGGAACAGATATTGGACAAATAGAAATCGGGGAAGATGTTACTTTTGAAATAGATCTCGGAAAATTACTACCATTTGCTTCTGACCGGAAAATTTACAAAGAACCGGCAAAGTACCCCCCTATAATAGAAGACGTAAGAATTGAAATTTCAACAGTCTACACTTTTAGCGAAATAGAAAAGGCAATTAAGGACGCGAGCAGTCTTGTCCATGGCGTCGCCTTGCTAGATGTCTATAAGAACAAAAAAACCTTTCGAATAAACTTTCTTGACCGCACAAAGAATCTGACAAATGAAGATATTGAGCCAGTTCGTAGAGCGATTTTTAAAACACTTGAGAAAAATTTTAGTGCAAAAATAGGGTAGACGGAACACTACTATCATTACGCTCAAAAACATGATAATAATCCCCAAAGCCAAACGTAAAAAAGGCCATGTCCATAACCCCATTTACTACTTGACGAGCTTTTCGATTTATGATTATATAAATTACTGCCTTAATTTAGATCAATACTAAAGAAGGCTTAATTTTTTAAGAGGCACTTTTTTACATGAGAAAACAGCTTACAGCAGTTATCGACAATCTTATCTCGTTCTTGCTTTTAATAATAGCAGGAGCAACACCTCTTCTATTTCTCAACCAAACAACTGAATTTTATGAAATGCCAAAATTGGTGTTTCTCGTTGTTTCAACAATGCTAATCGCGGGACTTTGGATATTTTCCTGGATTTTAAAAGGAAAAGTCCAAATTACAAGAACTCCGCTTGATATTCCGCTGTTACTGCTACTGGGTAGTGTACTAGTCTCAACTTATTTTAGTGATT
The DNA here is from genome assembly GCA_030645455.1 of Candidatus Levyibacteriota bacterium. Taxonomy (GTDB): domain Bacteria; phylum Patescibacteriota; class Microgenomatia; order Levybacterales; family GWA1-39-11; genus JAUSNA01. The sequence continues at coordinate 7,214 of JAUSNA010000046.1, read as the reverse complement.
CCCGATACCAATCAATTTATGGGAACTTCCCAAGAGTTCATGGTTCGGCTATATCCTGGGTAGTTTATATCCTTCTATACTTTGTGACCGTTTCCAATCTTAAGAATATGTTGAAAATTAAAACTTTCTCATACGTCTTATATGGAAGTGCTGTAGCTGTTGCCCTAATTAGCCTGCTGTCATTTTTCGGAGTATATTTGCCATTTGATTTTGCCAGAACTGCAAATTTCACACCTTCTGGTTCGACCTTTTCCACAATAGCACTCCTTCTTATGCTACTTCCGTTGCCACTCCTTTCAATAGTAAGCAGCAATAAATTCATGCCTATGCCGATTGCTCTTGCTGTATCAATTATTTTTGGAGTAACCATTGCATTGACTGGATCGATACCGACCTATATTGCTCTCGCAGTAGTATTTATATTGTGTTTCTTGATAACAAAGCCACACAAAAATGCCAGGTTCAGAAAAGCATTACCAATGTTTTTAACGCCCTTAGTTGTTGTAGCCTTAACATTAGTACTTGCCTACTTACCGTTTCCCGGCAACAAAATTCAAGAGCTAGAATCAGCTTATCCAAAAGAAATTCAATTGCCTTTCTCTATCTCATGGAAAATTTCGGCTTCTGCTTTCCGAGATGCACCACTTATAGGGACTGGTCCTGCAACCTACCTTTTTGATTTTACTAATTACAAACCGCTTGAATTCAATTTGCTTGAATTTTGGAATTTCAATTTTGACACTGCCTACAATGAATTCCTTCAGATTTGGGGAACACTGGGACTACTTGGGCTACTTGCGGCAGTAATCGTCTGCTTAGTTGTTCTTAATAACACACGAAGAAACCTTTCCGTACGGCACGTAACGGAAGATGAAACTTTTCCTGCTTTGGTACCTGCTTTTGCAATTGGGAGTTTGGTTGGACTACTATTACTTGCTCTTCATGTAACAACGCTCGTGTCTTTGGTGGGAACATTATTGGTTTTTGCACTCTTAATGGTATCCCAAGGAAGAATCCGCGAAAAAGTTATGAGTCTTTCCATGGGACTTAAAGCATCAACAGCAAATGACAAACAATTTGATTTGTTGCCAATAATAGTATTTGTAGTATTTGTTGTTGCAGCTGTCCCTGTTTTTTACCAAACCTATACTGCAACTGCTGCCGATTATTGGCACCGACAAGCATTATTGCAGGCAACGAAAAGCGGTAATTTGACATACACATATTTGCAAAGAGCAGAATCTTTAAATCCAGTAATTGATCTGTATAGAATTGACATGGCCCAAACCAATTTCGCTCTTGCAAATGCAATAGCTACCCAAAAAGGACCAACAGCAGAAAATCCAAATGGAACATTGACTGATCAAGACAGAACTACAATTCAGACTCTTTTATCACAAGCTATAAATGAAGGAAGAGTAGCAGTAGCATTAAGTCCGCTTTCCGCAAGAAATTGGGAGGTCTTGGCAGCAATTTATAGAAATATAACAGGAGTTGCTCAAAACGCACTAACATTTTCACTTGATGCATACGGACGGGCAATTCAAAGAGACCCTCTTAACCCCGCTCTTAGAATCAGTGTTGGAGGTATTTATTACACTGCCGGCAACTACGATCTCGCAATCCGCTTCTTTAGCGATGCAGCCAACTTAAAGCCTGACAATGCAAATGCCTACTACAACCTTTCCGTTGCACTTCGTGACAAAGGGGACCTTCAAAATGCTAAGCTCGTTGCGGACCGCGCGGTAACATTGCTTGCTGATAACAAAGATAGTCAGGGATATAAAGTAGCAACCGATCTTGTCGCAGAGCTTGTAGCAAAAATTTCAAACAATGATACCGAAGCGGGGGGAACGGGAAAAATCCAAGATGGGGCTACTCAGTCAAATCTTCCTGAAGTAGATGTAGACAATCTTGACAATCCTCCAACCCCGGCAACACCAGCAGCTGTTAGACGCAATCCAAATGCAAATCTTCCCCAGCTGACAACCCCAACTCCTGGATCCAACCGATAGACTCAGTCGCCTAAGATTATTATTATCAAAAAAAACTCTTAATTTATTTTGCTTTAAAGTGTACTTCAGTAATGCAAAGAGACCCGTTCTATCAATGCTCAAAGAGTATTCAATTCTAGGGTGAATGAAGTGCCAAAGTAGAATGGCAAAAAGACTTTTTTTCGACGCCAATTCTGATTTGTAGCACACAGCCTTTTTTCCAATGTTTTAGTGTGTAAGAATAAGGGAGCTGATTCTTTTATAATTTGATTTAGGTCTGATAGAATCTTATTTGCGCAGTCATAAAAAGGGGAGCTAATTTAGATCGGAGAGCTGCAAAAAAAGTAAGGAACCTGACCGTTTTTGAAGGTTGGATCAGATATTGCACAATCTCATGAATAAGCCTTCCTGCTAATATTGCAATACCCCTCTCATTCAATCTAGGATACGTTTTAATAGCCCTAATTCTGGTAATCGAAACCTTCCCCATGATTGCTATAAAGTTCTTCTTAAAAGAAAATATATGTAAATTCAATTTCTTATTATCTATTTTTTCCCCTATACCATTCGCTCTTTGCCACATGTGATTTAAGGCTGATCATGTCTACCATTAAATAGACCTTTTTATAGTCCAACTCTAGTTCACATCTAATAATAGAGACTCGCGTTATAACGAATATTACTCTTGAAAATTCTTACTGTGTTTGCAAATCACTGACGGTCTGGGAGACTTGAATTAACAATTCCGTCCTAGAAAGAGCAATGCCTACGGGAATTCTATTCTCAAAAATTAGAGGTGCAGTAAACGTAATTCCTCCATTGGTATTAAGATAATATCTTTTACCCGTCTCTAGGTTGCTAAATCCTTTTGCCTTGCCGCCAATAATAATGGTTACCTTTTCACCTATCTTTGCGTCATTTGCAGCGATACCAACAACCACTGATCTTGAAGCTATTGTGCTATCTGCTTTCATGACAGTTCCATCTTCCGCTACATATAATGCATCTTTAGCCTTGATGGTTGCACCGGCAGTAGCAGTTATTGTTATGGCACCTTCAAGCTCAAGATTGCCGCCAACTTTGACATTTCCCTTAGCACTGATTGTGCCATTCTTGTCAATCGTAACCTCACCGTTAAATATATCTAGGCCATTTGCGAGGCTCGAGCTTTGCAAATACAAGATGCCACCGGAATTACTCCCGGTGACATCTGTAACACCGCTTACATTTATGGAATTCGAAGTTATAGCTATATCGCCAATTGTTACATCGCCGACGATATTAGTATTTCCAAGATATGTTTGACCACTAACCGTAAGGTCCCCCGAAATACTTGTGTTACCCAAATACGAAAGCCCCAAAGACTTGAATGTGTCGTTGACAGTCAAGGAGTAAGTTGATATATCATCAGCAAGCTCAGATGTTGAAGTTGAATTAATACTTATTATTTCACCGGATCCGGTTGAAATAAGATCATCAGTTGGAGTAAGACCAAGTCCTGAAGCCCCCGTACTGACCGTGCGCGCGATTAGTCCATTTACCGTCTCAATAAGTCCACTTACTCGAGAACTAATGCTTGCTGTTTCTTCTTGTGTTTGCGCAATTTGAGCGGATGCTGAAGCCTGCTCGTTCTCAAGCGTTGCAACACGGTTATCAAGCTCAGCCGCCCTGGAGGCAATACCTAGAATATCGGTCCTAAGCAATCCCATCGTACTGTCTGCAATAGCCAAAGCATCATTTAGTGAAGTTAGAGCTCCGGTAAGTGTTCCGTCTGTTTCCGCACCGTTAATTGTCAAATCTGCAGGAAGCTTAACAGACGAAGCAGAAACGTACGAAACGACTACATTCCCGTTTTCATCAAGAGTAAGCTCTGACAAAGTATTTTTTGGATCCGCATACGTAACAGTTACAAATACGAGCACTGTGTCTTTCCCGGATGCGGGAGTCCAGGACTCCAGTGCCTTACCCACCATTTGCCCTGCTTTTAGAGCCTTCATGGCACGTCCCGGCTCGTCAGATGAAGTCACATAATCACCAGGCTCAATTGGCTCAGAAGATAGTGAAACTTTGACAGGAACTCTTCCAGCAAGTGCTATTGGCACAGCCTTGGTGCCAGCCTCAACTTCAAGCTGTGAGAGTCTAAAGCCGGGACTTGTTGAGTAAATACCAACTGCATTTCTGTCGTAGGCTGAGGTCGCTTTCATAACAAATCCGGAATTTTCAGGATCTATGGTTGCGATTTCGCCGGCTTCAAGTCCCATATCACGGGTCAAGAAATCCTCAGCTACATCGTAATTTCCACCAACAGTAGTTAGCGTTCCGGAAAGAGTAGCGTTGCCTAAATTATCAAGTGAGAATATCTCTTGATTAGACTCATTAATAAATGAGAGAGTGCCTCCGGCAGTTGCCGTCATACTGATGCTTCCTAGATCAACTAGATCTGCATTTAGTTTTGAGGTAGTTATTTTCTCCGCTGTAAGAGCACCAAACGTTCCGTTTGCAGCTAAGATGTCTGAGAATGCTCCTTCGTTTTCAAAAATATTACCAGATCCATCGTGGAGCAGGTAAAGTGAAGCAGATTCTGATCCTGCTCCAGGGATATTAATGCCCATGTCAACTTGTAAATTTTGATTGTTATTTACTAGTTCTTTTGGTGTTTGGAGACCGGTTCCAACGAACATCATTACTTTTCCAACGTAAACATATGGCGCCGAATATGAAGCTGGAACATTTGGTACATTTGATGTTGGAATTGCAAAACATGGATGATTGTAATTTGATCCATCATCATCAGGCCAAGGGATCTTGGCAATGTCATTTATTACCGGACAGTAGCTGGAATTCCAATTACTCGTTCCTTCAAAAGCACGTCCTGCGACATACGATGTGCTTACTTGCTTTGCCCCAAATCCATCAATAACGCTAGTTGTTATAGCTGAGCCTGAGGCTATATTGCCATTTAATGTTGTGACTTTGACCGGCACGCGTCCGGAAAGCGCTATTGGCAAGCCATTGGCTCCGACTGGTCCCTTGCTACCGATAACTTTTGCAGGTCTTGTTGAAACTACTCCGAGGAAAGAAGTGTTTGCCGAGCCGGAAGCCTTTATGACTCCGCCAGATAGTTCAGGGTCTATAGATACGAGGTCACCGATCCTCAGGGACAAATCATTTGTTGGGTATATTTCAGCAATATCAGCAGTATTATTTACCTCTGTAAGAACTACAGCAATAGTCTGAATAGTCGGAGCTGATCCCGTAAAGTCTGAGGCGTCGTTGGCGCAAATCGTAAATGCAATTTTGTCCGGATCGTTTGCGGCAATAGTTGCAATTTGAGTTGCATTGTATCTCGTGTTGTTGGTAGAAGTAAATCCTCCAAATATATCTCCAACAGTCGTATCAGTACAGGCTGCAACCCCATCACCTGTTGTGTCATAATGCATTTGAAAATCAGTAACAGTGTCATTTGCTGTGTTTGACAATACACCAACGCTCATCTGAATAAGAATAGTGTTGGTTGAGTCATTGAGAGTAATATTCGGTTGAGTACCGTCCCAGTAGTTTGTTGTGTTATCGTCTGATGCTGCATCGGTAGTCGCATCTACAAAGCTTTTTACCTGACCTACCGCGGAGCCACAGCTAAATTTCTTTGTCGTAGCATCCCACTTCAATACGTCAACGGCATTGTTGCAGTCTATAAGCCCTGAACCTGAGAAGCTTGAGAATTGAGCTCCTCCTGTTGCCATTATTGCTGCAAAATTACCCTCTGTAAGCGTAGGTGTCGTTGTCCCAACCCCAACATTTCCACTGTTTGTAACTACAAATCGTGTCACTCCAGAGGAGGACGCTGCCAAAATATCACCGCTGTTAGTTTGGTTAACTATCAAAGCTGCATTTCCTCCAATACCACCTGAAATAGATAGTGGAGCAGGGGTATTTGTTGACGTTCCAATGTTTACTCCTGTATCCGCATCTGAAGTTAATGTTAATTCCCCAGTACCATTTGGAGTTATTGTTAGACTGTCGTTACTTACTGTGCCAATTGTAGCGGCGCTCCCTCCTCCAAGGTTCAGAGTTGTGGCACTAATTCCTAGTGTGGCTGCAGAAGTGATGGTTGTGAGCCCAGTTGCTGATAATGTTGTATCGGTTGCTGCAAGAGTTAATATGTCATCACCGGAGTCAATTGTAAAACCACCATTAAAGCTAAATGTCGTTGTTGCCCCATCAAAAATGATGTCCGTATCAGCAATGGTCAAGTTAGTTGAATTAATATCTATAGTTGAACCTGCGTTAACGTTAAAAGTTGTACCTGTGCCAATGTTGAGAGTCCCTGATGTGAAAGTGTCTGTTACGTCAGATCTAAGGAAACTACCTGAGTCAATGGTATCAAGCGTGTCAGCGTCAAGAGTAGATCCCGATCCATCATTTCCTGAGGTCCAAATTGTTCCACCGGTTCCTGAAAGTGTATATGTTTGATTTCCGGTAATAGCAGCAACGTCGATAGATCCGTAATCTGACCCACCACCATTTTCCAGAACTAAGAAACTATCAGATGAAGTAACCGTTCCGGTTATGCTAGTGTTGTCGAGTATTGATACAGCACTTGAACCTGAATTTATAACAACATTCCCAGTAGTTGTTCCACCAATTGTTAATGTCTGTGCGTTTGTAGTTCCAAGATTTCCAGCCCCGGTGATAAATGTGGCGTTGTCTGTAGCATTTGCAGAAATTGATGCTGTAGGAGTACCCGTACTCATATTTAGTACTGCAAATTTTGCAGATGCGGTCGAATTACCACCAAGCAAAAGGTCGTAAGTTCCACTCTTTGCATTAATGGCACCATTTGCAGCATCCCAAGCATTAAATCCAGTAGCAACAGATGACCAGGAAAGAACTCCTGAGCCATCAGTAACAAGGGCTTGGCCAGATACTCCATTTCCTGTTGGAAGAGTTAGAATATTATTTCCTGCCGCGGCAGGCGCTAGAAGCCCCGTGTATCCGGAGGTTGCACCATAAAGTCTAATTGTCCCATCGTTTGCAACAGCAAACTTAGTTACTCCTGAAGCAGAGGCAGTAATTAAGTCTCCACTGTTTTCTTGATTAACAACAAGTGCTGCATTCCCACCAATACCTCCACTGATTGAAAGTGGAGCAGGGGTTGTGGCATTACCTATTAATACAGAAGTGTTGAAATCAGATGCTAGTACTAGATTTCCTGTTCCA
>JAUSNA010000040.1 GCA_030645455.1 Candidatus Levyibacteriota bacterium | reverse complement strand
TAGAGGTCGGTTTGTGTCGTTAATAGCTCCATAGAGAATTAAATTATAAATAGGGCTAAATAAAGTAAAAGGTATATTTAATTTTGTAATTAGTGTTTCCACTTTATCTTCAATTTCTTGCTTTTTTTGAACTCTTTTTGCAATGTTATCACTGTGTAATATCTCAAAATCGCTTATTAAATTTGCCTGAATTTTTCCAATTTCTTTAGTAAATTTCTTGTGAAATTCAAGCAACAATAAGTATTTGTATTCTTCTTTACTTAAAAAAGATTTCACGCCCTTTTGAATATTAATTTTCATTTTTATATTAATTTACAGAGAACGCTAATACTCTTATTATACCTATTTTGAGCTTAAATTTAGAGGTTTGCTGTTCACTAGTGTTGGAATGAATTAAAGGGTCTGAGATTAAAAATTATCAACACCCAAAGCCATATTGAATACAATTATCTAAATTTCTTTGTTTATACTCTAGTTCTTCCTGTTGTCTTTTAAGTTTTTCAAGTTCCCCTTGTTGTTCTCTCATTTCCGATTCTTGTTCACGAGATAACTGATCTTGGTTATTTTTAATATTGTTCAAAGTGCTCTCATCATACCCAGTGTCATAATACACTGGTTGACCTTCTTGAGCCATTATTTTTTGCACCAAAGCCTCTTTTTCAGCCATTTTTGCAGGATCAGAATCGTATCCCAAAGCCACTATTTTTATAAGTTCAGAGTCGGACATGTTTTCATTGCCACGCTCCTTTTTGTATTCTTTTTTTCTATTTTCTGTCCCCCTAACAACTAAAAAAGCAGCTACTTTTAATGCCTTCTCTGAGGGTACGATTGGAGTAGGTGTCAAAGTTAAGGTTGGGACAAAACTATTTTGAGATAGAGCCTTTGTGTTTGGTGAACCGTACATCACGATTCCACCTAGCAATACCATGCCAATAATCATTGGAATTAGTATTTTTATTTTCATATTACTACTTGGGCTAGCCATAAATTATAGTTCCGTGTCTGTTCGGGGATTATACTCTTATAGGCTAGGGGTTTCAAGCCAGTCAGTAGGAGATGATAAATTTATAGTTTATTAATCAATCTCTAATCTTAAGCTTCTCGGGGATAAAGACTATTGTTCCTTCGCCATTCCCATACTTGCTGATATGTTTTTCGAGTTCTTTCTTCGCAACCCATACCCAATTATCATCTTTCTTGATTCTGTAACGTTCTATGCCAGCCTCATCTCTCGTGAAGAGAATGACATAATTGATCTTGTTGTCATCGGGCACAATCCTACCAACTTTCATTTCCAATTTATCTAAACGGGCTGCTAAATTCATGAATGTATTTTGTCCACTTTTCTTTCTATTGCCACAAGACGGGTTTGAAGTTCAGAGATTGAATGTGCCTCAAGCCAGCATTTAGCCAAGAATCCCATGCTTGTTCCAACTGGGACAGGCACTTTACCTGTCCAAACACCATTAATAACTGAACCTAAGAATTTTTTAATATCTGTTGGGGAATTAATCACAATTTCTTCTCCATAGACTCCCTGCAGGGCTCTATTTTGCCCACCCTTACGACTTGCTAGAAACTTAGCTTCCTTATTGTTGGGATCATGTCGGAAACAAAAGTCGCTTTCGTTGATATGGTTGGATTTACAAACTTCACCGTTAGATTTTCTAAATTGGCATTTCATAACTTAGTTGTGGGGTACAACTATTTTATCACTTTGGAGGGTCGAAGAAGTTCGTTAAAATATGCTCGGCAATCTTTTTACTTTTAGGTTTTTGATAACTGCATTCTCTCCTTGAAATGCCCTGAATCCTATTCTCCCGTAGCCTTTTCTAAAATCAATCGCTGGAACAATTGTATCTTCATATTTTTCATTTTTATCAGCCGATGTGAGGTCTGAGTTTGTAGGTATTGTCCACTTTAACATCGTGTTGCCGTTTATGAACAACTCAACTTTCTCATCTATAACCCTCAATATGACATCAAAATATACATCCTTCTCAAAGTTAAGGGCATAATTTGGTTGTCTGGTAGTCTCCCAATTTCCCTCCATCCTAATATGAGGCACTATCATCTTCCCCTTGTCATTAATTTGAACCATAAGATAATCAGACAAGCTCTTTGCTCTAAATATAATTCCAACAGTTTGGTCATCAGTTCCCGTTGGAAATTTACACAGGAAGCTCATCTCAAGGTTCTTCCAGTAGTGTCTTTTCAAAATACACCCAGAATTGCTATCAGTAACGTATAAGGCATTGTCCTCATTTTCCCATAGTCGAATATTTCCTTGGTGATCCCATTGTTTCGACCAATCCTTTGATTTGAAGGTGTAAGGTATGAAGGAAGCAGCAAATTTGTAAAACCCCTGAAAAAGTCTCTTTCCTAGTATAAAAATTAAAAACCAGAAAAGTAAAAATAAAAGATTGACGGGAAAACTTTCCATTTCCACCTTCAGGTGCACGGTAGGAAGTATCAAATTTTTAAGAATATAAAAAAATACTGTGCCAGAAATTGAAAATAAAAAAATCTCCAGAATAGATAAGTTAATGTACTTTTTTAATGCCCCATTTATAATTTCCATTTTGATACAAAAAAACTGCCATTGAGACAGTATGATATATTATAAGCCAATTATTAATTCTTATCAATATTGCTGATGAGGGTGTTATAATTACGGCAAATTTAATTCAAAAAATGAAAAGTATTTTTAACAGAGACTTTTTTTTCGGAACTATTATAGGAGTTTTGTTAATCATTTCTGTCTTTCTTGTCTTGCCACTAATTAAGACTCTTGATAATGAAATAATTTCTACAATAATTCCAGCTGGCGTTGTAATGATGGGATGGTTCGTTGCAAGAATTTTGGATGTTTCGGTTCACACAAAGAAAAGCAAAAGAGACGCTAAAACCAACTTTACGCATGAAGGCTGGACATCAATTCAAAAGCACCTGTTCTCATATACGTACAACCTGACTGAATACTCTTCAAAAGTGATATCAAATAGAATTAAGGTTTCAAGTGATGAATTGGTAAATACAAATGTTTTCGGATTCGAGTCTAGTCCCAAATTTTCAGGTGAGCTAATTGATATTGAAAGAAAGTTATCAATGGAATACTGGAAAACTGTTGAAGCATACAAAAGCTATGAGATTTTTTTCCAAAAGCTTGATAAAGAAGTAGATTCTCTAGAAAAACTTTACACTAATTTTATAAATAAGCACGTAGACCTTTCTGGTAAATTAATGTTTTTTATGCAATTTGAGAATAATTACACGAATAATCCAGCGTATAACACATATAAAACCGATACTTTATTATCAATTGATGCTCTAGAGACGTCAAGAATGAAGTTCTACGAAGCATCAGACAAGTTCAGAAGGAACTTACAGAACTACGTTTTTGGCGAGTCTACTGGCATAAAAGTTTAATTTCAAACAAGTCGAACTAAAAAGCGAATTCATAACTTTTGATAGTCTGATAAATTCTGTTAAAATGGTCTTGCAACGAGTTCCAACTAGGGAGCTGGTCGCTCACAAATAGGCTTATAGTTTGATATTCTTTTCCTCTTTTAGTATAATCTTCGTATGACAGAACAACAAGACAGCTCTCAATGGGCTGAAAAAGGGTCTTTCGCTAGTGCTACTAGGGAAATAAGGTTTGTTCCTTTGAGTTGGGAACACCCCAAAGACGAAACAGGCGCATACAAACCCCTCATGTCTAGAGACATGGCTTATACTGAAGAAGAAATTGAAGAGGGATTAGCTGATGGTAGGATTTCTTCTCGTGAGGAATTGGATACATGGTTCATGCCTGACTTTTCTAATGTTCCTGAGGAAGAAATGGGAATTTGTGCCTATGAATCGACAACCGAAGGAACACCTATTAGCCCTGTTCGCTCTAATAACCCCCAAGGTAGGTTTGAAATTGCTAGATATTGCGCAGAGAACAATTCTGTATTCGTTACTCAAAGAGGCGACATAGAAACTTGGGCCGCAATTCTATATAGTAATAATACCGCTTTAGTTGACTTACAAAACGGCAGAGTTGAGATTAGTGACTTTCAAGAAAACCCTTCGTCTTAAACTCTAGGGATGACCCGCTTCCACATGTAATTTAGCTTGCTAAGTCATTCTAAATTTATATCGGAGGAACTGATTGAACCTGGAGAAATTGATTATTCATCATTGTCCACCCATTACGAATTCGTCTTGTTTTTGTGAATCACCTCTCGTTATTAACTTCTCGCCATTTCTTAATAAATAAAATTCGCCACGAAGAACTCTATCAACTGGAACTGGTGGCACTGCGAGATCTTGAAAGGAATGTTTAACAAATGGTTCATTCCATGTTGTGTCTAGAATTCCTGAATCTGCCTGCTTCCCCCTGATCAAAGCGTGGAAATGGTTCATTGCAGCGGCCATCAAATTCATACCATTAGCCATTACATTTAATCCTACACCAGCAACAGCCGTTATCATGAGCGAGTTTGGGGTCATCGTTTCAGTTGCATATTGAGTAGCCAAAATTGTGGGTATGGCAATTCCATCAGTTAGCATTGTATGACAATATGACCACAAAAATGTAAGGTCGTATCTCCCACCGTTCAGAAGTTTTTCGCTTCTAAGAACTCCGGTTAATCCTTTTATACTTTCCTTTCTAAAGCTTTCTACGAATAAGTCATCGAATTTTCTTGTTCCATCATTTGAGTCTGCTACTCTTGTAGCAAGTTTTTGGTCGTCAATTGCTAAAACATATGTATCGTCTTCTTTCCGAGTTTGAATCAGCCCATCTCCTCTCCAAAAGTCTAGTCTTGGTAGACTGAGAAGTTTTGCAACCTTTACATTTCCGAGCTGATCATACTCTTGAACCCTGTCGTTAGGTTTTTGTACTATATCTATATCTGACCTCATATCGCCAGATCTCATAAAACCATCTGCAATTTCATCTTGAAGCTCCATAATTCCATTACCTACACCACGATAATTTGCGAGTGTTATTTTCTTGGCATGTTTTAACTGGTATTCCCCTTTTGTGTCTCTTTCAGGCATAGTAGGGAATTATAGCAGAGCGCCTAGCTAGGTTCAAACCTACTCAAACAACCTCTATTTGATATTAGTTGAAAGCACAGTAAATTCCGTTAAAATGATCCCGTAACTGGTTCTCACTATGTGACTTCTGCCTACAAATGCTTCATGGGTGGTATCTTGAATTAATATATTTTTTCCTCCATATTTGATATACTCAAAAATGAAGCCAAAATGAATCCAGAATACTCTGTCGTTATCCCGGTTCTTAATGAAGACGAAAGTCTTTCCGAGTTGATAGCTCGTATTAAAGAGGCATTTGAGGTTCTTGATAAAAAATACGAGATAATTTTTATTGATGACGGCTCTTCAGATAATACATTTTCTCTTCTTCAAAAATACGCCCGTGACAACTCTCACATTCATGTTATTTCCTTTAGAAGGAATATGGGTAAATCAACCGCTCTCTCGCTTGGATTTCAAAAGGCAAAAGGTGACTTTATTATTACAATGGATGCAGACTTGCAAGATGACCCTGCAAACATAGCTAGACTTATAGAGGGTCAAAAGTCTGGGGACTTTGATTTGGTTTCCGGATGGAGGAAAAACAGAAAGGACTCAATTCTCAAAGTCATAAATTCCAAATTTTTCAACAATTTTGTTATTCCACTGCTTTTTGGGTCCCACTTTAATGACATGAATTCGGGACTAAAGTTATACAAAAAAGACTTGGCCAAAGACATAAAGATTTACGGTGGAATGCACAGATTCATCCCAATACTTGCCTCTGAGATGGGATTTAAAGTTAAAGAGGTTCCCACACAACACAATCCGCGTAAATACGGACACTCAAAATATAAATCTACCAAAATTTTTACAGATATTCCGGATCTAATTACAATGTATTTCCTCGTAAAATATACAAGACGACCGTTGCATTTTTTCTCAAAACTTGGCGGATCGCTACTTCTTGTGGGGAGCTTGATTTTATTATATTTGATAATTCTTAAATTATTTGGTGAAGCAATAGGGGACCGTCCGCTTCTTATATTTGGCGTATTGTTTGTCATCGCCGGGCTGCAAACCATTTTTACGGGACTGCTTGCCGATTTAATGGTAAATTTCAGTAGATCCGATACGCAAAAAGATCTTCCCATCAGATTTGAATCCTAGATTGTTTATGGACCAAGCAAAAAAGTTTCTGCGTTTTTTTCTTGGAGTTCCACTTACCCTCTTATCATTTCTTTTTATCTTTAAAATACTATTAGATAACAAAGATGATATCGGACACTCCATCGAGAAATTAGATCCTCTGTTATTTGTCCTAGGAATATTATTCTTTTCTCTATTTTTCTTTGTTAAATCATTTATTTGGATAGGAATTCTAAAAAAAAGAGGTTTTACTCCCGAAATAAGACGCACTATCTACAACTACAATCTTTCTGAAGTAAAAAGATATATTCCTGGGAGCATATTTGCATTTGTAGGAAGAGTTGGGTCTCATTCGGAATCGGTTCCGAAAAAAGAAACGCTTAAGGCGATAGGAATAGAGATAGTTTTACTCATCCTTTCTGCAGGATTTATCTCCATTCCCGCTCTTAAATTTACACTTCTAAAAACTCCTCTATCAAATAGTTTTCATCCGCAGTTATTAATTGTCACATCTTTCCTGCTTAT
>JAUSNA010000037.1 GCA_030645455.1 Candidatus Levyibacteriota bacterium | reverse complement strand
GTCAATCCCACCTTCCCTAACGATACCTTCTACAGTGTCAGGGAATGTTTTTGTGTCATCAACGCCTGCTTTAAATCCCTTCTTTATTTCACCAGTTGAAGCTTTCTCATTATCGATAGAAAGAGGATTTTTGCTCGTGGTTCCTGATATATTTGACGCGATATATCCGGTTCCAACACCCAAAATCAGCATAATAACAATGGTAAAAATAAGTGGCCTATACATTTGAATGCTCCTTTTTTTAGAGGTATTAAATTCGTGAATCAGCTCTTTTTTTGGCAGTTTCTGGTCTTCCATGCAATCTCTATCTAAACATATTTCGGGCAGTTTGGCAACCCTTTCACGCTGAAAAAACAATTAATGGAGCTCTTTTAATCCTGCTTCTATAAATATGTCGATATCACCATCAAGAACCGCTTCTGTATTGCCTGTTTCAACCTGCGTACGTACATCTTTTACCATTTTGTATGGATGGAGTACGTAATTGCGTATCTGATTTCCCCACGATGCAGGCTTATAATCCCCTTTTAATTTTTTTTCATCAAGAATTCTCTCCCTTTCAGCTTTTGCCAACAATTTTGCTTTTAGCATTTTTAAAGCATATTCTCTATTTTGATTTTGATAACGCTCAGTCTGACAGGTAACAATAATGCCACTTGGTTTGTGGGTAACTCTCACTGCACTCGAAACCTTCTGCACATTTTGTCCACCGTGAGATGAAGCACGGTAAAAATCCCATTCAAGATCGTCCTCATTAATTTTAATAGTCGTATCATCATCCGTCTGAGGCAACACCTCAACAAGTGCGAAGGAAGTCTGGCGCAAGTTGTTCGCATTAAATGGCGAAAGCCTTACCATGCGGTGAGTTCCATTTTCATTTTTTAGGTATCCATATGCATACTCACCTTCGACTAGAAAATCTATATACTTTATTCCTGCTTCCTCACCATTTGCACGGTCTATTACTTCAAATTTATATCCTTTCCTCTCAAAATACCGCTGATACATTCGCGACAGCATCTCAGCCCAATCCATCGCATCCACTCCGCCTTGTCCTGCATGAATACTTACAATAGCATTTGACTTATCCAATGGTCCGGACAAGTATAAATATACTTCGATATCTTTCAGGGGTTCTTCCAGTTCTTCGAATCGTTCATTTACAACCAACTCCTTGATCTTTTTATAGCTGTTAATTTCCTTCTGTAAAAGCGACATTTCCTGCATCAGCTTTGACGCATTTTGGGTATCCTTCCAAAATTCAGGAACGCTAGACAATGCTTCAATTTCACGAAACCGCCGCTCCTTATCTTCAATATTTAATTTTTCAAGGACAATCTCTGCCCTCTTTTTTAAATCTTCCATATTAATTCAATTCCTCCCGTAGCCATTTCTTGACTTTTTCGGTTGTTCTAAGCACTGAAACGGCAAAGAGCATTGGGGTTTCGTAACTATGATGAACTTTAACTTCTGCTTCTATAGCTTCAAACTTATCTTCAACCGTTTCAAGCAAAACTAAAATTTCTGATGCCGTATCCTTTTTTCCTTCCCACCAAAAAGATGAATTAATAGGTAATTTTTTCGCGCAAGCTACGAGTTTTTTATCTAATAAGGCTTCAGAAATTCTGAGTGCCTCTTCTTCATTCGCACACGTTAAGTAAACGATAATCATCTTCATATGGGCTTATTATATCCTAATGAAGCTTATTTTTTCTAAATTTGATTGTACCAAGCGTAGTTGCTACAAAAACACCGCTAGTTATAAGAATTCCTGCAAGGATAAGGTATGGCGTTACCTTTTCATGAAGCAATGGCACTGCTGTTATAGCACTAAATAACGGAGCAAAGTATGAGAATAGTGACGCAATATATGCTGATGTTCTTTTAATTCCTATCTGAATAAGCGTGAACATTAATGCCGATGAAATTACTCCAACCCCTACAAGACTTATATATCCTATGGACGTCACGTTCTGAAAGGAAAATTTAGTATAGGCAACCTCAAAAGGAACCGCAGGCATTAAAATAACTGCAGTCACAACAAAGCTAAAAAAACTTGTGGTTGAAGGGCTATTGCTTTGAGAAAGTTTTTTTGAAAGAACAATATAGAGTGACCAGCATATGACAGCTGCAAGAATTATGCTATTTCCAAGCGGTGTCCCAAAAGAAAATGTATCCATTTTCTTCGCAGACTCCAAGACAAGAAGCAATACGCCAAACGCTGAAATCAAAGCTCCAATTATTTTGTTTAGGGAAAATTTTTCACCAAGCATAAAATGAGCAAGAAAACCGACAAATAACGGCACGGTTGTATAAAGTGTTTGGGAAGCAATTATTGACGTCTGCTGAATACCAATTGCATAAAGTGTCGCATTTGCAGCAAAAAATAGAGAAAATGCTGACAATTTCAGGATATTTTTCACTGAAACATGCTGCCTACCCCGTAAATAAAACGGCAGAAAGATAGCTGTTGCTATTAAAAACCTAAAAAAAGTAAAGAGAAATGGAGGAATTTCATGCGTTCCTATTTTTACAAAAAGAGGAGATAGTGCTCCTCCAATAAGATTGGCAATTAATAAAACAACTAGTCCTAATAACATATATCTGGGAATTTTACTTACACACAGTATTACAAATTAGATCCTTCGCGCTTGTAGATGAACCTGTTAAATTTGTGAGGTCATTTATGATCTGTTGCAACTTTGGTTGGGAAGAAATAATATTTTTTGCATTTATGTTTGAAAGATCTTCTTTTGCCTTTTCTATAACATCCTCAACTGTACGCTCTGTAGGAATTTTTATTTTCGGCTGATCCGCAGTTTTTTCACCCAAAACCCGGGATGGATTTTGACTTAGAAGCGAAATTGCATATATCCCGCCGAAAATTATCATAACAACTAAAAAGGTTGCTATAACTATTCTTTTGGAGCTCCACCGCATTACAACCTCAGCATCTTCAATGATCTCTTCACGCGCCTCTTTAATAATTCTTCTTCTACTCATTTTTCTATTTTACTCCATTTTTAACTATTCAAACAATTTGCAATCATTCAGGTATATAATTAGTTTATGGATATAAAGTCACTTCAATTAAGAATAAACGAACTCAACGCAAAGGCCAAGCCCCACTACAAATTGTATTCTCAAGAAGAAAAAGAAATTTTAACAAAAACAATCAAGCTAAATGAAGAAGTCGGAGAGCTTTGCAACGATATTCTGTCGGTACTAAAGCTTCAAAGAAAGAGCAAACTTGATAAATTTGATAAAAGAAATTTCTATGAGGAGTTTGCTGATGTTATTATTACAACCATGCAGTTGGCTGCAGTTGCAAGAGTTGATATCGAAAGAGCCCTGAATGACAAACTTCTTAAAATTGAGCATCGTTACAATAAGGACCACTAATGATTTTAAGATATTTATATACATTCTTTCTTGCCGTACTTTTGGTCACATTTGTCGGAGTCGGAATCGCAGCATTTTATAAAGCCCCAAAATATCCCGAATATCCAATAACAACTGAAGCAATCAGTTTGGAATTTGGAAAAGAAACAACCGAATCGGCCGAAATGAGGCAAAAGAGGGTAGAATTTGAAAAAGAATCGCGTGAATTCCAGAAAATAAATGAGGTTTATAACAAGAATGTATCAACCATCGCAATCGTCGCGTCCCTTATTATTCTTGTTGTCAGCATCACATTTCTCAATAAAATAATGTATTTGTCAGACGGTCTACTTTTGGGAGGCGTTTTTACACTTATATATTCCGTTGTCCGGGGATTTAACGCGGGAGATGAAATGTTCCGATTTATTGTTGTAACAATTGGCCTTGCCGTTGCAATATTTTTAGGATACTGGAAATTCGTAAGAGAACAGTCTTCCCCAAAAAAATAATTGCCTAATTGCCCACCAAACTTCTGAGTTTTATAAAATCTTCGAGTAAAGTTTGCTTCATTTTTACAAACCTCAATGCTGCGGCGGGATGCACAGTTATAAAATATTTTCTCCCATTGTCTTCAATAATTTCTCCGTGACGAAGTACAACTGAAACATTTTGTTTTAAAACAGCCAAGCATGCAACGCGACCTAATAAAACTATAATTTTAGGATCGATTATTTCTATCTGACGACCAAAATGAGTAAATCCATGCTCTATGTCTGATGGTTTTGGAGTAATATAATCGGGTAAATATTTTACAGGGCTTGTAATATATACTTCTTCCTCCTTCAAACCTGACTCATTTATCAGTTTTCTTAAAAGTTTCCCGGATCTGCCGATAAATGGTCTGCCCGTTTCGGCTTCCGTTCTACCGGGAGCCTCCCCTACAAAAAGCACGTCAGCGTCAGGATTTCCCTCCCCAGGTACTGCTTTTCCGTGCTTATCGACCTTGCAGATATCGCAATTTTCAATCTCAAGGGCAATTTCTTGCAGAGCTTCTTCCTTATTCAATGAATTTACCTTCCTTAGTGGATTTTACGTCATGATGTAATTCTTTTTTTATATCCTCGGCTGCTTTTTTAATTTTATCCTCAATATTATCTATCTTATTATTTACAAATTCCCATATCTTATCGTGATCATCCGAATCAAGATGACTAAGAAAAGCTTTTTTGTCATCCTCCGACAGCTCCGAAAGAATTGCATCAAGAATTGTGTGATGGATACTTTCATCAATGAGTTTTATTACATGGATTTTTTCCTCATCCGTCATGTCGAGGTTTTCAAGCTCTGCATGCAAATCATCTATTTCCAAGAGGTGACTAAAAAAATGTTTTTTCATATTTTTAAATTGTTATATTGTTTGTATGTTAAATTGTTAATTTGAAATATTCTATTTATTATTCATAATTCATAAATCATTATTCATTTCTGGTTGGTTCTATTGGACCCAAGGGTATTTTATCCTCAGGATCATCAATAAAAAAGTATAACACAGTACCCTTAGCCTTTCCGTCAACCCGTTGCAGATGCTTCATGACCTCAGGAGAACCCCCCAGGTGTTTTTTTGTCCAAACCGCTGGACCCGCATCTCCAATAACTACGACAACCGCACGTCCCGTATTTGGATTAAAAACAAGCATTTTTCGGTATTTGAAAAATTCAACATAATCACGAGTATGAGTAGCGTATTCCGGAACAAGAAAGGTCTGTACTGCAATATAGTATTTTTCGCGGTCAATTTCTTTCTGTGTCATTTCTTGCTTTGACCTCGCAAAATATCCAAATGCCCCCCTCCCCGGAGCCATTCCTGATGAATAAAATTTTGCCTGATCTTCCGGATTTGCAAAGTGCCCATCCATTGTATCGCCCGGATATCGCATAAGATGCTGCTCTGCACCAATATACCCATATGTATGCTCAAGTCTCATGCCATTGATTTCAGGTCTTACGTCAAATCCGTAATATTTGCTTAAAATCTCGGAAATTTTCTCCTCTTGCGAGAGTAAAAGCTTGCCAACATCACTTGGTAGATATTGATTGACCTCTGACACAACGAATAAATTATCAGGCACATCAACAAATTGTTGATTTGCCGAAACTACCTCTGTTGATGGAAGGAGATTGATCGTGGGAGAAGAAAGAAGAAGAACACTTCCCATGGCACCTGCTGCAAGCTGCCTTGTGTTATTAATGGCCCATTCAAAGGCTTCCCTGTGCCTCCCAAGAAGCTTTTCTTTAAGACTCCGGTTACGGCTTTCAAGCCGCATCTTAAGATTTCCATAATGAGAGTTATTATTCATAATACTTAAATTTATTATCTACAAAAGTATACAATGTGTTACATTGACAAACTAATTAAGTATGGGTCTTGGTGTAGCTGTAGGTAACGTGGCTGGGACAGCTGTTGGGATAGATGTCGGAGTTGGAGTCAATGTCGGCTCAACAAATTCGATAAGCGTATAGTTACCGTTCTGCGTTGAATAAAGGATATCCCAATTACCCTTGTATGCTTTGACCGCCGCCCTGGATAAATTTATCATTCCATCACCTATTGCATTGACTTGCAATGTCATGGTAAAAAGCGAGCAGTTCTGTGAAAATCCGCTGGCAATTGACCCCGCAAATGATGGGTTTGACACTGTTGGAACCTTTCTCTTTGAGAAAGTAAAGTTACATCCTCCTTGCTCCGGCGGAATAACAATCAGTGACATAACTTGTAAGTTGCTTGAAATCGAAATTTCTGCCTGAGCCGCGTTAAAAGCCTGACCTCCACCATCTATAACAACGGTTGCAGAAAGTGTCTGTCCTACACTAAATTCTCCTGAAAACGGACTTATATTTAGTGTTGCAGTCGGTTTTGGTGCCGCTGCACGTTGACGGATATCCAATGTACCCGTAGCTAGGTACTGAATTATAGGAACTGTAATTACTACAAATGTAAGAAAAGCTATGGGGATAAAGAACCTTGACGAAATTATCCTTCTGATCTTTTTCGGCAACGTCTCTTTCTTTATTGCGCGGACCATATATTCTACGCTATAAGATATTTATTTTTTTGTCAAGCACAAAATGCTTCTAAATTCCTTCTCTATTAACGCTCGTTGTTGTAAGTTCGGTTTCTATAAAAAACAAACAGAAATATTATTAAAGCGTAAGCCGTAGCCATTATTACAAAGGCGAGAAGTGAATACTTCGGTTCGTATTGCAACTTGACCAAACTTTTTCCATTCCCAACTGTAAAAGCACTAAATCCATTACTGGTTTTTTCCAAAACCTGCGGCTTTCCATTGACGTTTAATTTCCAATGAGTAGAAAAGCTATTTGTCCATAATATTTTCCTTTGTCCTTCTTTATTTTCTATCGTCAAATCAATCGCATTTGGTTCAAACTTTGTAATATTTATAATATCTTCCTGCTTGCTTGGTGCGGAAAGGGGATCTGAAATCCAGAATAAACGCATGCTTATCTTTGTATATTTGTCTTCACCAATTTGCGCCCTCAACTTAAGCATTGCAGGAGTACTCATTGGAGTATATCCATAAGGACTGGGAATTCCGGTTACCAATTGGTAATTTGAAACCTGTCTTTCATTTTTTTTGTAAGAAAAAGTATTTGATCTTTGATCTTCAAAAATTTTTTTCATCTCCATATGAGCAGTTTCATTCCATGTGTCATTCCGGTAAGTTAAGTAATTAAGAGAATTCGGAACAAATTCTATAATGGACAACCCAACAAAAATGAATGATATAAATACTAAGCCTACTTTTTTCTTGAAAGTTGGATTTTTATGAAGGTATACGGCAAATAAAATTATGCCAACTGCGCAAGTTAATTGCAGAACAAAAAAATCACCGCTATATGAAGATCTGCTGATTAATTTATAAATTGCCAGCAACATCAGTGCAACAACAACGCCACCACTGATAGCAATCAATTTAAAATTTAAGATACTCTTCTGACTAATTAGAAGATCAAAACCTCGTATCGCTAATGTTAACGAGAAAAATGAAAGCAAAAGTGTATACCATCCATGCCAACGGGAAAGTGTCAAAAAGGGAAGAAATTTAGAAGCAATAACTGGAATATCATATTCCGGAGCAAGACTAATGCAAAAAATTACGATAAGAAAACAAAATATTAAGATGCTTCTTCCAAAATCTTTTCTATTTAACAAACAAAACAAGGCAAATATAAAATTTACAACCCCAAAGTAAATCTCATAGCCGTTTCCTGCAACTGGCACGATAGCACCAAGAGGTACATATGGAGGAAAATTATGAACAAAAAATAACGAATACAGAATTTTAAGACTATTACCCCCGGTAAAGGGATCGTAGTGGCCATATCTAAGTGACGATAAATCAAACCCGGTGTAATGCCAAAGTTCAATCCAACCAATACTGGTAGCGGCTAAAAAAAGGACACCACCCAATATAAGAAATGCAAAACCTTTTGAAATATTTCTAAAATTAGACTTGTTAATAATAATTTCTTCCAGCAAACAAAACATAAAGATTATCGGTAAATAAAGTACATTTGTACCCAAATAACCGGATGTAAAAACAATAATAAGTGCTAGCGAGAATAAACCACTGTGTCTCAAAGACCCCTGCAAAGTTTTTTTGAAAGAGTAGGCAATCAATGGAACGGTGCACATTGTAGCTATTACGCTTGCGTTTGTAGCAGTGCTTAATATCGGAGGGGAAAGACTGAAGAAAAAAGCACCAACAAGAGCTAACCATTTATTTGAGTATTCCTTAAGCCAGAAAAACATCCCAACCAAAGCCAGAAATTGCATCAATAGCATCTCAATCATCAGTGTCTGGGGTGTATATATCCCGAATAAACTGATCAGTAAAATAACCGGCGAAATATTTATGAATGAAATATTAAGTGAAGTTGGCAAACCATTGTGAGACCACTGATCCCACAAAGGGAGTATCCCATTATTGATTGATTTACTTATAAAAAACCTGTTGGGGAAGTCGAATTTAAAAGCATCATGATACGGCAGGCGGAAAGCACTCGTACCAAAATACGTAAAGAAAATACTTGCAGAAATGATAGCCGCAAGAATAAATAATGATAGGAATAACCAATTAGCTTTAACGATCTTCATAACATGGTAAATATAGCTGTATCTTACCAGCTATTATCATGAGGATAAAGTATGAGGAGCTAAATATACTATTTAGATAAAGTGATTTTTAAAAAAGTTAGGGTAATGGAATTTCTTGCTTTGCCGTTCCGACTTGTCCCTCGAAGCATTTGCGAAGTGGGAAGCTTTATCGATTGAATCCGGATTTTTTCTCTGTCTCGAGTTTGGTTTTTTCAGTCTCAAGATCACGAACTTTACTCGTAAGTTCTGCATTTACCTTTTTCTCTTTCTTGATTACACGATTTTTCCCCTGCATTGCAAAAAATGAATTGAACGCATTCATTAAGTGCAGGACCCATGCGAATATAAAACCTAATAAAATTGATGCTAGTACGACAAAGTACAGAGGAACACTCATACTGTAACTAGGCACATTAATCAATACTTGTGAAGTATTTAGGGTTGCAAAATATGCAACACCAATTGCAAAAATTATTGTAATTATTACTGCTAACATAATTTATTTACCAAGTATAGCTATCTACGTAAACGTCGTCCAACAAAAATAACTACAACTGCTCCAATGACTGCAACAACCATACTGTTTATATTAAATCCAGTAACACCTGATTGACCAACAAGTCCCATAAGAAAGCCTCCAACAACAGCCCCAACGATGCCTAACACTATATCCATCATCGTTCCTTGACTATTATTCGTTTTCATGATCATAGAAGCGATCCAACCTGCAATTGCTCCAAAAATTATCCAAAGAATTATGCCCATAATATATTCACCTCATTTCTTAAAAACTTAAAATGCTCATTTTGACTGCTGCACTTTTATATTAATATCTTTCGGAACTGGAATATTAACCTCCACACTACCACTCCCACTCAATCCTCTTATATATGGCAGTGCATAAACAAAAAATAGAACTCCAAAAACAAACAGAACTATTATCCCTATCAAAAACCCTATCCCATTATTCCCTGACGAATTATTGTTTGGTGATGGATTGATTATTGTTGTCGCCATAATCAGGTTTTACATAAAGATAGATACAATTAATCCCACAATAATTACCCATATAATAATGTTTGCAAGTCCCCCAATAGCAAGTATGCCTAATACCGACAATACCCATAAGACCAGTAGTACCGATCCTGCGATTTGAAATGGTCGGGGCAGAATACTTAATGCCCAACCAACAACTGCAAGTATGAGTATTTCCCACAAGGTAACCGGGTGATTGTTAATAGTTATGAGAACAATATTAGGAATAGATATACCGGTAATTGGCGCGTAACCG
>JAUSNA010000015.1 GCA_030645455.1 Candidatus Levyibacteriota bacterium | reverse complement strand
CTGGTTCCTGTTGGAATTGATCAGGAACCGCACTTAGAAGTGGCACGTGAGATTGCGCGGCGTTTTAATCAGGATTATGGAACAGACTTTCCTGAGCCGCAAAGATTTGCGACAAAAGGAGAGTATGTCCCCTCACTTACTGGTGAGGGTAAGATGAGTAAGACGGTTGAGGGGAGTTACATTAACCTAACTGATGATTTGGAAACTATTAAATCAAAAATAGCAAAAATACCAACTGATGGGGGGCAAGGACAAGAAATTTTGGGTGGCGTGAAGACCTTGTTTGAGTTCGTGGAGCTGTTCGAAGGCAGAGCTCGAAGAGATACCTTTGAAAGCAAATATAAAAGTGAAGGTGTACGTTATGGAGAGATAAAACTAGAGCTTTCTGAGGCTATCTATGAGGAATTAAGGCCGATTCAGGAAAAAAGACGTGAGCTTGAAAATAACCCTGAATATGTTGACAAGGTTATTCGCGAAGGAGCTGAAAAGGCACGAGAGGTAGCACGTCAAACCACTCTTGAGGTTAGAGAGAAGATGGGATTGGCATAAATCCGAAATACGAATATCGAAATACGAAACAAATTCTAAATTCTAATTTTTAAAATTCAAAAATTGTTTCGGGCTTCGAATTTAGTGCTTAGAATTTTTACCATGTTACAGGCTCATGTCTATATTTCAGGATTTGTTCAGGGAGTAGGATTTCGTGCCTTTGTCAGGTCAAAGGCAAGAAAAATGGGAATCACAGGTTGGGTCAGAAATTTATCTGACGGTCGGGTTGAGGCAATTTTGCAGGGTGATAGAAAAATAATTTTACATCTCGTAGCACTATTTAAAAGAGGTTCGTTTTTTTCAACTACGACTGATATTGTCGTTGATTGGGAAGAGCAGACGGAGGAATTCAAAGAATTTACAAAGCTTGCAACAAAATGAAAAAAATTACGCTACAACTTATCAAGGCTTATCAAAAAACTTCATTTTTACACAATGAGCTTTTTAAAACTCTTTTTCTAACAGATCAGGTTTGTAAATATGAGCCTACGTGCTCCAGATATACGTACCAAGCGGTCGAGAAATACGGGGCTTTAAAGGGTATTACTTTAGGTATAAAAAGAATTGTGCGCTGTCATCCTTGGGCAAAGGGAGGTTATGATCCGGTAAGGTAAAAATGAAAGAAGAACTTCCTCTTGATCCGTTAAAGCCTACCCAATTCGCCAGAGCAATGAGCCTGGCTATGCACAGATTGATCCGGGTTGCCAACCAAATGGATCCGCCATTGACTCTTGAGAAGGGCAGAATACCGGTAAGTGAGTACCCTAGGCTATATGAACTTTTGAAAAATGAACCCGTGACTATTATGCCCTCTGATAACGCAGTAAAGCCTGAAGAAAAAGCCAATATCGGTTAGCAAACTACGTTCATTTGTGTTATACTTTCCCAAGTTTTGAGGCGTTGCCCCTTTCTCCTCAGTTAACGTCATGAAAATCAAAAGACAAGGTAAAAAGCAGGGATTTCGTATCGGTTGGAAGGATTTACTTCTGTATGGTTTTTTGTTCCTTTTTCTCCTTTTTTTAACAATAGGACTTGGTGATTTTTCCTACGGAACACCCCAGCAAACAATTTCTCTCTCACAAGCAATAAATGATATCAAGTCAGATAAAGTAAAAGAGATTGTTGTTTCTGAGGGCAAAATGGAGATCAACTATAAAGACGGAAAAAAGGCAGAAACAAAAAAAGAACCAGGTACGTCTCTTTACAGTATTTTAAAAGACTCAAATACCGATTCTTCAAAAGTAAAAATTACCATTAAAGATTCGTCAACTCTAAATACTTGGATTGGAATTTTGGCAAATTTCCTGCCTGTACTTCTTATAATCGGTTTTTTCTATTTTGTTTTTCGTCAGGCAAGAGGCGCCCAGGAGAATATCTTTTCATTTGGGAGTAACAAAGCAAAAGCTTTTAGTAAAGTATTTCCAAAAGTGACATTTGATGACGTTGCAGGGGTAAATGAGGCAAAACAAGAGCTTTCAGAGGTGGTAGACTTTTTGAAAAATCCTCAAAAATACCATGCGATGGGGGCCCGGACTCCAAAGGGAGTGCTTCTTGTCGGACCTGCGGGAACCGGCAAAACATTACTGGCAAGAGCAGTTGCGGGGGAAGCAAAAGTAGCATTTTTCTCGATTGCAGGGTCTGAATTTATGGAAATGCTTGTAGGTGTTGGAGCTGCCCGGGTAAGAGACCTTTTCATGATGGCTAAAAAAGCACAGCCTGCAATTATATTTATTGATGAAGTTGATGCAATTGGTCGGCAGCGTGGAGTTGGGATGATGGGTGGACACGATGAGCGTGAGCAAACGCTCAATCAAATATTGGTTGAAATGGACGGATTTACCCCAACAGAGCAGCTAGTTGTGATTGCCGCAACCAACAGGCCCGATATTTTGGATTCAGCGCTTGTTAGGCCAGGGAGGTTTGACCGTAGAGTTATGATTTCCTACCCAGATATTGAGGGAAGAAAAGCAATTCTTTCTATTCACGCAAAAAATAAGCCTTTTGCAAAAAGTGTCTCATGGCAAAGCGTCGCAAAAAGGACGGTTGGCTTTTCCGGGGCAGATCTTGAGAATATGTTAAATGAAGCGGCTATACTTGCCGCAAGAGAAGGTAAAAAAATAATTGATATGGAGCATTTAGAAGAGGCTGCAACAAAAGTAAAAATGGGACCTGAGAAAAAAAGGATGCAGACCGATGAGGACAAAAGCATTACGGCATACCACGAATCAGGACATGCGATTGTGTCGTACGCAATGCCAAAAGCAGATCCGGTTCATAGAATTTCAATTGTAGGACGGGGAATGTCTTTGGGGCACACATTGATTCCTCCGCAGCTCGACCGTATCCACGAGACTAAGACGAGACTTTTGGAGCAAATAGCAACAATGCTTGGAGGACGCGTTGCTGAGGAGTTGATATTTACTGATGTTACAACCGGAGCTGCCAATGATATTGAAAAGGCAACAGAGGTAGCAAGAACAATGGTTATAGAGTATGGGATGAGCAGGCTTGGTCCTGTAAATTTATCATCAGGTGAAAATCCTATGTTTGGAGGGGAAGGAAATCAAATTTCACAGTCCATGCAGGCTTCAATTGATGCCGAGGTTTCCCACATTATTGACGAAGCGTATAAAAGAGCCGTTGCTGCTCTCAAGCAAAACATGAAAAAGCTCCACGAGGTAGCAGCTGTTTTAATTAAGAAAGAAACCCTTGAAGGGGAAGAGTTTGATAAGATTATGAAGGGAACTAAGACAATTGAGAAGAAAGCTCCTCAGAAAAAAGTAGAGTAGGTAATTTGAAGTATCCGCGAATCCAGCAATTTTAAGATATAATATATTTATGAAAGACCCCGTATATTTACATGTCCGAAATCCAAAAGATGATGAGGTAGGAGTGGAGTCTTCGACGCAGATCTTTTCGGCTCTTTTACCCAATTATTTTGGAGTATTTAAGAGGCTTATTGGAAAGGTTCCTCTTAACGTTTCTTTTGAAATTTACTTGCTTGACCAAAAAATTTATTTTTATATTGTTGTTCCCAGGGAGCATCAAACGTTGATTTCAAGTCTCATGGCTTCAAGTTATCCTAGGTCCGTGGTCAGCGAGACAACAGATCCTATGGGAATACTTTTGAAAGGTAAGAACCAAGAAATTGGTGAGATGGTTCTTTCAAAGTCGTATCATTATCCATTAAAAACGTATAAGGATTTTAGCGAGGTAGACCCTATCGCGTCAGTTGTTGGATATCTCGCAAAGCAATTGGATGTCAATATCGGGGTGCAGATTCTCATAACTCCTGCTTCATTTTCCTGGCAATCACATGCAATATCAGCAAGCCAGCCCAAGGTAAATTCAGATGGAACGACTTCAAAGGAAGGAAGTGTATCTGCATCGGCAGTTGCTGAAAAGACAGAATTTCAAGGGGGAAAGACGCTCATGAGGATTTTGGTTTCGTCTGATTCCATATCCCCGCTTTCCTATCTGCAAAGTGTGGTTGGTACATATGGGGCATTCTCGTCAGGGGATGGAAATCATCTGAAATTAAAAAGACCATTACTTAGAAAAAAAAGACTATTGAGCAGGATGCATACGCGAACAACTTCACTTCTTGAGCGTAAAAGTCAGATACTGAATGCTCAAGAATTGGCGACTCTGTGGCATCCTCCAGGCAAGCTTTTATCAGGGATTAAAAATATATCTTGGGGCAAAACCCTGGCCGGTGAGCCGCCTGAGAATATTCCGACAGCAATTAACGCAACAGACGCAGAAAAGCAAAATATAAATTTCTTTGGAGCAACAGAATTTAAAAACCAGAATACTATATTTGGAATTAAAGATGAAGACAGAAGAAAGCACGTATATATCATGGGTAAAACAGGAGCCGGTAAATCGACACTCATTGCCAATATGGCAATTGATGACATAAGAAAAGGCAGGGGGATAGGAGTTATTGATCCGCACGGGGACCTGACCGAGCAAATTCTTGATTATATTCCGAAAAGAAGACTTAATGACGTTGTTTATCTTGAGCCTTTTGATACAGAGCGCCCTTTTTCTCTAAATGTTTTGGAAATTAAAAATAAACAACACAAGGATCTAATTGCCTCAGGAATAGTTGGAATTTTTAGTAAAATTTATGCGGACTCGTGGGGACCCAGGCTTGAGTATATTTTGCGTAACACTATTTTTTCCCTTCTTGAAATTCCGGGTGCAACCTTAATTGATGCTTTGAGAATTCTTTCTGAAAAAGAATACAGAAATAAAGTGGTGCCGATGATTACAGATCCAGTTATCAGAAATTTCTGGGACAATGAATTCGATAAAATGACCGATAAATTAAGAGTTGAGGCTATATCACCAATTCAAAATAAAATTGGTCAATTTGTATCTTCAAAAATGATAAGAAATATTATTGGAAGTCCAAAGTCGACCATTGACCTAGAGGAAATCATGAATACAAAAAAGATTTTGCTTTTAAATCTTTCCCAAGGGAAATTGGGAGAAGACAACGCTTCTCTTTTAGGAGCAATGATTATTACCCAAATTCAGTTGGCCGCGATGAACCGTGCATTTATGAAGGAAGAGGACAGGCAGGACTTTTTCTTGTATGTTGATGAGTTCCAGAATTTTGCGACTTCGAGTTTTATCAAGATTTTGTCTGAGGCAAGGAAATATAGGCTTGCTATCACTTTGGCTAACCAGTACATCGATCAGTTGGACGTGACCATACAAAAAGCAATTTTTGGAAATGCCGGTACACTGGTGAGTTTTGTAACCGGCGCGGGAGATGCAGCGTTATTGCAACAAGAATACGCAGGTATTTATACTCAAAATGATTTGGTGAGTCTTGGAAAGCATGAAATAGTACTTAAGCTTTGTATCGATGGTATGTCTTCAAATCCATTTCCAGCCAAAACACTTCCCCCACCGTCTCTTAAAAATGACAATCGGGACGTTGTCGTCCGGCTTTCAAAAGAAAGGTATGGGCGTAAAGCAACTTAGTAGCTCCCTGTATTGAAAACTCCCATATTTGGGAATACAATTCCATTATTAGATAATTTTTACTGTAAGGACACGTTTTGCATGTGTTTTTTGTGGTAAAAATACAGTTCTTTGATAATTGGTTTGCGACCCCGATTGAATCGGGGGAAGTCCACCGAAGCATTATGCGGCGGTTGACGAAATAATTATTTCTCGGCGGAGACCAATTCTACTAGAAACTAGGAGCTAGTTACTAGCGTCTAGTTGAGCTGGTCTTCGCTGTAGAAGTTGAAGATAGAAAGGAAGGTGTAGAATCTAAAAGATATACGCAAGAGGGAAAGCCTGGAATTAGCGCCGGGGTAAAAGCGGCAGACAAGCGAGTGGTCCCCAGACTACTGAGGGATAGCCCTCAAAAGATCACTCAAATCCAGGTGAGCCCGAAAACCATCGTCAACGATTCTTTCGCAGGAGCAGCAATGACAAAGGTACTCAGGATGTACCGTGGGTGAGACAGCGGCCATTTGGCTGTTTGGCATCCTCGGACTCGGCGCCCTTCTCTTTGGGGTGGGCGGAGTATTTGTTGCGCGTCGCAGCCGCTAACAAGCGGCACCAATCCTATGCCTATGGCACGACTTCCACTCAGGAGGGCAGATGTCTGGGGAAGTTACTAAAACGGCAGGTGCAGGACGCTGGACCTTGCTCTGCACCCTGATTGCGGCTATGCTTGTGCTTATCGTTCTCCAAACTCAATGGAGAGATGCACACGCACTAGCTGCGACAGACGAGTCGGTTATGGCCACTTCCGGCCAGTCCGACTCGGTTATCCCAATCAACTCAACAGTCCGAACGGAGGTAGCAGCGGCACCATATGCCGTTGTCCGCGTCCTGACCACGGTCGATAACAACTTGCGCTCCGCCCTTTCGAGCGCCCAACTAGACTCGTCGCAGACATCGTCTAGCGTCGGTCAATCTTCATCTTTTGTCACCGACACGAATAACAAGGTCCCCGTCACTTACGGGGTTCTGAGTTATGCCGGTGTGAATTCACCCCTGGCAGCCTCATATGCCCCTCTCCCGTTGCCGTGGGAGAGGCGCTCTGATGCTGGCGTTTCTAAGGCTTTGGGGGTTGAGTATGCGCCACATGCCACTGCCGGAACCCTGGTCGCCCATGGCATGTCCGGTAACGGCTCGGTGTTCGAGTCACCGGCGCTTACTGTCTCCTCGTGCGACAGCAACCCGTCCTGCGGCCTCACCGCGCAGGATTCAGTCTCTGGACGAGCTATCACCTCCGATGGTGGACAAAGCTCCGTTCAGGGTGTTTTGCTGCTTGTCAGCCTCTCGGTCATCACCTTGGTCCTGACGATCCATCGCAGGAACCGATTTGTATTCAACCCGAATTCTCCTCCTCCAGTTGAGAAGTGGAGGATAAGCAAACGGTTCGGCGCACCAATGCGCCGGAACGATACGTCCGAATAGGACACGGCCACGGGCCATCGCCTTCGGAATTGCGTAGACCGGTAGTTCGCCGGCGCGCTTGCCCGATGGTAAGAAGCACCACTGAGCGGAAAAAGGAGCAGGGCCTTTCCTTGCACGCAAACCAATCTCACAACTGGGGCCCCGCATAGCGGGGCCCCATTTTCATTTCACACGAAATTTCTTTCTGTTCTTTTTTGCCGAAAAAAGAACCAAAAGCTCTTGCCATGCCGTGCTCCGAGTATTCTAAACTGCATTCCACTCACTGAAAGTGCCGGACTAGTCCCGCCATGGCGGGACGTCGCCTTTCCACTTTCCGGGCGTTCGTTCCATTCCGTTTTTCGCCACAAGGACACTAGGTATTTCATACCGTCGCATACGCTTCTCACAGAATGGCAATTTACGTTATAATACGAATCAATGGAACAAGACCTCAAGAAGGAAATATTCATGTTAGTTGACGGAAGCGCTATTGTGCACCGGGCATTCCATGCTATGCCGCCTTTGACCTCATCCGACGGAACACCAACCGGAGCAGTTCAGGGATTTTTTTCAATGATTTTAAAAATGATGCAACAGCTTCACCCACAACACGTTGCCGTTGCTTTTGACAGACCGGTTCCAAATTTCCGAAAAGAGTTATTTAAGGGCTATCAAGCTCAAAGACCGCAGGCAGACGCCAGTCTTTCTCCTCAATTTGGGATAATTCAGGATATTTTAGTAAAAGCAAAGCTCCCGATTTATTCAGTGGACGGACTTGAGGCTGATGATATTATCGGAACGATTGCGGAAAAAGCAAAAGAGACAGGTCATTTAGTCTATATAATTACGGGAGACCGCGATATGCTACAACTTGTGAATGGCAAAACAAAGGTTTTGGCTCCGATAAAAGGAATTTCAGAGATGACGCTTTTTGATGCGGAGAAAGTGCGGGAAAAATACGGTATTAATTCAACAGAGTTTGTCGAAATGAAGGCTCTTATGGGAGACGCCTCTGATAATTATCCAGGAGTGGCAGGAGTAGGTCCCAAAACAGCGTCAACACTTATAAATGAGTATAAAACGATTGACAATATTTATAAGAATATTGAAAAGTTAAAAGCTAAAAATCCAAAACTGGCGCAAAAATTGATTGATAACGAGTCAAACGCCAGGCTTGCTCATCAATTGGCAACAATTTTGACGGACGCACCATTTGAGTATGATTTCGCCGATTGTGATGTAAAAAATCTGGATATCGCTGCATTTAGAAAGGCTCTGGAAGAATATGAATTTACAACTCTTCCCAAAAGACTTGACGAGGTTTTTGGAAAAGATAACGCAATATCTAATAACGGGCGCGGGCAGATGAAACTTCTATGATAAATTTTAAATTTTTAATTCTTAATTTTTATTCAATTTTTCACCCCAAGGGCACTAGCCAATTCTTGGCGGCGAATAATTTAATTTTTAAAAAATTTAGATTTGATTTTAAATTTAAAATTTCAAATTAAAAATTATGAAAGTTGCTATCGTTCACGATTATATAAAAGAATACGGTGGGGCAGAAAGAGTCCTGGAAGAACTTGTAAAGATATTTCCTCAAGCAGAGATATTTACGACATTATATGCTCCTGAGTATTTGGGACCTCACAGGAAGAGGTTTGAGGACTATACTATTCACACTTCGTGGTTTCAAAAACTTCCTTACAAACAAAAATTTATTTCCCCATTACGGATTTTGTCCCCTTTTGCATTTAGGAGTTTGAATCTTGCTGGGTTTGATGTAATTATAGTTAGTCAAACGGGAGCATATTTCCCTAATTTAGTGAAAAAAGGCAAGGCCAGACTCATTTGCTATACGCATACTCCTCCGCGTTATTTGTACGGATATAGAACTGCCAGGGAGGTAAAAAACGTATTTGCAAAAATAGCTTCAAATTTTGTGTTTCACTTCTTGAGGGTTGTTGACCACGAAGCTTCAAAAAATGTGGACCAATTTATTGCTAATTCTGATGAAGTGAAGGCACGGATTGAAAAATTTTATCGTCGTGATGCGGTGGTTATCTACCCACCAGTTACGCTCCCCAACGTTGTAAAGGGGAAGAAGGAAGACTATTATCTTGCCGGAGGAAGACTTGCCCGCGCAAAGGGAATGGACGTTATTGTTAAGGCCTTTAATAAAAACGGTTTGAGTTTAAAAATTTTTGGAAAAGGATTTGCAGGTTTTGAAGAGGAATTAAAAAACATGGCACATAAAAATATTGAATTTATAGGAGAAGTGGACGATGAGAAAAAATTTGAATTTATGAGTCAGGCAAAAGCCTTTGTCTTTGCTTCATACGATGAAGATTTTGGAATAACGCCTGTTGAGGCGATGGGGGTTGGTACACCAGTAATTGCGTACCGTTCGGGCGGAGTTAAAGAAACGGTGGTCGAGGGCAAGACAGGCGTTTTTTATGATAAAAATACACCAGAAAGTCTCAATGTAGAAATTGAAAGGTTTGAAAAGTTAAAACTTAACCCTGACGATGCAGTTGAGCAAGCAGAAAAATTCTCGGAAAAGGAATTTGATAAAAAAATTAATGAGGTTGTAGAAAAGCTACAATAAGGGATTTTGTGAAGCAGAAAGTTGCCAATCTAATTCTCCGCTTTCATGTTTAACTTCATGAATATAAAACGGCTTTTCTTCTCCTTCATCATTTGTTCCATGACCCTCAAAGACCGATACGGAAATGCTTTCATCGTCACTAGCAAAATAAGTTGAATAAGTCTTCGTTTCGCCTTCAGTAATTCCTGCAAATTTATACAATTCTTCTTTAACAATAGCTCGTTGTTTTAGAGAAAGTTCTGCAAGAGTCTGTTCGCTAAGCCCTAAACTAAATGGGTCAATTTCAAAGGGACCCTCATCTTGTCCTGAAACTAGGATAAAAATTGTAGAGTCAATTGATTCCTCTATTTCCTCTCGGAATGCCTCAAGCTCTTCGTGGGAAATTTCCACCTCACTCATACTGAAATTATATTCTGTTTAAGTTAAAATACAACCATGCCGGAATTACCAGAGGTTGAAACTGTCAGACGAGGACTTGAAAAATACATTGTCGGACACGTTATTGATAGAGTAGAAATAATAAATCAAGGTCCATTTCAGGGGGATGTAAGAAAAGTAGAGGGAGCAGAGGTAATTGATGTCCGAAGAAGTGGGAAAGGATTGATAATTGATCTTAACAATAAATATTCTTTGGCAATTCACATTAAGCTTACCGGACAGATTGTATATCGTGACAAACAAACTGATAGCGAGCCTCTTTCTCCAAAAGTAGGAACACTTCCCAACAAGTTCACCCATATTATTTTCCATTTAGATAGGGGAGGTGTTCTATACTACAACGATCAAAGACGATTTGGTTGGATAAAGGTTATCAAAACTTCTGAGATCTCAAGCTTGCCTTTTTTCAAAAATATGGGGCCGGAACCATTTGGTCTAGGAGTTGGACCCGAGCTGACTCTAGATTTGTTCAAAAAAATTCTTTCAAAAGCCTCAACCAAAATAAAACCTTTCATTATGGACCAGACAAAGATTGGAGGGATAGGAAATATTTATGCAAATGATGTGCTTTTTAAAGCCAAAATTGACCCCAGGAGATCTGCTAAAAGT
>JAUSNA010000014.1 GCA_030645455.1 Candidatus Levyibacteriota bacterium | reverse complement strand
CGGTAGGAGCGTATTTTCGCAATACAAGTCCTGTTATATCAAGAAATGAACTTGATGCTATGAGATATCTAAAAAATCAAGAAGGCAGGGAAATTGTGCTAGTATTAAACAAAGGTCAGTGGGATAGTCATTTTTCGTATGTAAGTATTTTCACCGGAACCAACACTTTCCTATCAGGACAGGTAATAATGTCACGGCATGGAATTGATTTTTCAGAGAGGGAAAAGGTTATTAAAGATTTGCAGAATAGCACAAACACGAGTGGACTTAAACAATTATTATCAAGGAATAATATCTCATACTTATATTTTTACGGAAATTATGGTTTGAAATTAAAACCCGAAGAGGTTGATTTGTCGAGAGTATTTGATAATCATACAATTAGTATTTATAAAGTTACTAAATGAGAAGATATATATTTATTATTATAATTCTTTCGTGTTTTCCCCTTTTGGCGTTAATACCTAGCGGCCTTCCCCTTACTCATGATGGAGCAGATCATGTCGCACGAATTGCAAGCTTTTATCAAGCATTATCAGAAGGAGTCGTGATTCCGCGTTGGGCAGAAAATCTTAATTGGGGATATGGGCATCCAATTCTAATGTTTTTATATCCTTTTTCTTCTTATACTGCTTCGATAGTTCACTTTCTGGGATTTTCATACGTTGACTCATTAAAAATTATTTTCGGATTAGGGTATATGGCAAGCGGAGTAACCATGTTCTTATGGGCAAGAAAACAGTTTGATGAGCATATTGGTGTTATGGCAGCTCTTTTTTATCTCTTTGCTCCATACCGGTTTGTTGATTTATATGTCAGGGGTGCAATCGGCGAGCATATGGCCTTTATTTTTCCGCCTCTAATTTTATACTTTACTCTTAAATACTTTGAGTCAAAAAAACACTTACAAGAATATTACAATCTCGTTGGGATTGCTGTAAGTTTTTCCTTATTACTTCTTTCACACAATGCAATTAGTCTTATGTTTGTGCCTCTGTTTGCAGCTTATGTAGTTTACCTTTCTTATGCAACCAAAAAATATCGCAATCTTTTATTTACATTGCTTGCTTTTGGAGGTGGAGTATTAATTTCAGGCTTTTTTACGTTCCCCTCTTTTTTTGAAGGCAAATATACGTTGCGTGATATTGTAACGGGGGATGAATACAAAACCCGATTCGTGACTGATCCCCTGAAGTTCTTATATAGTCAATGGAATTATGGAATTACCGGACAATTTTCCATTCAGCTGGGGATAGCACATCTTCTTGGGATTCTTTTTCTGCCATTCGTTTTTCTAAAAAAATCAATAAAAAAGGAAGTAAAAATACTGCTGGTGATTCTTTTTGTTTTCTTAATATTTTCTCTTTTTGTCCAACTACCGGTTTCCAATTTTATATACGAATTTATAACGACTTTTAAGAAATTTCAATTTCCTTGGAGGTTTTTGAGTCTTAGTCTTTTTGTGATGGCTATACTTTCATCATCCTTGCTGTTGCTTATTGAGAAAAAAAGACGCATGATTGCGGTTTTTGTTTTAACTTCCATACTGCTTATAACAACACTACCTTTTTGGAGCGCTAAGGGTTATATCAAGAAATCCGATGAAATATATAAAAGCGCTTATTTTGGAACGACCGACACGGGGGAAAGTGCTCCGATATGGTCGGTCAGATTTATGGAAAAGGTGCCGCTTGCTCCTATGGAAGTAATTATGGGAGACGCAAGGATAATCAAATTGCAAAGGACATCCACAAGTCATTCATATCAGGTTTTTGTCCTCTCAGATAAAGCACGAATACTGGAGAATACACTGTATTTTCCAGGCTGGAGAGTACTTGTAGACGGCAAAGAAAAAGAAATAGAATTTCAAGATCCATCGGAAAGAGGTCTAATTACATTCTACTTGTCAAAGGGGGAGCATATGATTGAGACAGTATTCACTGATACAAAACTAAGATCATTGTCAAATTTAACTTCCTTTGGAGCATTAATATTAATTGTTTGTATTGGTATTGTTATAAAGTTAAAATTTAAGAATGAAAAGTAAGAAGAAGGGAGCAATAAGGCAACTTATTTTAAGAAATATTTGCTTTGGGGTACTTTTACTGGGGGTATTGTCACAGTTTGGGTATCTTACGATCCTTAATAGTGAAAAGTTTTTCGCGAGGGGTTACGAAAAGGAATATGATTCGTTGCAAAGAGCATATTACTCTTCACAATACGCAAGAAAGGATGCTCCGGGGATCATTCCCGATGAAACATTTGAGGCATTTGCAGCGGGAGCCTTTATTAAGGGCATGAATCCAATTCATATAGTGCATGACCATCCACCGCTTGGCCGGTACATATTGGGTCTTTCAATAATTCTATTTGATAATCCAAGAACATTCATAATATTTTTTCTTGCCCTATCTTTTTTGGGTATATTTTTAATAACAAAGCTTATTACAAAAAACATTTTTGTAAGTCTTGTGCCTGTTGCAATTTTTGCAAATGAACCATTAACTTTGAATAAATTTTCGTATGCGCCATTACCCGAGCCCATACAGTTACCTTTTATTATTTTTGGCTTTTATTTCTTCCTATTAGCCATAAAAAGCAAAAGAAAGATTATCCTTTATACTATAGTCTCGATATTTTTGGGGTTTGTTATTAGTATCAGGTTTTTTGTCACAGGAGGTCTCATGCTTTTTTCAATGATGACGTATCTGGTATTTCTTAAAAGAAATTTACGCGAAGCGATAAAGTTCGGATTGACATTACCTTTGGCGCTGATTATTTTGATAGTATCATACACTAGAACAATTATTGACGGATATTCTGTGCTACAAATATTTGGAGTACAGAAGTATATTCTTGCGTATCATAAATCTGCTTTTACTAACGCTTTTTCGTTTTGGGATCTCATACTATTCAACCGTTGGCACACGTGGTGGGGTAAGAACGAAATATTATCTGACCCCCAATGGAGAATATACTGGCCTGTTTCGGTTATTGTGAGTTTTGTAACTCTTATTATTTCGGTAATAAAAAAAATCTCAATAAGCGAGGAAGAAAAAGTACTTGTTTTATGGGTAATAGGATACAGTCTGATGCTTTCTACGGGTTACACATCAACCAGATATTTTTTGCCGTTGCTTCCATTTCTTTATATACTACTTGTCGCAGGATCAATGAGAATAGTTATACTTATTCGTAATGGTAAAATTTCTTAGTAATTACAAGTACATTTTTTTGATCCTTTTTGTATGGATTCTTTTTTCATCGCCATTTTTATTTGCCGACAAAACCCCATTTCCCTCTAATTATCAGGTCAATTTTTTCTCTCCATGGAGTGCTTATCCTGAAATGAAGGGTCCGGTAAAAAATAATGCACAGCCTGATATTATCGGTCAAATTGTTCCATGGCGGCATTTTTCAATAGAAGAGTTAAAGAGTGGAAGACTTCCATTGTGGAATCCGTATAGTTTTGCCGGAACACCGCACCTTGCCAATTATCAGTCAGCAGCTCTTTTTCCTCTTAACATACTTTTCTTTTTGCCAATAGGATTTATTAACAGCTGGAGTATATTAGTTTTGCTGCAACCCTTATTGGCTGGGTTTTTTCTGTATCTTTTAATGAGGAAGCTTTCTGTAAGTTCGCCGGGTAGTTTTTTCTCTGCCATGTCATTTATGTTTTGCGGATTTCTGGTGACGTGGATGGGGTACGCTACTCTTGGCTACGCAATTCTACCTCTACCAATTGCTCTTTGGACAATACTGCAGTACGCAGATAACAAGAAATTAGTTTGGCTTATTTTTCTTGCATTTACCGTCATGTGTTCATTTTTTGCAGGTCATTTTCAAACAAGCTTGTATTTTGTCTTAGGCATATTTTTATTTATTCTTTACCAAATAATTTTAACTAAAAATAAGCGTCCATATCTTGAAGCATTAGTATTTGTTGTTGTTGGCTTGCTCCTATCGATGCCCCAGATACTGCCGTCGATGGAGCTTTATTCTTTGTCATTCAGAAGCGGGTTATTTCAAAAATTTGAAGCAATACCATTACAGTACATAACAACCCTTTTTTCACCCGATTTTTATGGGAATCCGGTGACACGGAACGATTGGTTTGGCCATTATGCTGAGTGGAACGGATACACCGGGGTAGTTGCACTTTCACTTTCAATCTTTAGTGGTCTTTATTATCGAAACAAACAAACTCTCTTCTTTATTTTTCTTGCCATTCTTGCGTTCCTTTTGGCTTTTGATACCCCTCTCTTATCCCTGCTTGTAGCGTTAAAGGTTCCTGTTTTATCCACGAGCGCTGCAAGCCGTGCAATTGTTCTTTTTAGCTTCTCCATTGCCGTTCTTGCAGGATATGGATTTGACCATTTGCTAAAAGATGGTGTTAAAAAAAGAAAAGTACTCATATGGGGAAGCATTCTTGTAGGAGTCTTTATAAGCTTTACTTTAATGGGATTTTTCTCAATTCCTGATCGAGAAAAGTCAATTATTGCGCTAAAAAACAGCATTTTACCAGCAATAATATTAGTTTTAACTGCTGGATTTGGTTTGATAGTCATGCTTTTTAAGAAAAAGATATATCTTAAGGTATTTATCCTTCTTTTATTAATGCTTAGTGCATTTGAGATGTATCGATTTGCTTCAAAGTGGCAAAATTTTGATCCAAAGAAATACGCACACGTGGAGGTTGGTATTTCTAAATTCTATAAAGATCAAAATCACTATGATAGGGCTGTTGGGCCATCAGGAGGGGAGGATGCCGTATATTATAGGATGCCGATTCTAAGTGGATATGACCCTTTATACAAAGAGGAATATGGAGAATTTATGCAATATGTAGGACAAGGTAAAATAGTAAGTCCTGAAAGATCTGTTGTCACATTCCCATATAAAGGAAAATATACATCAAATGCTCTGAATTATCTTGGAGTGAGGTTTGTGGTGCACAAGTTTTCGGATGGTAATTTTCCGTGGGCATTTCCATTCGATCTTTACCCGGCAACCCAATTTACTAAGATTTACGATGATGGTAGTTACCACGTTTTTAGGAATAACGATGCGTTTGAAAGAGCTTATTTAGTCACCGATGTGAAAGTTGCTGAGCATAAAATGATTCCTGATTTTATGTTTGAAAATGATTTAAGGAGGGTGGCATATGTTGAGGAGAAGATTCCTGTTTTAGATAAAATTTCTACCGGTGAGGCAAAAATAAGTCAATATTTACCTACAAAAGTTGTAATTGACGTTAAAACAACAGGTGCGTCTTTTCTTGTTCTTACAGATAATTATTACCCCGGGTGGAGAGTTACAGTTAACGGCATAAGGCAAAAGATATTCAAGACAAACTATTCCTTCCGTGGGGTCGTGATACCAAAAGGAGAAAGTAGGGTAGAATTTACCTATCTGCCTATGAGTTTTCTTATTGGTACATACTTATTCTTGTTGGGGGTATTGATTATAATAGTATTTGGAGTTCTTAAATCTTTAAATGTAAAAAAATGAAAGGCTTATCGGTTGTTATATTGTCTAAGGAGGACGAAGATGTAATAGGAGACGCAATTAAGTCCGCAATTGGATTTGCGGAGGATGTCGTGGTCGTGGATTCGAATAAGAATGATAAAACTAGGTTGATTTCAGAAAAATTGAAGGCTAGAGTTATAAAGCATAATTTCAAAGATTTTTCCGACCAAAGAAATTATGGGATTCTCAATGTGTTGACCCCGTGGGTACTATATTTGGATTCAGACGAGAGGGTGACTTCGGAATTTAAGGCTGAGGTTGAGAAAATAATTAAAAATTATGATGAAGAGACAGGTTTTGGTGGATTTTATATAAATAGAAAAACATACTATTATGGTCAGGATTGGAATTTTACAGATAAAGTTCAGCGTTTGTTTTATCGCAAGAAATTTATTGAATGGAGAGGAACCGTTCATGAAACCCCAATAGTTAAGGGGGGATTTGGGCAAATAGAATCACCCATATTGCATTTTACTCATCGGAATCTATCTCAAATGGTGAGAAAGACTAATGAATGGTCTGAATACGAAGCACGTTTGAGGCTTTCCGGTAATCATCCTGCTCTTGCACCCTGGCGCTTTTTAAGGGTAATGGTTACCGAATTTTTCAATTCATATATCAAACACAAGGGATATAAGAATGGTACATATGGTTTTATTGAGGCTATGTATCAATCTTTTTCAATCTTTATAACGTACGCGAAGTTATGGGAACTTCAGGAGAAGAAAAAAGGCTAGGATTTTTTCTTGGTGAACCACGATCTTACTTCATTTATGGTTAGTCTTTTTTTGGCAAACCAAAAGAGATAGATAAGTTCTATTACCCCCATGTCATTAATTGGCATCAATATAAAAAGCGCAATAAACCAATTTCTTTGTTTTAATTGAGAAGAACGCCAGAGGGATATTGCCTTTACCAATAATTGCCATATTGAAAGGATAATTATCAGAATAATAATGAAGATATCAGGTGATTTGAACGCGTTTTGCATAATTCAACTTTATCATATCCCACATACTTACGCCATACTGACAATTTTTATATAAATACTGTTAAAATGAAGTGTTATCTATGAAAATCGGAATATATTCTCCCTATCTGGATACCATGACGGGAGGAGAAAAGTATATATTTACTGCCGCATCGTGTCTATCAAAAGAACATGTTGTTACAATTTTTTGGGATGATCCGGAAATACTGGTAAAAGCTTCCGAAAAATTCAATCTTGATTTAAAAAATGTAAAAGTACAACCGAACATCTTTGCAAAAGGTACAGGTTTTTTGAAAAGAATTATTGTAACTTTTAAATTTGATCGGATATTTTATCTTTCTGATGGGAGTATACCCATCGTTGGGGCCAGAAAATTGCTAATACATTTTCAATTTCCGGTTGAATGGATAAATACAAATAGTTTTATTTTTCTATTTAAAAAATCACGCATATCAAAAATTATCTGCAACTCCTATTTCACAAAACAATTTATCGACAATAAATTTTCAGAGAAATCATTTATTCTGTATCCTCCTGTAGATGCAAATTTGAGACCTATTCAGAAAAAGGAGAACCTTATTTTAACGGTGGGAAGATTTAGCGTCTTGAGTAATGGTGACGATTTCAAAAAACTAGGTGCTATGGTTATAGCATTTAAGAAAT
>JAUSNA010000013.1 GCA_030645455.1 Candidatus Levyibacteriota bacterium | reverse complement strand
ATTTCTTACTATGGGCATTTCATGTAAGGCATACAAAAAGCGCATGATAAAAATATATCTGAAGCTGATTGAATTCTTTGATCTTTTAATCAACCATTAGTCCTGCGTGCTTTAACTAAAAACTCACTCCCCCACGTATTTGAATTCCACCACGAATCACCTTATCAACTGATCCCGACGCGCTTGTTGTAAAATTGAGCTTACTTCCATAAGTCGTTCCGTCAGCATTTGTTGCCCCCGCGCAGAAATAGTAAGTCATGCTTGATGAAAGTCCTGATATCGGAACACTATTAGGACTGACATTGGTTGATCCTGAGCCGATATTTGACGTTGATGTAGTGCTGGATAATGACGCGCAGGCAACATCTGCAGTATCGTATTTATAGAATACATCGGTTGAAAGACCATTCGGATTGACGGTTGAATTTAGCGTTGCAGAACTGGCAGTGACACTTGTCGCCGCATCAGTTGTGACTGTCGGGGGGGTTGGGGCTTCGGCAGAAATGTAGTCACTTTTCAGAGTCACAGTTGTTGACCCATCACCTATTTGATAAACCCTAAGATACGTCCAGTAATTTGACCCATCCGCCTCAAAATACTCAGATGCAGTACCTGCGGCAGTCGCGCTCACGGTACAGTCTGCAGTGCTACAATTTGAGCTAGTTGTGTCAGAGGCTAGAGCCTCCCAGGCATTTGTACTGCCAAACCTATATACCTCCATCTTTATATCCCCTGCCGTACTACCGGTATTTGGAGCCAAATTTGTACGTCCTATCCAAGTGCCTGTCGGAGCAGTTGCGTTACTACTGCCTCGTATGGCAAATACCGCCAACGGCCTTTCAGTGGGAAGTGCTGTAATACTATCAAAATCACTATCATCAGCACTCAGCGCACAATACCCTTCATTGTCAGCAATTCCACTACAGGACCCACTCTCTGTAGCCGGCGCTTTGCCACTTGAAAGCATATATCTCGCCGTACCTCCTTTCGCGTTCCTTCCTGAAAAGTTGTATTGATTGGAAGATACCGGCTTTACAGCAGGCACATGAAGCTTTGCAATACCAACATAATGAACCGAGCTATCATAGACAGCTACCCATGACGTACCGCTCTGGTCAAAAGCAATTGAAGTATAATTTCCATAATTATCAGCATTATCCTGAACAGTAGTACAATTCCATGCGTCACTCCCATTCTCAGGAGCCGTATCACAATTTCCACCACTTCCGACATAATTAGCGACTTTTAGAGAAAAAGCAGTGTTGTCTTTATAGCTTATCCATGGTTTACCATCTGAATCTACGGCAATAGACGTGTAAGCCCCCAGACTGTCGCTTGCGTGGTCGTCAACCACAGTACAGTTCCAGGCGTCAGAACCTGTATGACTCAAATAACTATCACAATTTCCCCCTGAGCCTACATAATTGGCCACAACAACAGCAAAGGTGGTGTTATTAAAGTAACTGATCCAGGGATTGCCCGATGAGTCAAAAGCTAGGGAGGTATACTGTCCTATGTTATCTGTTGCATGGTCATCAACTGTTATACAAGTCCATTCTGCAGACCCACTACCGCACCCCGAACCACCACTACCCACATACTGTGCCACCTTCAGACCTGCTGCAGATGAGTCACTATATGCAATCCACGGGTTTCCACTTTTATCAATTGCAATTGAAACATGTGAACCTACAGAATTAGAGGCTGGATCATCAACAGTAGTACATGTCCACACAGTTGATAGAGTACATCCCGTGCCACCACTTCCTACATACTTAGCTACTCTCAATTGTCCAGTTCCATTAGCAAAATAGCCAATCCATGCCTTGCCACTACCGTCTATTGCTATACTCGAATATTCACCCGTAACTGATGCCCCATCATCCATGAAATCTAAACATCCCCATGAAGTTGACGTACAATCAGAAAAATCAGCGATATTGTCCTTTGAATACCTGTTAAATGGAGTTGTGCTGTCTGATTCAATTGTCAGCGTAGGATACCCGTTTGTCGACACAGCTATTGGACCACGCCATTTACCCTTATCTTGGTTGAAACCATCGTCCGTAGAAATAATAAATCTATATGTTGTACCTGCAACAGCTTGAGAAGTATCAATGACATAAGCGATTTCCGTGCACTGGGACTCTTGACTCCCATCAGGAATAGTGAGACTTCCCTCCTCCGCCTCAAATAACTTCCCATTGTTCCAAGTAGTTGCGCTCAAGCAATCCGCATCCCCCTGACTTGTCGAATCCGTTGCACTAGTCATATCAGCATGTGAGGCACTTAAAGAATCCCCGGTTGCGCCTGAAAGAGATGGCGAGATAGCAATTTCCCCTCCCCGTTTTATATTAGCAACCCTTAGAGCACTTGCGGAAGTATCCTGATAACTTACCCAACCAGCACCATGACCGTCAAATGCGATACTTATATTCTCTCCCACACTATTTGTGGGATCATCAAGAGCCGTGCACGTCCATGCTGATGACGTACAACCGCTTCCACTGGAAGAAACAAATTGCGCAAGCTTCACTCTTGTTGGAGCCGTATTATCTTTATAGGCGACAAATGCTGACCCTGATGGGCTGAACGCTATAGAGCTATAATAACCCACATCATTTGTCGTATTATCAACTACTGTACAATCCCAGGCATCACTTCCGGTCTGTGGCGCAGTGTCACAATTTCCCCCACTCCCAACATACTTTGCGACCTTCAAAGACAGTGCGGTACCATCATAATAACTCACCCACACAGTACCCGATGGGTCAGCAGCAATTGATGTAAAAGATCCAAGATCATCCGTCGCATGGTCATCTACCGTTGTACAGGTCCAAGCTGATGACGTGCATCCACTCCCCCCGGTGCCTACATACTTTGCGACTTTCAATGCAAATGCAGAAATATCGGTGTAGCTTATCCATGCTGTTCCGGTATTGTCAAAAGTGATAGAAGTGTAGTTACCAACATTATTTGCAGGGTCATCGATAGTTGTACAAGTCCATGCGGCAGACGTGCACCCGGTTCCACCACTTCCCACATATTGGGCGACTTTTAGCGTATGAATGCTTTGGTCCTTGTAACTTATCCACGGATTGCCGTCACCGTCGATTGCAATTCCCATTGTATAACCTACCGTGTCTGCTACATCTTCAACAACGGTACAAGTCCAAGCTGTCGAAGTAGTACACCCGGTCCCTCCGGTGCCGACAAATTGGGCGACCTTCAATGATCCAGCCGAAAAATCATGATACCC
The DNA here is from genome assembly GCA_030645455.1 of Candidatus Levyibacteriota bacterium. Classification (GTDB taxonomy): domain Bacteria; phylum Patescibacteriota; class Microgenomatia; order Levybacterales; family GWA1-39-11; genus JAUSNA01. The sequence goes on along the minus strand of JAUSNA010000013.1, from coordinate 4,623 downwards.
AATCCATGCATTCCCCCCCGAATCAAAAGCAAGTACAGTAAACAGACCTACATTGCTTGCTGTATCCTCAATCGTCGAACAGTTCCACGCACTGTTACTAGCGCATCCCATACCACCACCCCCAACATACTGAGCTACTTTTAAAGATTGAGCTGACTGGTCGTAATAGCTAATCCACGGTACCCCTTGTGGACTTACTGCAACAGATGAATATGCACCTAGGATAGAACCATTATCCTCAATTGTCATGCAATCCCAATTCGTGTCAGTGCAATTACCCGCCGTAGCAGACACGGTGGCCGTGGCACTTACTTTAGAAAATATCCCATCATTTCTGTCATAAAATAGCCCAAATTTTTGAGTACCTGAAGCTGATGCTGTATTCTTGACATGCATTCGAAGCGTCATGCGCTCCCCCTTTTTGACACTCGTCAGAGTCTTACCGGATGTAAAAGTTGTGCCTGCCTGCACCGTATTTGAGTCATTGGCGTCAGTTGTTGCTTGATCCTCATCATCATTTTCAAAAGTATACCCTTCCTGAGTTATTTTTGGGGGCATCGGTGAATAATTATAAGTAACAGTTGCATATGCTGCCGCAATCTGAAGATTATCTGATTGCGCGCTTGGGTTACCCGACCCAAGTTTATTTCTAATGACTCTAATTCTCATATTATCGATGTCATTCTGAGTCCACGTCCCAGTAAAAGTGGCCGACTGCCACCCCCATGAAAGGATTGCGGGAGTCACGTCTTGGTTGGTTTGGTAAGCACCACCCATATATATACTAAGCGAAATACTATCTGTTGTTCCGCCACCTGCCGGAGTAGTAGCCGATTGGTCGTAGATATACACAGTTACACTGGTTACCGCGACAAGAACATCACTTGGCGTAAATGTCGTCGTATCCCATACGTCAATCTCACCGTCTCCCCCAGCACCCCCTGCTACAGATACATAACCCGATGTTGAAGGAGAAGCACTTCCATCATCAACGACTGTATAATGTCCCGTACCACAATTTCCATCCGTACCTGCAGTACACGTCCAGGCCTGCGCACCATTATCTGCATTTGGTGTCACTTCCGTGGGTCCCCCTATTACGTCGATTGCTATCTGCCATTTACGCGTCTCTTCAAAAACCGTCGTATTATCTTCGATAAGAGAGGCTTTACCGAGTAAGTAAAAGTCCGGTGAGGCAAGCGGAGATTTATATTTATATGTCAAATCTATTTCCTCACCTTTTTTAATTTTTACCTTCCAAGTCAAAATTTTCCTGCCCTTTTTGCTCTCCAATTTTGGCACATTTTTCTTCGTGTCATAGGACACCCCAAATTCTTCAGGAACAAGTTCTACGATTTTCCCGTCAAAATCCTGATTTGCACGGATTTTAAGCGTCACAGGATATGCAAAATACGGATAAATACGCGTTGCAGTAATTCTCTCAACATCAAATGGAATATTTTCCTGTACATTAAAACTGTCATCTATCTCAAAATTTCCCGTCTTGGTGACTGACGCCAAATGCATTTTATATTGACCCAACTCAGAAAGTTGTAGTTCTGACACGAAGTCAGGCATAAGGCTAAATCCATAACTATCGCACTGGGGAGTAGTCTTTAATTTCCCATTATCTGTTGATAACACCTCTTTTTTTCCTGACTGAGGAAGAGTAACAGTAAGTGTCACTTTTGCATCACAAACCATTTTTCCCTCAGCATCCAGAACAGCCATGGCAAAATTTGCCTTGTCGTTGGGTGAATAAACACTTTTATTTGTGTTAATTGCAAGAACGCCCCACGTAAAATCCTGAACAATACTATTTCCATAAAAATCAGACGCGCGGATCTTGTATCGACCGGGCTTGAGATGCTTTACCGGAACAATTGATAGAGCAAGTGATTTGTCACTGCCCAATTGCTTCACATTTTCAGTCTGGATTTCCTGACCTTTATCATTTTCAAGCCTGATGATGACTTTATCAGTATCGGAATTTATATTTTGAAGATTTACCTTGATATCATCCTCCACAGTATAAGTTGTTTTATCAAGTGTAATTGCACCCTTGAAATAATGGGGGTTTAGAATTTTATTTATCAGAAATGCAGATGAAAAAGAAATGATAACCAATGCAAAAAAAGCTATCGATACTTTCTTTTTGGTAAATTTAATTTTTCTTGGTGAGAACTTTTTAAAATAACTTAGTTTGAATTTGAAAAGGTGTTTTATCGCAAGTTTTTTCACTCTCAAATGCCTACGACGGAGAGATTTTGTTGTTATTTTTTCTTCTTCTGAGTCCCACATACTTTTTTTCCTGCCACAACAAACACCACCATTAAAAATAGCGGCTACCTATTTATAGTACGGGAATTTTTATACTCGTGTCAACGTGAAGCGAAAGGATGAATTAGGAATCTTGAATCAAGAATCAAGAATCAAGAATCAAGAATCAAGTCAAATTTCTTTTATGACTCTATCAACTTTTAACTTTTAACCAATACTTAGTACGCCTCGGAGAAATCGGAGCCTAAAATGATCACAGCGTCTGCACCTGCGGGAGTTGCTTCACCGGTTGGGAGAGACTTAGCAGATGCTTTAATTTTTGAAAAAGAAGCAATAATCGACTTCAAATCCGCATCTTTCACTTTTGATTTATCAATTTGCGAAACGGTCGTTTCCGCGTATTCACCTTGAGCGTTTGAAGTAGATACAACCTCATACTTGTTCTTGTCTAAAAGAGCCGCTCCTTTTTTCGCAAGTCCTGCCTCTTTAGTACTATTAAGAACAGCGACTTTAATTTTTGTATCTGCAGGCACTACCGAAGGATCAAGACTTGGGGTTGCGGACGCATTAACATTTGGTTCAAGGCTTGGTGTGGGGACAGCAGCCTCCGGATTGTTTACGGGCGCCATCGATATAACTTTTCCGATTGATGGCCGATACAAAATAGCCTCTTTTGTGCTGGCGTAAATGAGCACTTTGTCTCCATTTTGGGCATTCTTAAAAAATGGCTGACCTGCCAACTTTTCTATATCGCTCACAGTTGCGATAGTCGGAACCTCACCTACGGGAAGTGCGACCTTTTCACCTACTTCTTTTACCAATGCTTCAATTTCTCCTGAGTTCAACTGTGAGTTTTTCGAATTTTGTGGTGCATCTTTTTGAAAATACAAAAATGCAAAAAATCCTGTTGCGCCAATGATAATAAGAAGCACAAAAATGGAACTTATGAGAAATGGTTTGTTAGAAAATAATTTTTTCACTTTTTTTTGTTCTTGGACTTCAGGTATCAACGCTTCGACAACTTGCTCGGCAACATTTTCTACCATTGTCTCCTTTTTTTTTCGGGCAGCTTTTTTCATATCCTTTATTATTCTAATGTACGCCTATACATAATTACTAGTCCCCTTGGGGTTATGTATTACGTATAAAACTTCTATTTTCCGACGATTATAAGAATTGAGGCGTCTGTTGTTTCTGTTACGTCATCATCTTCGGTAACGGTTAAAAATTCTTTCTTCAGATCTCTTAATATAACCTCTTTTATCTCGGTCTCAATTTCTTTAACAAATTTTACTGTTATACCGGTATGGTCTTTTTGATCGGCATTCCCTGTATTATCAATTGTGTACCCCATAGACTCTATCGCATCGGCTGTTTTTTTTGCCTTTCCAGCCTCACCACTTCCATTGAGTACCTCAAAAGTCCATGCGCTCTTGTCGATTTCAACTACAGGTGTCGGGCTACCCACCTCTTCCAATTGTGTTTTTTCTTCAACCAATTGCTCCTTTGAACTATTTGAGGTATTGATAATAATAAGACCCACTATGTTAGTTATAAGTATTGTGAGTAAAAAAACTGCTCCACCAAGAAAAAACAGTTTTTTATTTGATTTTTCTATTTGAGGAAGTTTTTCTTCTTGCGTAATATTTTCAAATTCTAGTGGGGCATTTGGATCTACATCGGGAATCCCTTTTTGAGGAGATTTTTTCCCTGTTACTTTTTCGTAAAAAGAGGGTTTTTCATCTGTTGGATCCAAAACTTTATCATCTGCATCATCATTTTCCGGCTTGATAACCTCCGGGATCGGTGCTTCTGACACTAACTTTTCCACTGACTGCTCGGGGGAAACGCTGCTTGTTGCTTCGGGAATTTCGTTGCTTATATTATCCCCCAAAACATCAGGCGGAATAACAATCTTTTCCTTAGAATTTTTTCTGCTTACAATCTTTACAGTAGAGCTTTTTTTGGCAGCTTTTTTCATTTTCGGGGCAATTTCTACTTTGGAACTTCATTGCGTGTATATCCTGCAATAATTTCCTTTACCATATTAGCTACCTGCTTTGGTTCATATTCACTTTTAATAATATACTTAACAGCTCCTTTTGATAGAGCTGCCTCAGCATCCTGCTGGCCTGCAAGATTGGTCAACATCACGACAGGAATGGATTTGGTTTCAGGGTCAAGTTTTAACTTTTCAAGCACCTGCATCCCATTCATCTTTGGCATCATAACGTCAAGAAGAATAATGGTAGGTTTTACCTTTTTTGCCTTTTCAAGCCCCTCTTCCCCATCCGATGCCACCTCGACCTCATAGCTCTCAAAAGTAAAGATCTTTTGATACAT
>JAUSNA010000011.1 GCA_030645455.1 Candidatus Levyibacteriota bacterium | reverse complement strand
ATTTCTTGCAAATGCATAATATGCAAAATTTTGAGCCTTAAGACGTTTAAATATATGCGGAAGAAGAAGATAAAGGCAAAGTAAAAGTACAACAGATAAAAGCTGCAAAGCTATCAATTTATCCAAATAGTAATAATTGTTAAGCTGGAAAATTTGCTTAAATATCCTCAGCGCATCCGTAACGCTTGCCGCGCGAAAGGAAACCCATCCAAAAGTTACCAGCATAAAAGTTATGAGTATTGAAAATTTTGTACCGAATTTAATTTTCATCAATGAATAATTTTTGACCAACGTATAGCCTGCTATAAGAAATCCATGGTATAGCCCCCACACTACAAAATGCCATGCTGCCCCGTGCCATAGACCGCTAATCATAAAAATAACAAGAAGATTTATGATTTGTCTGAGTTTGCCTTTCTTAGAGCCTCCCAATGGAAAGTAAATATAGTCTCTTATCCATAGCATCAAAGTTATATGCCACCTGCGCCAAAATTCCTTTATGTTTTTAGATGTATAAGGGGAGATAAAATTCTCCGGAATATGTACACCTAAAAGACCTGCAGTACCTCGTGCAACATCTGTGTAGCCGGAAAAGTCAAAATAAATTTGCAGACTAAAAGCAAATATCCCAACAAGAGTAACAAGGGAATTTGTTTGTGTCTGAAATCCGTAATTTGAAAAATTACTTAAATTGTCGGCAAGTATAATTTTTTTCGACAAGCCTTTTATAATAAGTAGGGAATTTTCATAAAAATTAATTTTACTTGTCTTTTTCAATTGGGGTACAAAATTCTCAAATCTTTTGATAGGTCCTGCAAATAGTGTCGGAAAGAAGAAGACAAAATTTAAATAATGAATGATATTAAATACGGGCTTTTTACCTTTATAAATGTCAATAATGTAATGCATGAGTTCAAAAGTAAAAAACGATATTCCAAGAGGTACTACGAGGTATGAGAGCGTATCAATATTTGAAAATAACTTCAGTGAATGAAGAGAATCTATAAAAAAATTAAAGTATTTATAGTACATAAGCATTGATAAATTTACTAAGACTAGAAGGATGCACAATATATAGGATTTCTTTAGGTAAAGAACCATACCGCCTGCATAATTAATTAATGCAAGGATAAGGATGAAGTAGGTCATTTTTAGGGAGAACGCAGAGTAGAAGAGAAGATTCAATATGAGCAGGATAATTTTTGACCTATGGAACAAGTGGAATACAACAAGCGAGAAAATAACAAAAAAAATAAAATAGACACTTTCAAAGCTAATAAGGTCGGTGCGGTGAAGTTCAAAAAATATTTTCAGGTCCTGCATGTTTATTTAAATTAATATAGCATAGATGGACTTATATTGGTGTTTGGACTACTCTCTTTGCCAATTAAAGTCAAAATCTACAATATCAGTAATATTCAGAGTTTCTTTTACATGTTTTTGTTATACAAATGATAATAAAGTGATATTATAATTCAGTTCTATGGAGGAGATAGAAAGTTTGAAAATTACCAGGTCTGATAGGAGGTCAATTGCGATTGTTGTTCTTCCCAATGGAACAGTTGAAGTAAGAGCTCCTAAATATATTCCCGAATTTGCTATAAAGGCTTTTGTTAAAAGTAAAAGCGAATGGATTAAGGTCAGGCAAGAATATGTCAAAAAAAACACAAAGCCGTCAAAAAAATTTGAGAATGGAGAAAAGTTTGTATTTTTGGGGCACGAATACAGTCTCTTATTGGGCCCCTATATACATATTGAAATTAAAGAAGACCAATTACTTTTTCCCTTAGCCCTTGCAGCACGCGGAAGGGAGACTATGGAAAAATGGTACATAAAGCAGGCAAAGACGGAAATTACAAAGCTTGCCGATGAATATACGGCAAAAATGGAAACTGCATATAATGGTATTTCTTTTTCGGACACGAAATCAAAATGGGGATCGTGTACTCATGATGACCGTTTGCAATTCAATTGGCGGCTTATTATGACACCGTTATTAGTAGTCCGGTATGTTGTGATCCACGAGCTTGCACATACTATAGAAAAAAATCACTCGGCCAAATTTTGGAATAAAGTGCGTTCGGTGAACCCTTCTTACAAGCAACAAATTAAATGGCTCAAAGAAAACGGCCACGGTCTTACTGTTTAGAATCTACTGTGTCTCTTCATTCATGATATAGAGTGCCCTATAATATTTGTTTTGATTCAATTCTTTGGTATAATCCCTTCCATTGAGTCGTTATCATCAGATGGTATATAGCGTGCCAAAATTGATGTTAACTATGCTCAAGACACAGCACATTAACAATCTTGCAAAGGAAAAGCATGGCTTTTCTAGGAGAAAACGGAAAGTTGTCCCTTAGAAGAGCCATGCTCTGAAAAGATAGTTGCTACGTGTTGAGTACCTAACATCTAATTCCAATTGGGTTCGTAACCATTCGAATACCGCACACAAGTTCACGACCGGAATTTAAAAATGAGGGAGAACGACCATGGCAAGCGATAAAACACAAGTTCGTTGGATGCAAAGGATCATCGAGATCTTCGGTATTCCAACTTACGACCGAGTCACCCATTTACCCGAACTGCAGGGTGAAGTCCGCTACGCAATCACACCTGAAAAGCTCGTGCGCGACTTCAGCGTTGACGAGCTGATCCAGCTTCTACAACGCAGTGATGTCGTGTACGCCAATATCACAGGAGAAATCGAGGCTCTACTCGCGGCGCTCGCGGAATTCGATCCGAGAGGAAATACGACTGGCGGAACTCTTTCAATGGATGACTACGCCAAATGTCTCCATCGGTTTGTGGGCAACGCCCGCAATATCCTTACGCGGTTTGGGGTGAATCGGGACAACCCTGATTTAGCACAGAAAAAGAAAGTATTCGTACTCTCGTTTCCTGATCCCAAGTGGGATTCAGCGGAATGCTATGTGGGGACAAGCCCAGCGCTTCTTATCGCTCAACAACTCAAGCTAGGACGGCGATTTGAAGCCGCTCTTCATGAAGTTGACGCGAGAATCGTTCAACTGCTTCATTTGCGTCTCAATGAACTTCCCTCCAAGGGGAAAGAGGAGGCTGCTGAAGTTGATGCCAAAGGAGAGCTTCTGGTTAAAGATCTCGATCTGCCAATCAGAATATCCAATGCTCTCAAGGTGGCAGGGGTAACTACCGTCTCCCAACTTCTAGCCCTGCGGAAGGATCAAACCGGCCGCTGGCGGATACGTAACTTTGGGGTTGTTTCAATCCTCGAGGTTCGCGAGCGCCTCATCGTCCGTGGACACCTCTCTATTGAGGAGGAGTGGCCGCGTTCTAGTGGGGAGTCTCAGGGTTCTGAAGCAGTCATGAACGACTCTCCCGAGACTCCGGGTGTTTTCCCCGGCCAATCGCCATGGGACGACGACGGTGACCTCGGATTTGACAACGACAACTTCAGCGTTGACGATGATGACTGAGGAAGTTTTCTAGCCTCAGAACAAATCTTTTGCAGGAAAGGAAAGTGCCAGGGCACCAACAGAATAACGAAAAAGGTCATTGACCTGCAACAGTCGCAACCGTGCGGCCAGTAGCAGTTCTTGGTGATGTGTTATTACTGGGGTGCCCTTTTTCGTGGCCAAATTATGCAGTTCCTTCATTCCAGGAGGAGAGGTACGTTTTTTGTTCTTTGGACAACTTGTCAATTGTGATTCCCATAGACAGTAATTTAAGAAGTGCTACTTCTTTATCGATATTTTCGGGGAGGACGTAAACTTTATTTTCAAGTTTGCCTTTATTTTCCAAAATGAATTCAGCAGCAAGCGCCTGATTGGCAAAAGACATGTCCATGACTTCTGCCGGATGCCCTTCGGCGGCGGCGAGATTGACAAGCCTTCCTTCACCCAATACATAAATTCGCTTTTTTGAAGGGAGTGTATATTCATCGAGGGAAAACCTTATATTCCTTTTTTTAGTTTTCAATTTTTCAAGCCCGCTCATGTCAATTTCAACATCAAAATGTCCTGCATTGGCTATAATTGCCCCTGATTTCATTTTTTCGATATGTTTTAAAGAAATTACGTGCTTATTCCCGGTAGCACTTACAAAAATATCACCCACTTTTACCGCTTCCTCCATGGTCATAACTCTATATCCGTCCATTGCCGCTTCCAAAGCCCGTACCGAATCAACTTCAACAACAATTGTATTTGCTCCCATGCCTTTTGCCCGCATCGCAACGCCTCGCCCGCACCACCCGTATCCGGCGACCACAAATGTTTTTCCTGCAAGAAGGATATTGGTAGCGCGCAGTATTCCATCAATTGTTGACTGTCCCGTGCCATATCTATTGTCAAAAAGATGCTTGGTGTCAGAGTCATTTACTGCAACAACGGGGAGGCGAAGTGCTCCTTCTTTTTCCATAGCTTTAAGTCTTATGACTCCTGTTGTTGTTTCTTCAGATGATCCCATGATTTCAGAAAGTTGATCGGTGCGTTTTGTATGAAGCATGTGTACAAGGTCTGCTCCGTCGTCCATGGTAATGTTTGGTCTAAAATCTAGAACGGCATTAAGATGAGAATAGTAGGTCTTGCTGTCTTCACCTTTTATTGCAAATGTCGGGATGTTAAAGTCCTTGACAAGTGATGCGGCAACACTATCTTGGGTTGATAAGGGATTTGAAGCATTGGCAACAACTTGTGCGCCGCCTGCTTTTAAAGTAATAAGTAAATTTGCAGTCTCCGAAGTTATGTGAAGGCAAGTTGCTAAGCGAATTCCTTTAAGGGGTTTGTCGATTGCGAAGCGTTCACGGATATTTCTAAGAACCGGCATTTGCTGCTCTGCCCATTCGATTTTTAATTTTCCCTCAGGTGCCAGTTTTAGATCTTTAACGTCGTATGCATCGCCTTTTGCCATAGTTACAAATCTAACAAAGTTTTATATGTATGTCTATAGCGAAGTTTGAATTCTTGTAACGAAAACGAGTGTTGTTGAGTTCCGTATTTCTCAACAGCAAAGGAAGCAGCAGTAGATCCCATCTTGGCACACGTTGTGATGTCAAAATTTCTTTCAAGCCCGGCAATAAATCCACTTCTCCAGGCGTCTCCGGCACCCGTGGGGTCAACCACTTTTGTAACTTTAACCGGTTTGATATCTATCTTTTCCCCATGATCCATTACTTCCGCACCTTTTCCTCCCAAAGTCTTTATGACAATTTTTTCCTTAGCAATTTTTTTGAAATTTTTAACTCTACGCCCTATCATTTCAATTTCATAATCATTTCCTATTAAATATTTTGCATGAGTTACTCCTTTTGTAAGCTCACTGTCTGTGACTTGTGTCAAGATAAATCCCGGATCGAAAATATAGGAAAAATTATGCTCTATGCATTGTGAAATAAGACTCATCGATCCCTTTGCCCCGGCGGGTCCGATAAGTACGGTGTCCCCCTTTTTGGCTACTGAAAAAAGTTGTAGTTTTGGAATGTTATCAGTCGCACCGTTAAAAAATCCCCAAATCTGGTTGTCATTTTTATCGGTCATGGCAAATCCTGTCGAAGTGTAATTTTTTTTGTCGATTTTAACTCCTGTTAAGTTGATTTTTAATTTTTCAAAAGCCGTTTTATACTCATCAAAATCTTTTCCGGCATAGGTGAATAATAAATGGGGGGTTTTAAGAAGTGCGAGTGAATAGGCGACATTTCCGGCAGTACCTCCGCGTCGTCTTTCAAATTTATTAACAATAAACGAAAGATTGATTTTGTGTATCTGGTCAGGGAGAATGTGGTCTTCGTACAATCCCGGAAAGTCCATTATGTAGTCGTACGCTACGGTTCCTGTGATAATATGCATCTTTTTCTTAAATAACAGAGATGAGTTTATACTAAAATTCGTCTTTTTAAAAGCCTGAAATCTAGAAAGAATTGACTCTTTTGCGGTATACAATAAATGAAGCAAAACCTGCTGCTACAACAAATACGACTACTACGCCAAGAGTCCAATTGAATGCCTTTTTAGGCGTTACTTCTTGAGCTGCAGCCGCATAAGATGCCTCATCGGTATTAATTGCAATCGGTCCATTGGAGATTGTTGCGGCACGTTGCCTGATATCAATACTTTTCTGGCTCATAAGATATACGATCGGAAGAGTAATTACAACGAAAATAAATATTGCAAAGGGCATAAGAAATGGAGAAGTAATTATTTTTTTGAATTTATGTGACGTTGAGGTCTTTCTTATTGGTCGTACCATATTCTAACGGTATAAAAGTATTTGGGTAAAGTCAAGCGAGGCTAAGCAGGGTTTTTAACAAGATTTTTTAAATTTTCCACTTCCCTTCCGGTTAGCTCTCGGTATTGACCTTCCTTGAGGTCATCGAGAGTTAAATTTCCAAACTTGATACGCATAAGATCCAGAAGAGGAAGACGTATTGCTTCGCACATGCGTCTAATCTGTCTCTTCTTGCCTTCAAAAATTGTAAGCTCAACTATAGTTGCGTCCTTCCTTTTTTGAATTACCGATATTCTTGCCGGTTGGGTGATACCGTCTTCAAGTTCTATCCCTGTCTCAAATTTCTCAATATGCGAGGGTTGTACTTGACCTTTAATTGCGAGTTGATATGTTTTGCCGATGTGGTATTTGGGATGAATAAGCATATTTGTAAGATCTCCGTCGTTGGTAAGAATGAGTAGTCCGTGAGTGTCGCGGTCGAGTCTTCCTACCGGAAAAATCCGTGCGTCAGTTTTGATCAGCGATACGACATTTCGTCTTCCAAATTCATCTCGAGCAGTGGATACAACGCCTTTTGGCTTGTTGAGAAGAAAATATACCTTTTTACTTTTTTTTAGTTCCTCACCGTTCACTTTTATTTTTGCTTTTGTATAAATCCGCTGTCCGTGCTCGGTAATTTTTGTGCCGTCTGCTGTAACCTTGTGGGATTTTATGAAATTCTCAACACCTCGCCTAGACGTAATGCCTAATGAAGATAGTAGTTTGTCGGCTCTAATTGTTGTTTTCATATTTTATCCTGTGATTCTATTTGCTCCGGGAATTTTATGAATCATAAATGCAATCCCAAAAGAAAGAAAAGAGATAATTGTAAAAAGGGCAATATCAAACCAATAGGTTCTTAAAATCCCAGTGCCGTACAATTCTACAAATTGGGCAAGTATATTATTCCATATTAGATTTTGAATTAACACATGGATGAAGAAAACAAAAAATGAGAGTTTGGATAAAAGAATGAAGGGATTTTTCATAAATTTTGTTTTTTCCAAAATATAAAAAAGGAAAGACGCAAGCACCCCGGTATATAAATAATTCAACGGTCCGAATTGATTGTAAATAAATCTGGAGGTTTTAAGCTTGAGCGTCATATCATAAACATGAAAGGTGATAAAGAACAAAAAGAACACTAGAAGTCCCAAAAGTGCATAGCGGAATTTAGAAGCGTATTTGTAAATCGTGTCTTTATGATGGCTTGCCACCATGCCTAAAATAAACATCGAAAAGCTCAATAGTGCAATTCTCAGGTCATATTGCAGCTCCCAAGCCTTGATATAGTAGTCGCGGTATAAAAGCGCACCTTGCACAAGAAGAATAGTAAGTAAGACCACGGGTTTTTTCAAGATGTTTATACCCGCATGAAGAAAGGGGAAAGCAAGATAAAATAGGATAAGAGTTGGTATAAAATACAAATGATACGATGCGGTTCCAAGAATTACAGTCCAGAAAAATTTGTCGGTAAAAACGGTTGAAAAATTGAAGTTGCAGGCAATCAAAAAATAAAGTAATGTCCAAAAGAGAAAGGGGGTAATTATCCTCGTTGCTCTTTTCTTAAAAAACTTAAGATATGAGAGTCCTTCTTTATTATTTAATTCAAGGACAAATCCTGAAATTAGAAAAAAAAGCGGTACGGCAAAGCGGGAAATCTGGTTGAGAAATAATGAAAATGTAGCCTCATCAACCTGGAGTTTTAGCATTGATAGAGTCTTTGTTGATACATGAATCATAATAACTGCAAGTATTGCCAGGACTCTTAGTGCATCGATTGAAAAATGGTAGGTACTTTTTTTTGAGTGGTCCATTTAAATACCTATTTGCTTTCGGAGTGTAAGAAATAGTTTTCCCCAAAATGATGCTCGTTCCATTTTTTTGTCAAGACTTCTTTCTTTTTCCATTTTTTTGTGGTACTTTTCTTTTTTATAATAATCCTGAGTCCCGTGTAACGGAGGATCCATCCAAACGGATAAAACAACCCATTCTCCGATATCATTTTTCTTGGCAATTGCTGTTACTTTGTGTGTTCCGAATTCTTTTGCAAATTCTGTGGTGTGTTTTTCTTTGCCTGCTGCGGTTGTATCCGGATTTCTCACGGTTTGCCATGCCCAGTCGCCCGCAATTCCTCTTCCCTGCATTCTTTCAATGGCGTGGTTGGTAAAGACCACATCATTTATTTTCATGCTTTGATTATAGTATATCTTCAATATTAATACTAAATACTATATACTGTAAACAAAATATGAGCTCGGATAAATATTCTGCTGTTTGGGTTTCCCACACGTCTATTAGCGATTTTCTACAATGTCCTCGGGCATATTATCTTAAGCATGTTTATAAGGATCCGTCGACCAATCATAAGATAAAGCTCATGTCGCCTCCCTTGGCGCTTGGTCAAGTGGTGCACGAGGTTATCGAGAGTCTTTCGATACTCCCTGTAGACAAAAGGTTTGATGTTCCCCTTATTCAGAAATTTGAACAAGCATGGAAAAAAGTTAAAGGTCCTCTTGGAGGATTTAATAACGCTGAGACTGAGCAGCGTTATAACGCGAGGGGCATGGAAATGCTCAAAAGAGTAAGTAATAACCCCGGTCCAATTGCTCGGCAAGCTGTAAAAATTAAGATGGATCTGCCGAATTACTGGCTGTCTGAGGAAGAAAATATCATTTTGTGTGGGAAAATTGACTGGCTTGAATATTTGCCGGTGACAGACGGAGTAAATATTATTGATTTTAAAACAGGTAAAAATGATGAGGACGGTGATTCTTTGCAGCTTCCCATATATTTGCTGCTGGTTAGCAATACCCAGAAAAGGAAGGTGGAAAAAGCAAGTTATTGGTATCTGGAACGCAGTGATGATCTGACAGATTGTCCCCTTCCGAACATGGAAGATGCGAATAAACGGGTTCTGGATATTGCGCGTAAAATAAAATTGGCCAGAACTTTGGAAAAATTTGCTTGTACTCAGGGCGGAGGATGTAACTACTGCAGACCGTATGAGGCAATACTTACCGGAGGGGCAACTTTAGTTGGAGCGGATGAGTATAATGCCGATGTATATATCTTAAATGATTCAACGAAAGATTTGGACACTAGTGTTATTCTTTGATGGTATTTTCTCTTGACAAAAAAGAGCAAAAGAGTCTAAAGTAATAATATGAAAAGAAAAAAGGCCGTCAAAAGGATACCAAAAAGCAAGAAAATTACGACAACTAAGTTAATGTTTTTGAGTATAATTCTACTTTTTATAGTTTTTGAGGCTTTATATATTGTCAAAAGCCAGCAATCCTCAGTTCAGTCAAATTCGCTGCAGCAAAGTGTTGCAGGAGCAAGCAGCCAAAAATAAACCCCACATTTTAGAAGTTCTTGTTACTTAATTGTCAAAATGCGTATTGCTGTTGTTGAGAAAAGAGGTTGATTAGGCTACAATTGAAGCTATGTTAAAACCTGTTTCTCCTCAGATTTCTTTCTCCGAAATGGAGGATAGTGTTACTTCTTATTGGAAGGAAAATAAGATATTTGAAAAATCTGTTGAGTCCCGACCTAAAGACAAAAAATGGACATTTCTTGATGGTCCGCCTTTTGTAACCGGAATGCCGCATTACGGCTCACTGCTTTCATCGCTCCCAAAAGATCTTTTCGGTAGATATTGGACAATGAAGGGGTATAGGGTGAGACGAGTGTGGGGATGGGACGGACACGGTCTTCCCATAGAGAACAAGGTAGAAGGAAAGCTTCATATAAAAAGAAAACGCGATATTGAAGAAAAAGTTGGAGTTGAAACATTCATCAACGAGTGTAAGAAATACGTCGAAGAAGTGTCCGGTGAGTGGGGGTGGTATATCGACAAGATAGGACGTTGGGTAGACTTCAAAAAGGCATACAAGACATGGGATATGGATTACATGGAATCTGTCATGTGGGTATTTCATCAAATGTACGAGGGGGGACATATCTACAAAGGATTGAGAGTATCGCTGTATTGTCCTCATTGTTCAACCCCTATCTCTAACTTTGAGGTTGCGATGGACGCAGATAACTACAAAGAGATCAAGGATGCGGCAACTACCTATAAGTATCAACTGGAAGGAATGGACAACACATTCATACTTGCGTGGTCAACTACTCCATGGAATAAAATCGTAACACCTGCGCTTGCGGTCAATCCCAATCTTTCATATATAAAAGTAAAGCAGGGTGACGAATATTATATTCTTGCAGAGTCAACGGTTAAGATGCTTCATCAGGATATCCCGTACGAAATAATTGAAGAGATGAAGGGGAGAGATCTTATCGGTAAAAAATTTGTTCCTCATTACGATTATTACGAAATCAAAGATGGTGAGCGCGCTTTCGAAATTATCGGTGGGGATTTTGTAACAGCAGATGAGGGAACAGGAGTTGTAACGATTGCTGTTTATGGGGAAGAGGATCTAAAAGTAATGCTAGAGCAAAATATTCACATTGAAATGCACGTTGACGAAGAAGGAGTAATAAAAAATGACGTTCCTAAATTTGGGGGAATGTATTATTTAGATGCAAATAATGCTGTAAATGAAGATCTTGGGAGCCGAGGGCTTATTTATGAGGATAAACCCCTGCCACACAACGTACCGCATTGCTGGAGATGCGCAACCAGGCTTTATTATGCTCCTCAAAACGCGTGGTACGTAAATGTTAATGATTTGAAGGAAAAATTAAAAGAGACAAATGAAAAGGTCAATTGGTTTCCTCAGCATTTTAAAAACGGAAGATTTTTAAAGAGTTTGGAAAATGCTCCTGACTGGAATATCTCCCGTTCCAGGTATTGGGGAAGCCCTGTTCCGGTATGGGAATGTGAATGTGGGGAAAGATATGTTCCCGGATCGATCAAAGAATTAGAACAGATTTCAGGTATGAAAGTCATAGATTTACATAAGCCTTATATAGATGAAATAACAATAACGTGTAAAAAATGTGATCGTAAGGTAAAAAGAGTACAAGAAGTACTCGATAGCTGGATTGAGGCTGGAAGTGCTTCATTTGCCGAGCGTCATTTTCCATTTAATAGTGAGGAGAAAATCGAAGACTTCTTTCCTCCGGACTTTATTGCCGAGTATACCGGACAAATTAGAGCATGGTTTTATGTTTTACATGTTATTGGTGCAGCTCTCTATGATGCACCTGCTTTCAAAAATGTAGTTGTTGAGGGTGTAATTCTAGGCACGGACGGGCGGAAAATGAGCAAAAATTACGGTAATTTTCCGGATCCTAAGAAGCTGATCCAAACATACGGAGGGGATGCTTTGCGGATGTATTTGCTCGGGTCTCCCGTTATGAACGGTGAGGACATTAGGATTTCAGAAATAGATTATAGAGACCAAGTAAGAGGAACGCTTTTAATTCTTTGGAATGTTTACAATTTCTTCGTAACTTATGCCAATATTGACGGATGGGAGAAGGGAAGCGAACCAATTCCTTCACAAAATGTATTAGACCGTTGGATTTTGTCAAAATTAAATAGACTTTGTAGAGAGATGACTCACCACCTGGATGGTTACAATACGGTTGGAGCAATAAGCGAATACAAAAAATTCGTGAATGATCTGTCGACTTGGTACATCAGACGTTCACGCGACCGAGTTGGAGCGAGCGTAGATGACAAAAATGACAGAGAGAATTTTTATAACACAACGTATGAGGTTTTAACGCAATTGTCCCTGCTCATCGCACCAATTACTCCTTTTATCTCTGAAGAGATTTTCCGCAATCTTACGGGCAAGGAGTCGGTTCATTTGGAATTTTGGCCTGAAACTAAAGAAAATTTGATAGATGATGGAATAGAAAATGAGATGCAGGCGGGACAGGAGTTGGCTTCTGTTATTAGTGCTTTTCGAAAACAGAACAGTATTAAAGTAAAAATTCCAATAAAAGAGCTTACCTACTGTGGTCCTGAAGAAATATCGCATGAGGTATTGCAGGTAGTCTTGAGTGAGGTCAACGTCAAAGAATTGAAGTTTGGGAAAAAGGGCGAATTCTTTACGGTCGAAGGTTCGACAGATGAAGCAAATCTGGATATTGCTGCAGGTGAAGCACGGGATATTATTAGAAGCATACAGAAAAAAAGGAAAGAAATGGGAACAGGTATGACTCAGTTAGTAAACGTATCTCTTCCATCTTGGCCATCCGAATACGAGGAAGAAATAAAAAGAAAAGCACTGGTAGGGGAAATTTCCATCGCCGATACTTTTGAGGTAAAAATTGCATAAATGAACCGTTTTTCCATACACAGAATCGATTTTTCTCTTCTTATTCCGGCAGTTCTTTTAGTTGTATTAAGTTTGTCTACGTTGCTTTCCATCGATTTTCTTTTTTTTAGACAGCAAGTACTATTCCTTTTGAGTGGAATTTTTCTCTATTTTGTATTTCTTAATATCGATTACAGGTTTTTTGCACTGTATCCGAAATATCTTTATGCTTTGATCATAATCGGTTTTATCATCGTTTTGACTTTCGGAACGGTTGTTAACGGTTCTAAAAGTTGGCTGGTTATTTTTGGGATTCATCTTCAAGTTGAAGAATTCTTGAAGCCGTTTTTTATCATTGTCATTGCTCATTTTCTTGCATATGCCAAATATCCAAATATTGCAAAGTATTTTCTGGCAATGCTAATAGCATTTCCTATTTTAGTGCTCATTTTGCGGCAGCCAGATACTGGAACAGCGCTAATGTACATAGCCTCATTTGTAGGCATGCTTTTGATGTATGGTTTTCCGATGAAATATTACTTTCTTTCTCTTTTGGCAGTGACAGTACCGGCGCCTTTTGCCTTACAATTTTTAAAGCCTTATCAAAAAGAACGTTTGGTAACACTTTTCAACCTAACAGCTGACCCCTCAGGCTCATCATATAACGCGATCCAGGCCCTGATTTCTATCGGTAGCGGTGGATTTTTTGGGAAGGGGTTAGGGGAGGGTACCCAATCGGTGTTGAGATTTTTGCCTGAAAGACAGACGGATTTTATTTTTGCCTCAATTAGCGAGGGATTGGGTTTTTTGGGAGGCGTAAGTATTATAGCGCTGATGTTTTTCCTGCTTTATAGAATTTATCGTGTGTCCCAGCGTCTTGATGATACGTATGCATATTTGATCGTGATGGGGATATTTTTTCTACTATTGGCTCAGTCAATAACCAATATCGGAATGAATATGGGGATGATGCCTATTATCGGGGTAACACTACCATTTGTTTCGTATGGCGGGAGCTCGCTGGTTACAACTTTCATATTGCTTGGCATAGTATCCTCAATCGGGTACGAAAACAAGAAGCACCGCACTATTGAAATAGGGTGAGGTTAACAATTGTGAAATCTTAACTTTTTTGGTACAATACTTTCCACAATGAATTATGCAGTTATAAAAGCGTCCGGAAAACAGTACAAAGTTACTCCGGGTCTTGTACTTGAAATAGACAAAATTGAGGGCGACAGCGGAAAAAGCATAGCTTTTGAAGAGGTGCTTCTAACGGGAGACGATAAGGCTGTTGTTGTCGGAACGCCCATTGTTAAAGGGGCTACTGTTACAGCCAAAATTATAGAGCAAAAAAGAGGAGATAAAGTCAGAGTTGCAAAATTCAAAGCAAAGGCACGGTTCAGGCGCGTAACAGGTTTTCGCTCGGAATTAACGAAAATTGAAATTACAGACATAAAGGGAGGAAAAGAATAAATGGCACATACAAAGTCGGCAGGGTCCGTTAAAGGAAATAAAGATTCAATTTCGAAGCGTTTGGGCGTTAAAAAATATGGCGGGGAAAAAGTTATCTCAGGAAATATTATTGTCCGCCAGAGAGGTTCTCAATTTAGACCGGGAAATGGAGTTTCAATGGGAAAAGATTACACTATTTTTGCAGTTTCCGACGGGACTGTCCAGTTTAAAATTGCCCGTGGAAAAAAAGTAGTGGAAGTTGTATAGTAACTACAAAATTATGGATGACAAAATGACAATGTCAATTGTCGAACTGGACTTATCGCTTCTTCAGCCTAACCCCCTCCAGCCAAGAGGTCTTATCTCTCCCGAGTCACTTACAGATTTGGTAAATTCAATCCGTGAACAGGGAATTCTTGAGCCCATTGTTGTTGCCGAGACACCTGCCGGATTTCAGATAATTGCTGGTGAAAGACGATGGAGGGCTGCAAAAATTTTAGGCCTCGGACGCGTTCCGGTTGTAGTCAAGCAAACAACACCCCAGCAAATGCTTGAAATGTCAATTGTTGAGAACGTTCAAAGAGAAGATCTTAACCCTATTGAGCGCGCACAGGCATATAAGAGACTTATTGACGAATTCAATTTGTCAGTAACCGAAGTTGCAAAAAGAGTTGGAAAATCGCTTCCCTATATTTCAAATACCATCAGGCTTTTGACTCTACCTGATGCTATCAAGGATGCATTAGCTGCTGGAGTTATTACTGAGGGCCACGTAAGACCTCTCATCTCAATCGGAGATCCAAAGCTTATGCTTCAAGCATTCAAAAAAATACTCGTTGAGGGTATAAGCGTGAGGGGAGCTGAGGATGTTGCCCGCCAGGTCAAGGCAGAAATCCAGAAAAAAGAGCCTCAAAAGAAAAGCGATAAAATTTATATCCCCGAACAGGACGAAATGGCAAAGACATTAGGTGAGAGATATGGGTGGAACGTGAAATTTGATCAGTCAAGAGCGCTTGGTAAGATAATAATTACAATAAAAGGTTCTGAGGATAAAACCGGCGAAGAATTAAAAAGAATTTACCAAAAGCTTCTCGAAGGCTAAATGACACTTCCGGATCGCACTACGTAACCCTTTCAGCCCTTCAAAAACGGCCAAATTTCAATATTTTACCTAGAAAGATGTGTGTTTGACCATTCTTGTCTGATTTACCGGCCAATACACGAAAAAGGACTTCCCAATAATTGCACTTCTCGGAACAAAACCCCATTCCCTGGAATCCGAACTGAAATCCCTATTGTCACCCATCGCAAAGTATTGATCTTCGGGCACTAGTACCTCATCGCCTTCTCCCAGGAACGCTCCTCCGCTTGTATGGACTCCCGGAGGCAAGAATGTGGTCTGATCAAGCTTTTCG
>JAUSNA010000010.1 GCA_030645455.1 Candidatus Levyibacteriota bacterium | reverse complement strand
TTTTGAAAGAACCGGAAAGTTCTTTATTTAATTCGTTAATACCTGATACCAAAAAATAATTATTGCTATTTTCTGTTAGCCACCAAACAATATCACCTTCTTTGGCATTTGATAAATCAAGAGTTTCTAGTTGATTTGTCAATTCAATTGCTTGCCCAACATCTGTCCTCCCCAAAACATCCATGCCAATTGTAGTTTTTGTTCTTACAGCAAACTTATTATTTACTTCATTAAAGATTTTTAAACGCTCTTCTGGGGTGAGTGGTGCGGGTTGCGCAATGTCTCCTGTATTTTCCACAATGTTATATTATATATAACTGACCAAAGACGCAAGACTGATTGATATTACTTGTAGCAAAGATTAAGGTGATAGAAGGTCGAGGAATTTTGTAAATAATGACTCATCCTGGCCGATAACATCCCCGGTCTCAGCACTTACATATCCTGTTGTTGGAGTTGTTATCGGGAAAAATCCTAGGAGCTTTAATTTTTTCTTACCTTTTATTTCATAAGCTACTTGACTGTCATATTCAACAAGTTTTATTTCAGCCTGATCTTCATCACCAGTATTTTCAGCAGATTCGCTTCCGGTATTTCCCGTATCCCCTGATGGCGTGCCCGTATCCGGCTCCTCAAAATTGATAAGATTTATCTTTTTATGACGCATGAAATTTTCAACCGCCTGATCCGGTAAGATGCTTACAGCTTTTGTTGATCCGTCAGGACGGGTCACGATGAGTTGGTTTGTTGCACCATCAATTGTTAGAGGAAATCCTGACCGTGCTTTTACTTTATTTTTTGTAATGGTAACCGAAGAGCTATCAGAGGCAATTTCTGTTTCACTCTCATCTTCAAAATCTTCTTCGATGTCGTCCACTAATTTGTTTTCAATCTCTTCTTCAATCTGTTGTTCTCCATCTTTAAATTCAATTTTACGTTTGATTTTTGAATTTGCGTCTTCGTATTGGTATTCAAGTTTTATTTTTTCCGGATTTATTTCATATTTTTGTTCTATTTTTTGTTTATTTTCTTCACGCATTTCTTCTGATTTTTTTTCTTTTTCTTCCCTTTTTTGTTCTTCCTTTTCTTTTTCTTCTTCATTTTTTTCAGCTCTATCTTTGGATCTATCACTGTCTCCCAGAACGTCACTTTCAAAATTTGCAGAGCCGTACATATTTATGGCTGAAAGCATCAAGATTATGGTAACTATGACCAATGAGTAAAAACCGGTCCTGGTATTTTGGAAGAAATGCATTGCGTCTGACTTCTTTTTCTTTTTTGCCATATTACTATTCAATACCTTTTGGATAATTGATGT
The DNA here is from genome assembly GCA_030645455.1 of Candidatus Levyibacteriota bacterium. Lineage (GTDB taxonomy): Bacteria > Patescibacteriota > Microgenomatia > Levybacterales > GWA1-39-11 > JAUSNA01. Next base: position 3,045 of record JAUSNA010000010.1, on the reverse strand, counting down.
CAAGTTTTTTATTTGAAATTCATGCTTGATAAGCTATAATTCGACTTTATGGGAAGAATTGAGGATGTTACATCAAGAATAGGTATCCCAATAAAGGATAGAAGTGTTCCTGGAGCACAAATAGTTGAGTTATTGGCCGGTAACGGTGTTATGGTGGGGAGAGATGCAATATATTCTGTTAGATCGGGTAGAAAAACCGGTGACAGAATTGGCGCAAGGCTGGAAATGACGGAAATACTCGGAAGCAATTCAGGCAAGAAAGATGATTTTTACGGGCAAATAGCAGATGTTGGAACGTTAGTGAGAGCAACTAATGAGGCTGGGCACTATTCAACGGTTGGATTTGCCCGCAGAATTGCAGAAGAGATGGATTTGGGTGAGCCAGATGTTAGTAGATGTCTAAGAGCTATGAGAACTGAATTGGTTTTATCTGAAACGAAGGATGAATCGCCCCGGATTAAAGATTTGTTCAGGGAGGTGGCAGAAGAATACCTTGGGCATTATAGATCGGGATATTCATCCTCTCCAGTGATTAAAGACATAGATGCGATGTGGAGTAGGGATTCAATAGAAGAGTTTTATAGGGCATGTGCAATTACGATGCCTGCCCCTCATTCACTCAGAACTTGGATGGCATACGAAAGCGATGTTCTATTCGAATTTTATAGATTAAGAAAAGAAATGGGAAGTCCGGTAAGTGCTTTTGATCGGCTAACTCTTGAAAAGAATGTCAACGGGTCCCCCATAGAATCACTTATTAACCAAGTCAGAATGGTGACCAGTATCCCATACGACCAGGTTGTTCATTTCACGCATACTAATGCGCTGCTTTATGGTCAACCGACAAGGCTGCACAGCGGCAATGGCATAGTTCACGATGAAACTCTTCTTGTGGATGGCGCAAGCCCTACAAGTAATTCATAAGCAATAGTTCCACAAATCTCTGCCGCTTTTTCGATAGAATTTTTATCCTTTGGATCGTCCGAAAAAATAGTTACCTCGTTCCCGGCATTCACTTTTTTACATTTGATACATCAATTGTTGTGATATTCATGCTAATTCTCCCTAGAATATTACAATCTATACCCCTAATTATGAATATCCCCTTATTTGAGAGTCTTGCGTCAACTCCGTCATAGTATTCGATGGGGAGAATTGCTATTTTCATATATTTTTAGCCCGAAAAGTAAAATTATATCCGATAAATTCTTCTTTCTTAATATTTTTTATTTGAATCAAATTGACTGAGTGTGGTTTTTAGCCTATAATGCGAAAATTGTCAAGAACGGTGAGGCAAATTGCGCGCCACATTACGCTTGATGAGCACATGAACAACTGAAAGGACAGCAAAAATGTAGAAAAAGTGTAACGCTGGTTAAGTTTTCAAATTCGGGAAAAGGAAGAAAGCATAAATGACAACAAGGATTGGCATCAACGGATTCGGCCGCATCGGCCGTCAAGTTCTCAAGGCCATCACCGACCGGTACCCTGGTGTTCTGGAGGTGGTTGCAATCAACGAACTCGTCCCAACCGAGGTCAACGCCAACCTCCTGAAGTACGACAGCAACTACGGCGGGTGGAAGGGTCACGAAGTTGGATTTGGCCACGACCACATTGTGGTTGACGGACGGCAGATCCCATGCTTCGTGCAGAGGGATCCCGCGGCAATTCCGTGGGGGACTGCAGATGTTGACATCGTCATCGAGTCAACCGGTCTCTTCACCGACGCCACGAAGGCGGTTGCCCACAAGCGCGACAGTGTGAAGAAGGTCATCATCAGCGCGCCCGCCAAGAACGAGGACTTTACAGTCGTTCTTGGCGTCAACTCCGAGAAATACGACCCGGCGAAGCACCATGTCATCTCAAACGCGAGTTGCACGACAAACGGGCTTGCCCCGGTTGTCAAGGTGGTCGTTGACAATCTCGGTCTTCTCAAAGGCCAGATGACGACGATCCACTCCTACACCAACTCCCAGCAGATCCTGGACAAGGCAGCAGGGACCGACCTTCGCGAAATGCGGGCAGGCGGGCTCAACATCGTTCCGACTTCAACGGGCGCTGCGAAAGCACTTCGCCTTGTCATTCCTGAAGTCGATGGAATACTCGACGGCCTTTCGTACCGCGTTCCGACGCCGACGGTCTCCATCGTCGAACTCGTCGCGCTTACGGAGGTGTCCACCGACAAGCAAACCCTCAACGCACTCCTTATGGCCTGTGCGGCTGACGGTCCCCTGAAGGGGATCCTTGGATTCACAATGGACCCTGTCGTTTCGATGGACATGAAGGGAGATACACGCTCAAGCATCGTCGACGGGATGTCTACCAACGTTGTCGGGGACAACCTCGTCAAGGTTGCCGCCTGGTACGACAACGAGTGGGGTTACGCGTGCCGCATTAGCGACCTCTGCGATTTTCTCGCCAATAAAGGCCTATAAGCCAGTCCTTTCAGTAACCGGAGCGCCGGGGGGTAATAGTACTCCCTGGCGCTCCCCCATACTACTTTCTTTTTTCAGCTCAATTTGATAGAATAGTCTTTGACGACTCAATCGGGTCGTTTTTTTGACTTAAAGACATTGTAAATATATATGGCTGGCGCAGCACCACAAACAACAGTTACAAAAGACAGAAATGTCGCATTGGACAAAATCCGCAATTTCGGAATTATTGCGCATATTGACGCGGGCAAAACAACCACCTCCGAGCGTATCCTTTATTACACGGGGCGTACTTATAAAATTGGAGAGGTTCATGAAGGTGCGGCAACAATGGACTGGATGGACCAGGAAAGAGAAAGAGGAATAACAATTGTATCAGCCGCAACAACAACATTCTGGAAAGATCATAGATTTAACCTTATCGATACACCCGGCCACGTAGACTTCACAGCAGAGGTAGAGCGTTCTCTTCGTGTTTTGGATGGTGCGATTACCGTTCTTGACGCTGAGGAAGGTGTACAGTCACAGTCTGAGACTGTATGGCGCCAAGCAGACAAATACAATGTTCCAAGAATTTGTTTTATCAACAAAATGGACAAGCTTGGAGCAG